>JAAYCK010000114.1 GCA_012729835.1 Syntrophomonadaceae bacterium
CCGGGGCATTAGGGCACGGATTAGGTTTTGCATCCGGCATTGCATTGGCAGGAAAGATGAATAAACACGATTATCAAGTGTATGTATTAATTGGAGATGGCGAATGCCAGGAGGGATCTGTTTGGGAAACCGCTCTCTTTGCCGCTTCCAACAAATTGGATAATCTTAATGTTATATTAGATTACAATAAACTCCAGGCCATGGACAGGCTGGATAATATTGTAAAAATGGAACCTTTCAAAGATAAGTGGAAGGCATTTGGCTGGGAGGTTGAAGAAGTTGAAGGGCACGATATACCGTCATTAATCGCGGTACTCACTAAAAAGTTCCACACCAACAATTCGCCACGTATCACCATAGCGCATACCGTTAAAGGAAAAGGCATCTCCTTCATGGAAGGGGTGCCTATCTGGCATAATAGACTTCCCAATGAGATTGAAATGCAGATAGCCCTTAAAGAATTGGATATGAGTATGCAGGAGCTGGTAGATTAATGAGAAATGCATATATAAAAGCGATTTATGATTTGGCCAAAGAAGACAAAAATATTCTTGCTCTGGTTGCTGATAATGGAGCTATAGTCTTTGATCAGTTCCGTTGTGATTACCCGGAACAGTTTATTAATTTCGGAATTTCAGAAGCTAATATGGTATCCGCGGCTGCAGGGCTTGCTAATTGCGGAAAGATCCCTTTTGCTTATACGATTGCAGGTTTTATTACGATGCGGGCCTTTGAACAGGTCAGAAATGATGTATGTCTGCAAAAACAAAATGTAAAATTGGTAGGGGTTGGTGCAGGTATGCGTTATAGTGCCCAGGGTCCGACTCATCATGCTACTGAGGATATTGCCATTATGCGGGTTTTACCTTCTATGAATATTATTGTGCCTGCTTCTCCGCGAGAAGCTTATGCAGCAACTAGATGGGCTGCCCAAATTAACGGACCGGTATATATCAGGTTGGAAGCTACTAATGAACCTGAGATTTATGAAGAGGATTATGAATTTCAATTAGGAAAAGGAGTTATTTTGAAGGATGGCGGAGATATAACATTAGTAGCCGCAGGATCCATCATTCATGATGTATTAACAGCGGCAAATAAGTTAATGGAAAAGGGAATTCATGCCCGGGTTATAAATATGCCCAGTATTAAGCCCATTGACAAAGACATCATTATCGAAGCAGCCCAGGAAACCGGGAAAATAATAACTATTGAGGAGCATAACGTAATAGGTGGTTTGGGCAGTACGGTAGCGGAGGTTCTTTTAGAAAACAGGTGCAGTGTTATTGCTTTCAAGCCTATGGGTTTGCAGGATTGTTTCGGCAAAGGCTACGGTTCACATGCCTATATTAAAACCAAAAATGGACTATCTCCCGAACAAATTATAGAGAATTGCTTAAAAATGATCGGAACATTATATTAAGGCGAAAGGTGAAAATATATGCATGATGAAATTAATATGAAAGATAAAGAACTATGGAATAAGGTTATGGGAAACATTGCAGACGATTCTCTTACCTTGAGCACGTATTTTACCTTTCAGATAAAAGGCGATATCAGACATTTGCTTTTTACCTTTTCGCGCTACAAATTTGCCGCTCGTATTTTAGGAGATAAGCCCGCCATGGAGGTTTTGGAGTTAGGGTGCAATGAAGGGCTGGGAACCTTACTCCTGGCACAGGTGGCGTCCCGCACCTTGGGAGTCGATTTTGATAAAAGAGCAATTGACTGGGCTAAGCAAAATCTAAGCCGGAGTGGTTTGGAATTTGTTGCTGCCGACATTTTAGGCTCAAAATTTGGTAGTTTTGATGCAGTAGTATCTCTCGATGTTATAGAACATATTTCCAGGGAAAAAGAAGAATTATTTTTGCAAACCATAGTTGATAATTTGAATGAAGATGGTTTTGCATTAATAGGAACACCTAATATTACTGCTGATGCGTATGCTTCTGAAGCCAGCCGGATGGGTCATATTAATCTTTACGATCATCAACGCTTGAAAGAATTATTTTTGAAGGAATTTCATAATGTTTTTTTGTTTGGTATGAATGATGAGGTTGTTCATACGGGTTTCCTGCCTATGTGTCATTACTTATTTGTGCTGGCTTGTAACAAACGACGTCATTCCGGAGAATAGTAATTATTCAAAAAGTTATCGGGAAGGAAAGCATAAGGGTGAATTACATATGGAAAATAGTTTAATATTGGATGGGCATAAATTGAATTGGCATATGGATAAAGTAAACGCATGGCTTAATGGAGAAAGAATTGCACCTATTACTATTGATTGTTCCTTAACGGCAAATTGTAGTTATAGATGCGTGTACTGTTATGGGAAATTACAAAGAATTAATAACGAGAAGCCGCTTGATAAAGATACAATATTTAGATTTTTAGATGATGCTGCAGAAATTGGGGTCAAAGCTATTAGTTTTATTAGTGATGGTGAGAGCACCTGTAGTCCTCATTTATATGATGCGATTATTAGAGGTAAAGCAAATGGCATGGATATGGCTTTAGGTACTAACGGTTATTTATTGAAAGATGAAAGATTAGAAGAAATACTAGCCTTATTAACCTATCTACGTTTTAATATTTCTGCTGCGGAAAAAGATAGATATACGAAAATTCATGGTTGTAATGAAAAATGCTATGAGAAGGTTATTAATACGATAAAGAGAAGTGTAGATGTTAAAAAGAAATCCGGAATAGACGTTACTATAGGAATGCAGATGGTCTTGTTACCTGACTATCAAGATCAAATACTACCTCTTGCACGTTTAGGTAAAGAACTTGGGGTGGATTATCTGGTTATTAAACATTGCGGAGACGACGAGGAAGGTAGTTTGGGAGTAGATTATCAAGCTTATGATGGTATGATAGACGTTTTAAAAGAAGCCGAAGCGCTATCTGATGATAATTATATTGTTCAAGCTAAATGGTCAAAGATATTAAGTCAGGGGAAAAGAAGATATAAGCAATGTTATGGAGCACCCTTTATACTGCAAATCTCAGGATCAGGCTTGGTGGCTGCGTGTGGATCGTTTTTTAATGACAAATACCAAAAATACCATATCGGAAATATTAGAGATACTTCATTTAAAGAATTATGGTCTGGAGATAGGTATTGGAAGGTAATGAATGAAATTGCTTCATGTAATTTCAATGCGCAAAAGGATTGTGCCGCTTTATGTCTGCAGCATAAAGTGAACGAATACTTATGGGAAATTAAACATTCCAATAAACAAGATTACACAGAAAAGGAGCAATGCGCAGATATACCTATGCACGTTAATTTTATTTAGAGTGTTCCAAAGTTAGGGGTTAGTGGTGATTAAAGTAATAAAGGAGACTGTAAATAATATGCAGATAGAGAATCTATTATTAGACTTCTATCAAAAAAATAGTATTTCTCCCGTGCATCAAAATATATTAGATTTTAATACCCATATCAAGCGTAGAGGAAAACTATATCGATCCCTGGGTATGCCTGAAATGGTGTTTAACGGAACCGAAGTTTTAGAGATCGGACCAGGAGGAGGATATAATTCTTTAGCCTTTTTAAATTGGGGTGCAACCATGACCTTGGTCGAACCTAATAAAACCGCAGTAGATGAATTATATTTTAATTTCAAAAACCAAAATATCGATTCAGATAAATATCAAATTTTAAATAGCCCGATAGAAGACTGCGCACTTTCAAAGAAGTTTAATATTGTTATAGCTGAGGGTTTTATTCCTGGCATGAACCAAAATAAGCAAAAAGAAGTGATTACAAAAGTAGACAATTTGGTCAATAATAATGGAATTGTTGTTGTAACCTGCTTCGATGAGATTAGCATATTCTTTGATTTACTTAAAAGACTAGTTGGAAGTAAATTAACTTTTCTAAAAGGTATATCTGATCTGGAAAGCAAAAAAGAGATTTTAATTAAATCATTTGAAGCGCATTTTTCAAATTTGTCCGGTGCTTCAAGGCCTGTGGAGGATTGGGTGTTAGATAATCTAATTAATCCGGCTATGCTTTCAGATTTATTTAGTATAGCGGATTGTATTGAACAATTTGGCGATAACTATGATGTTTTAGGCAGCAGTCCGCGTATGTTTTCGGATTATACATGGTATAAAGATTTGAATAATAAGTATGGAAACACCTGTAAAGAACAGTTTGCTAAGAAACGGCACATGCTTATTGATATGAGTGTGGAAGAAAACGAAAGACCTTACGTCATGAATTATCAGTTAATAGAGCTTGCCAAAGAATTTAAGAATTATCTAAAAGAATATGAAAATAGTCTTGAAGGGAAACACCTTGTGGAAATAAGCAAAATATTAACGGGCATTTCCGGCAATGTTTCGGAAATGCCAAACGTGGTTTCTGCGATAAATGAAGTCATACAGCTAATTAATGATAATGCACTAAATGAATCCAAAATATCGGAATCTAAAGTATTCTCCAAAATGTTTGGAAGGGGCATGCAATACGTTAGTATGATCAAAAATAACTAAAAATCATTTGAGGAAGGTATGCTGCCATGAGTTTTTTACCAAACGGTGTAGTTGAAAAACGTCATTCGGATAATGACAGAAAATCATATGAAATGATTGAAAAAGCGTTTCAGGCATCTGATTTATCAGTTTTAGAAAAGTTGGATGCTTTTCCGCGCTTCATATCCAAGAGAAGCCTGACGCATTTTTTATGCCGTTATGAGATTTATAAAAAGATTCTCAATGTAAATGGTGTCATTATAGAATGTGGGGTTTTAAATGGAGCGGGATTATTCACATGGGCTCAACTAAGCAATATATTTGAACCGGTTAATTATAATCGGAGAATTATCGGCTTTGACACATTTGAGGGATTTCCCAGCGTATCAGAAAATGATGTAAACACTGAAAAAAATCCTGGTGTCGGCGATTTACACGGAGACAGCATAGAAAATATTCTAGTATCGGTAGAAAAACATAATTTAGAAAGGCTTCTTTCACATATACCAACTATTGAGCTAGTAAAAGGTGATTTTAACCTTACCGGCGAACCTTTTCTGGAACGAAACAAGCAATTGCTTATATCTATGCTTTACCTCGATTTTGACCTTTATGAGCCAACCAAAAAAGCGTTAGAAGTCTTCTTTCCCCGTATGGCTAAAGGTTCCATTATATGTTTTGACGAATTGAATTGTACACAATTTCCTGGTGAAACCGTTGCCTTACTGGAATGTTTAGACATAAAGAAATATGCTATCGAGAGATTCCCAATGCATCCCTGGATCTCATATATTCAACTGTAACTTGCTATGAAGGTGATGTCATAATGAAAACGTTAGTAACCGGTGGAGCCGGCTTTATCGGTTCCCATTTGGTTGACCGTCTTATGCTGGACGGCCATGAAGTAATTGTGCTGGACAACTTCAGTACCGGCCGTCCAGAAAATCTTAGACATCTTGAAAACGAAAAACGTCTCCGGCTGATCGAGGTTGATATTCAGGATAAAGTAGCTATCCAGGAATTCTTTAAGGGTGTAGATTGGGTATTTCACCTGGCGGCATTGGCGGATATTGTCCCGTCTATCGAAAGGCCGGAGGAATATTTTCATGCCAATGTGGACGGTACCTTGGCGGTTTTGGAGACGGTTCGTCAATATGGGGTGAAAAAATTCCTCTATGCTGCATCATCTTCATGCTACGGAATTCCCGACGTTTATCCTACGCCCGAAACGGCCGATATCAGACCACAATACCCCTATGCTTTGACTAAAAACCTTGCTGAACAGATGATAATGCACTGGGGGCGTTTGTATAAAATCCCGGTAGTTGCCCTGAGGCTTTTTAATGTTTATGGAACCCGTTCCCGTACCTCAGGAACCTATGGCGCGGTCTTCGGGGTATTCCTGGCGCAGAAATTGGCCGGGAAGCCTTTTACGATAGTAGGGGACGGGACCCAGACCCGTGATTTCACCTATGTGACGGATGTAGCTAAGGCCTTTGTCTGCGCGGCTGAATCTGAGGTGCGCAATGAAGTTTTCAATGTGGGCAGCGGGGGGACCTATTCAGTAAACAGGTTGGTAGAGCTTTTAGGGGGGGATGTGGTATACATCCCCAAAAGACCGGGCGAACCGGATTGCACCTTTGCCGATACCGTTAAAATACAGAGGGTATTGGGGTGGCAGCCGGAGGTGTCCCTGGCTGAAGGAGTGGCCAAAGTGCTGGAAAACATCGAATACTGGAGGCAGGCTCCGGTCTGGGATGCTAATAGTATTGAGGCGGCAACTAAGGACTGGTTTAAGTATTTAAAGGAATAGGGGCAGTCATTATATGAATGCACGGTCATATTTAGCTGATTTTATTAATATAATGGATAGTTTGGAGGTGACGGATTCTTCCGCACAAGCTGTCGACTATGATGAAGCAGTAAATGATGTAATTGGGCTAATAAATATGCAGCGATCTAAAGGGAAAAAGGTGATTTTAGTCGGCAACGGGGGAAGTGCCAGCATAGCCAGCCATGTAGCCATTGATTTTTGGAGAAACGCTGGGGTGCGTGCGTTGTCTTTTAATGATGCTTCCTTGTTGACCTGCATCAGTAATGACTTCGGTTATGCAAATGTTTTTGCCAGGCCCGTAAGCTGTTTTGCCGATGAAGGCGATATTCTGGTTGCCATCAGCAGTTCGGGAAAGTCGGAGAACATTTTGAATGCAGTAAAAGCTGCCCATGATACAAAGGCTCAAGTCGTTACATTTTCGGGTTTTTCACCGGCTAATCCTTTGCGGAAATCAGGGGAATATAATTTTTATGTGGCTTCTGAAAGCTATGGTTATGTTGAGGTGGCCCATCAGTTGATACTACATACGATAGTTGACCTTATGATGCCTCCGGGAACGATATAATCATGGGAAAGGCGATTTTTCTTGACCGGGACGGGGTTATAATTAAAGAAAAAGGCTACATATCTTCACTTGAACAGGTGGAGATTTTTCCTTATGCGGCGGATTGCTTGACTAGGCTTAAGAAGGCAGGTTATATCTTAATCGTAATCACCAATCAATCGGCGGTGGCCCGGGGGATAATAAGCGAAAATGAATTGGAGAGAATACATTCCCACCTTCTGCAGCAACTGCCGCTCGATGACATTTATTATTGTCCGCACTACCCGATGGTCCCCGAACAAAAACCTTACGGCATAAGATGCACCTGCCGAAAACCTGAAACAGGATTGATTTCCCGGGCGGTGGTTAAACACGGAATCGATTTACGGGGATCATATATGGTCGGCGACCGGGCGTCGGATATTCTGACTGGGCAGAACGCCGGAATTAAAACAATATTACTGAATAGCGGTTATGGCCTGGAACGAATGGAAAGCACGGTATATCCTGATTTTACGTTCGCCGATCTGCAGGAGTTTTGTGACTTTTTACTGGGATAGATCGCTTTTGATTATTCAATATTGCTTTACCGGCAATTAATAATAGTCATGTGGGGATGGCCTTCGAGAAGCTCAAATTGATTATCCTTGAATATTCTACCCACATCATTTTCTCCTCTATATGTCCTTATTACATTTAAATCAATTCCGCACAAGAAGTCTACAATTAAGCTGGAAAACGATTAAGAAAAGCCTAACCGATTATTGCTTTGGAATAAAGAAATCCATCTAATACACGATATTAATTACATAGGCAATTAATGTGATGGAACGCTGAATTCTATATGGATGACAATACATTAAATATTGGGAGGTTCTACTTATGGAACTTATCAAATGTTCACGCTGTGTCACTCCTGAAACCCATGAAACTATCCACTTTGACGAAAACGGCGTATGCAATGTTTGCCGGCAAAGTGAGTTTAAAAAGGAAAGCATTGATTGGGCCAGCCGGGAAATAGAGTTACAGGAACTACTGGATGCTTACCGTGGCAAGGGTGATTATGATTGCCTGGTGCCTTTCAGCGGAGGTAAAGACAGCACCTTTACTCTGCTGACATTGGTTAGGGAGTATCATTTGAAACCCCTGGTCATTTCGTTTGATCACGGCTTTTACCGGCCGACGGTTGAGGAAAGCAAAACCCGCACATTCAGAAAACTCGGAGTGGACGTATTGCGCTTCACCCCTAATTGGCACTTGGTTAAGAAGTTGATGCTGGAAAGCATGAAGCGAAAAGGCGATTTTTGCTGGCATTGTCATACCGGGATTTTTGCCTATCCTATGCAGGTAGCGATCAGGTATAAGGTTCCGCTGGTAATCTGGGGCGAACCTAGTGCTGAGTACACCTCGTACTATTCTTATGACGATGGCATAGAAGAAGTGGACGAAGAGAGGTTCAACCGCTTTGTCAACCTGGGCATCAATGCCGAAGATATGGTAGGTATGCTGAATGACCCGAAAATAACCATGCGAGACATGCAGCCTTTTGTTTATCCGCCCTTGCGGGAACTCAAAGCTATTAACTATCGTTCCTTCTGTCTGGGCAGCTATATACCCTGGGATGTTAAGAGTCAGGCGCAGCTTATTAAAGACGAGCTAGGCTGGCAGGAGGAAGAGGTTGAAGGGGTTCCTCCGGGGTATGGCTATGAGAAGATCGAATGCTCTTTCCAGGGCGTACGCGATTACCTAAAATATATCAAGCGGGGTTATGCACGAACCTCCCACCTGGTTAGTATCGATATACGCAACGGAAGGTTGGATAGGGAGGAAGCCGTACGACTAGTTGAGGAATATGAAGGCCGCCGGCCGGCTAGCCTTGATGTATTCCTGGATTACCTGGGCATCAGCGAGTCTGAGTTCAATGAAATAGCAATCAGCCAGTTGGTCCATCCCAATCAATGCGATCCTGCGGCTCTTCCGCGCGGCAAGGAACTATGGGATCAAAGGATCTGGTACCATGAAAATATTCCTGGTATGGGCATCAAGGAACTCATGCATAAATATGATGACTCGCAGAAGGAGAACGAACTTAATACTATGTCCGCGGAAAAACTGACCATAGTGAAGTAAAAAGCCAGATAATACCGCAGTGCCAGGGCTTGCAGCTGCTTTAAATGAAGGGTGGCACAATAGTAAATATATGATTGCAATCATTGATTATGGAATGGGCAACAAGCATTCCGTTTACAATGCTCTCAAATACATCGCTGTGGATTCTATTATTACCCGAGATGCCGGTGAAATCAGCCGGGCGGAAAGGATAATCCTGCCTGGTGTCGGAGCCTTCGGGGCAGCAATGGAGAACCTTAGGCAGTTTGGTTTGGAAGATATTTTGCATGAAGAAGTGATAGTAAAAGGCAAACCGTTCCTAGGAATTTGCCTGGGAATGCAGCTGTTAGCTGAGACTGGCACCGAAAAGGGATTATTTAAAGGTTTGGGTTGGATCGCCGGCGATGTGGTTAAGCTGCAGCCTGCAGGGACTGGGTTTAAGCTGCCGCATGTAGGATGGAACGATATTGAGTTGGTTAGGGATGTTGGCCTTTTTAAAGGCTTGAAGAAAGAGAAAGCCTTTTATTATGTTCACAGTTATGCCATGCGGCCCGCTGATGAGAATGATCTGGTTGCCACCGGAAATTACGGGGTTGATTTTACCGCGGCGGTTTTAAAAAATAATATCTTTGCCACCCAGTTTCATCCCGAAAAGAGTCAAAAGAACGGCCTGACGGTATTAGAGAACTTTGTCGACTGGAGGGTTTAATCGTGCTGAAAAAAAGGATTATTCCCGCCCTGTTGCTAAAGGATGGCCGTATGGTAAAGGGCAAGAACTTTTCCCAGTTCCGGGATGTGGGCAATCCGGTAACCGCCGCCCGCGTATATAATGCCCAAAAGGCCGACGAACTGGTATTTTTGGATATCTGCCCGACTCGGGAGAGCCGGCAGGTCGTCTGCCATATTATCGAGGAAGCCGCTTGTGAATGTTTTATGCCCTTGACGGTAGGCGGGGGCATAAGCAGTTGTGAAGACATTAAGGATTTTTTAGATATCGGCGCCGATAAAGTGGCTATTAATTCGGCCGCGGTCAGGAATCCGGAGCTGATCCGGGAAGGCGCAGAAATGTTCGGTGATCAGTGCATCGTAGTGAGTGTTGACTATAAAACCCGGAGTGACGGTACTCGCAGAGTCTACATCGACAGTGGGAAAACCGAGGTGGACCTGGACCCGTGGGAGCATATCCAGCGTTGCACAGCGTTGGGCGCCGGTGAGATAATGCTTACCAGCATTGACCATGAAGGCATGATGCAGGGTTATGACATGGATTTTATTGCCATGGTAAGCGGAATGATCGATGTACCGCTTATTGCCAACGGAGGCGCCGGCCGCTTGGAAGATTTTAAACAGGTGCTGGCTGAAACCAGGGCTTCGGCGGTGGCGGCTAGCAGCATTTTTCACTTCACCGATCAGAGCCCAATCAAGACTCGCTTTTTCTTGTCCAACAATGGTGTCAACGTGAGGGTTTAAGCCGGGGGAAGACGGAAATAGACGCAGATAACGCAGATTAAAATGATTAACGCAGAAAGGATTGTTTTTAAAACTACTATTCTGTCATTGCTGCGAAAACAATAACGGAACACCAGGCGCCGAACCTGTCATGGCGAGCGTAGCGCGGCAATCTTCCCCCTGCCGGGACAGCGTTCCAGGCGGCGAATGCTGAGGAAACAAACCTGACAGTCTGCGGGCGGATATATGATCAGCCCCTACGATAGTATTAGTCCTAGATGCAAAGGAGAGAATTCTACATGAATAACGCTGTATATGAACATTTTATCGAGGGCGAACAAATCTATCTTAGGGAAGTGCGCCGTGAAGATGTCAATGAAAATTACTATAAATGGATGAATGATCATGAAATAACCCGTTATACCGAGAGCCGCTATTATCCGTATTCTATGGAGCAATTGCAGGCTTTTGTCACTTCTCTGGATGGAAAAAGAAACGATGTATTTCTGGCCATAATTGAAAAAGCCACTGATAAGCATGTAGGCAATATCAAACTGGGAGATATCAATTGGATTCACCGCCGGGGAGACATCGGTGTCATTATCGGAGAGAAATCCTGTTGGGGGAAAGGCTATGCCAGCGAAGCGATCGCGCTGCTCAGCTCATATGCCTTTAGCAAACTTAATCTATATAAAGTCTGTTCGGGATGCTATGCCAATAATATTGGATCTATTAAAGCATTTAAGAAAGCGGGTTTCGCGGAAGAAGCAGTTCTAAAAAGGCATTACTATTACGCTGGTGAATATATTGACGTTGTATTATTAGGAAAGTTCAACGGGGAGGCATAACATGAATCTTGTCATAATGCAGGCTCGAATGGGTTCGAGCCGTTTGCCGGGCAAGGTTTTAATGAAGGTCTGCGGCCGTTCGCTGTTGGAACTGCAATATGAGAGGATTCAAGCCGCTGTTAAAGTTGATCGGATTATTGTTGCTACTACCAGCGGGGCTAGTGACGATGCCATTGCTCAATTATGTAAGAATCAGAACATAGAGTATTTTCAAGGTTCAGAGAATGACGTGTTGGACCGGTTTTATCAAGCCGCCCGGCAGGCAGGGTGTGTAAATGGTGATTCTATAATACGGGTTACCGGCGACTGCCCGCTCCTGGACCCGGAGGTTCTGGACGGGGTGGTTGATTTGTTCTACACCAGCGGTGTTGATTATGCATCCAATATTAATCCGCCTACCTTCCCGGACGGTCTGGATGTAGAGATATTTAATTATAAGTCACTGGCCAGAGCCTGGCGGGAAGCCAGCCTGACCTCCGAACGGGAGCATGTTACCCCCTATATCCGCACTCACCCAGAGCTATTTTCTCAAGCCAACTACAGCAGGGCCAGCGACTTGTCCGATTTGCGTTTGACGGTTGATGAACCGGAAGATTTAGAAATAATCCGTTTTATATATGAAAGCCTGTACCCGCAAAAACCATTATTCTTACTAGCCGATGTACTGCAGGTGATCGATCAGAACCCGAGTCTCCTGGAGATAAACCGGGGTTTCGCCAGAAATGAAGGATATGAAAAATCCCTGCGGGAAGACCAACTCGTCCGCTCGGGAGGTAAAGCCCATGACGCATGATGTTAAGACCAGATTATGCCTGGGTACGGTCCAATTCGGGCTGGAATACGGAGTGAACAATAAGACCGGAAAACCAAGCCCGGATGAAGTATTCACCATGCTGGACTATGCGCTGGAGCAGGGGATAGAATATATCGATACCGCCGCGGCTTATGGCAATGCCGAAGAATTACTCGGTGAATACTTCAGCAGCAGAAACATACCGCAAGATTTAAAGGTTATATCTAAATTAACACCGAACCTTATAGCCGATGATTGCAGTGACGGCGAGAATCTGGTGATAAGAGAAATCGAGAAATCTCTGCAAAGGCTCCGACTGGACAGCCTGGAGGGTTATCTGCTGCACACCCCCACCAACTTTTACAACCCCAGTATTATGAGAGGTCTAAAACAGGCGAAAGACCTGGGTCTGATAAAAAACCTGGGAGTATCTATCTACGAGACGCAGCACGCGTTGGATGTGGTTAGTTCAGGTTTAGTTGATTATATTCAGGTGCCATATAATATCTTTGACCAGCGCCTGGAGAAAAACGATTTCTTCAGTCTGGCCCGTGCCAATGGAGTGATGGTTTTCGGCCGGGCGCCTTTCTTGCAAGGGCTATTATTTATGCAGCCATCGGAGGTGCCCGAGCACCTGGCCCGGGCTAGAGATTACCTGCAGGAGTTTGCCGAGATCATAGCCCGGTACGACCTGGGCAGGGCAGAGGCCACCTTGCTATTTTCCGCGCAGAACCCCGGCATCGATAGAGTCGTGTTCGGCATAGATAATATGGCGCAGTTAAAGGAAGATATTGCGGTAATCAGCGCGATGTCCACCGACACCCGCTGCCGGGAGGAATTAAAACTACATTTTATCACTATGGAGAAAGAAATAATCTTCCCTAGCCTTTGGGCTAAACGTTAAAAGATAGGAAGCGATGAAATTGTCAGAACGCTATGCCAAGTCAGAAGCTATGCTGGAGCGGGCGCTAAAAAGTATTCCGCTCGGGACCCAAACCTTTAGCAAAAGCAAGACCCAGTATCCCTACGGGGTTTCACCCTATTACATGGAACGCGGCCAGGGCAGCCATGTGTGGGACATTGACGGAAATGAATATATCGATTTTATTAACGGTTTGGACTGCATTTCTCTGGGCTACAATGACCCCGATGTGAATGCTGCGGTCGCCGAGCAGTTACAGAATGGTCATATATTCTCCCTGCCCCACCTGCTGGAGGTGGAGGTAGCCGAGAAGATTATCGCTATGGTCCCCTGCGCCGAGATGGTGCGCTTCGGGAAAAATGGTTCGGATGCCACTGCCGGAGCAATTCGCCTGGCCCGCGCCTATACCGGCCGTGATCATGTGGCGGTTTGCGGTTATCATGGCTGGCAGGATTGGTATATTGGTTCTACCGCCAGGAATCTGGGGGTGCCGCAGGCTACGCGGGATTTGACCCATAGTTTTGTTTATAATAATACTTCATCGCTGCAGGATCTTTTTAATCAATGGCCGGATCAGATTGCCGCGGTTATCATGGAACCGATGAATGTTGAAGTGCCGGCTGAAGGATTTCTGCAGAAAGTTAAGGACCTGGCTCATAAGAATGGGACTTTGTTCGTATTCGATGAGACGGTAACCGGGTTTCGCTTTGCCAAGGGGGGAGCCCAGGAGTACTTTGGCGTAGTCCCCGATTTGGCAACATTCGGCAAAGGGCTTTCCAACGGCTTTCCCCTGTCGGCGGTAACCGGGAAAGCGGAAATAATGAAATTGATGGAGGAGATATTCTTTTCCTTCACCTTTGGCGGGGAGACCCTTTCTCTGGCCGCGGCCCGGGCTACCCTCGACAAACTGGAGCGGGAACCGGTTATCGAAACCCTGCGGCAGCAGGGGGATAAAGTTATTAAGGGAGTAAAGGTCCTTCTTAATAAATATGAATTGAACTCAATCATGTCCATTTCCGGTCATCCCAGCTGGTCCTTCCTGGCTTTTAGAGACAGCGGGAATTATTCACAATGGGATCTGAAGACCCTGTTTATGCAGGAGGTACTGGCCAGAGGCATCATTACTTTGGGAACGCATAACATGAGCTATTGCCATAGCGATGCCGATATAGAAAAGCTGCTGCAATGCTATGACGAGGTTTTCCAGATCATACAGGATGGAATCAAAAGTGGTTGTTTGGAAAAGTATCTTCGTTGTAAGCCTTTGGAGCCTCTCTTCAAACTGAGATAACAATAGCTATTGGTAAGCAGGTGAAGCGAAGGCACGTTTTTTGTTTCATGTCCGGCTATTTTGGAAGGAAGAGAAAATTACGTGCTGTTGCTTCCTTCCTCGATGGGGAGTGCATGGTGAGATTAACCGAAGGAAAAGTCAGACTAATAAATGAGCATGATCTGTCCATGGTTCTGGCATGGCGAAATTCAGAACGCATCACTAGAAACATGTTCAGTGACCATGTTATTACCATGGAAGAACATCAACGCTGGTTTGCCGGATTAAACACCGGCACCCGAGTATGTTTGATCTTTGAATTAAGTTGCCGTCCGGTCGGTGTTGTCAATGTCACCGATATTGATCTGGATAATAATAAATGCTCCTGGGGTTTTTATCTGGGCGAAGCTGGTCTGCCGAAAGGGACCGGCCTATTGATGGGATATCATGGACTGCAATTCATCTTTGAAGAACTTGATATTCGTAAGATCAACAGCCAGGCCTTTGCTTTTAATGAGAGCAGCGTTAAATACCATAAGAAACTCGGTTTTAGAGAAGAGGGTCTTCTGATTAAAGAAACTAAAAAAAAGGGCCGATTTGAGGATGTGGTGGTCTTGGCCCTATTTAAAGATCAATGGCAGCAGCACCGGATCAAGGTGGAAAATGCCTTAATGAAATATGAGTAGGTGAGTGATGTAATTGAAAATTGGCTGTATGAGAGAAGAGGTAATAAAGAATGCGTGAAATTTCCATCGGGGATCGTTTAATCAGCCCGATGCAACCTCCCTTTATCGCCGCCGAGATGTCCGGCAATCATAACCAGTCTTTGGAGCGGGCGCTGAAGATCGTAGAAGCTGCTGCCCGGGCTGGAGCGCATGCTATCAAGCTGCAAACCTATACCGCCGATACCATGACGCTGGATTTAGATAGTAATGAATTCTTTATCAGTGATCCAGACAGTCTATGGGAAGGTACCAGTCTTTATAAGCTCTACCAGCAGGCATATACACCCTGGGAATGGCACAGGCCGATTTTTGAACGCTGCCGGGAACTGGGCCTGATTGCTTTCAGCACACCATTTGATGATACTGCCGTTGATTTTCTTGAATCACTCGACGTACCTTGTTATAAAATAGCGTCTTTTGAAAATACGGATCTGCCTTTGATTCGCAAGGTGGCGTCTACCGGCAAACCGATGATTATTTCCACTGGTATGGCTACTATTGCTGACCTGGATGAGACAGTTAGATACGCCCGGAAATATGGTGGTCAGGACATAATCCTGCTCAAGTGCACCAGCAGTTACCCGGCCAGCCCTGCGGACAGCAACCTGCTGACTATTCCACACATGCGAGAATTGTTTGGCTGCCAGGTGGGGCTGTCAGATCACACCATGGGATTGGGCGGCGCTCTGGCCAGCATTGCCCTGGGGGCTACTTTTATTGAAAAGCATTTCACCCTGTCACGCGCCGACGGCGGGGTCGACTCGGTTTTTTCGATGGAGCCGGCGGAAATGCACAGCCTGGTAATCGAAAGCGAACGGGCCTGGCAGGCGTTAGGGGCTATACACTATGGGGCGGGAGAAGGGGAGGCTGCCTCCTTGAAGTTTCGGCGTTCATTATATATCGCCCGGGATATGCAGGCCGGTGAAGTGCTGACCCCGGAAAATTTGCGTCTGATCAGGCCCGGTTTTGGCTTGGAACCGAAGTATTATGAACTGATGCTGGGCCGAAGGGTGAAAATGAACGTTAAAGCCGGTACCCCGTTAAATTGGGATTTGATTTAAATCGGTTTATTTTCATCTTATATGCATTATACTTTTGGCATAAGGTTAATGTAATCGGCAGGTGAAGAACGCTGCAATATTTAACAGATAACGACATTGAAATAATTAAAACGGAATTGCATGAGGCGATTAGCCCCTATTTAATTATTCTGTTTGGTTCTGCGGCGAAACTACAGATGAGGGCTGACAGCGATGTAGATGTTGCCTATTTAAGTGATGTGGAGATTAATCCATATCAGCAATGGTTGCTGGCCGAGCGTCTGGCTGGTTTGCTCAAACGGGATGTTCATCTGCTTGATTTAAAAAAAGTTAGCACTGTAGTGCAGGCTCAGGTAGTGGGCAAAGGGAAGATTATTCTGGATCAAGAACCTCTGCGTCGGCAGGAGTATTTTATATTAGTGCTCAAAAAGTATGCCCGTTTAAATGAAGAACGCGAGCCGGTGTTAGCCCGGATTAAAGAAAGGGGGCGGGTGTATGTTCAATGACGTAATTATTAATAAGGTTCAAATCATTGAACATTGTATCAAACGCATCAACGAGGAATACAACGGTGATCCTGCCAACCTGTCCAATATTACCCGGCAAGATTCAATTGTTCTGAATATCCAGAGAGCTTGTGAGGCGGCCATAGCTTTGGCAATGCATATGGTGGCGGAAAGCGGTTGGGGAGTTCCGAATTCCAGTCGTGAGGCTTTCGATTTATTGGTTGAGCATGATGCCTTGGAACCTGCCCTGGCTAACCGGCTGAAGGCTATGGTGGGCTTTCGCAATATAGCCATTCATGATTATCAGAAGATGAATATGGATATTATTCAGGAGATTATCACCAGACATCTGGTTGACCTTACGGATTTTATTGAAAGCGTTTTGCATAGTTGATATTGTTTTGGGGAGATTAAGATGCCGGTAAAGGTTATTATAAGAGCCGATGGCAATAGTGTCATCGGGTTTGGTCATATTATTAGAACCCAGGCTTTGGCTTGCCAGCTTGAAAAATGCGGAGCCAAAGTCTCTTTTTTAACCCGAAATCCTGAAAACGTTGCAGGCTTTACAGCGATAAAAATACCTGATGATTATAATGCAGAACAGGAGGACACTTGTATAGTCCAAGTTGCTGAAGAATTATCAGCCGGTATGTTGATCATCGACAGTTACGCCTTTAACCAGGAAAGGCTAAACAAAATGGCGGGGCTCGGCTTGATTTCTGTATATGTTGACGACATGAACCTTTATGAATTCAACACTACTTATGTGATCAACGGCAATTTATATGCCCCCCGGCTCGATTACCGCGGACAGGCCCGGTTTTTACTGGGGAGCGGGTATTTATTGATGCGTGAACAATTCACTAGTATATTACCGAGGGTGGTCAGGCCGCAGGTTAAGAATATTTTGCTGACCTTTGGCGCGGCCGACCCTAATAACCTTACCGCCATGCTTCTCCGGCAAATAAAAAGCTTTCCCCGTTTCTTAGCTTTACAATGGCATGTTATAGTCGGACCCGCTTTTCGGCACATATCTGATCTGGAAACATTAGCACTTGATTGCAGCAATATCTTGCTCCATTACAATCCCGATGTAAAGAATTTGATGGAATTTTGCGATATATCTATTAGTGCCGCCGGCAGCACCACCTATGAATTGGCTGCCTGCGGTTTGCCGTCAATTATAATCGCAGCGGCAGATAACCAGCTAATGCTGGCTGAAGAAGCTGACCACCAAGGAATATCAATCAATCTGGGAGGACCCGGGCAGATTGACTATCGGGACTTGGAGCGAATACTGAATCGATTGCTGGATGATTTTGACCTGAGGAAAAGTATGGCGGAGCTCGGTCAGAAGAGCGTTGATGGACAAGGGGCGATCAGAACAGCTCAAACCTTGCTGGGCGCAGATCGTTTTTGACCAGGTGATTATAAATGCTGGGGAGAGAGAATTATGACGCAATATGAAAATGATATTATAAACGACAAAATCAGAAAAATGATAAAAGGCAAGACGATCCTGGTCACCGGCGGGACCGGAACAGTCGGGCAGGCTCTGGTCAGGAAAATTTTAAAGATGGAAGCTGGGGTAGTCAGGGTCTTTTCCCGCGATGAACATAAGCAGTTTCTAATGCAGACGGATTTGGCCAAGGATACGGATCCGGATCAGATTCGTTTTTTGCTGGGGGATGTGCGGGATCAGGAACGGCTTCTGCGAGCCATGGAAGGAGTAGATATTGTATTTCATTTGGCCGCATTGAAGCATGTACCGGCCTGCGAATATAACCCCTATGAGGCGGTAAAAACTAACGTACTCGGAACTCAAAACGTTATCGACTGTGCCATCAAACAGAATGTATGCGCTGTAGTATACGCCAGCACTGATAAGGCGGCTTCCCCAACCAATACCATGGGAGCCAGCAAGCTGCTGGCGGAAAGGCTAATCTCATCGGCTAATCACTGGAAAGGTTCTCATGATCTGAAGCTGTTTTCAGTTCGATTCGGCAATATCCTGAACAGCCGGGGTTCGGTCATCCCGCTTTTTTCCCGGCAGATCATTAACGGAGGTCCGCTGACAGTAACAGATGGCAATATGACTCGGTTTTTTATGGATGTCAACCGGGCCGTTGATCTGATTCTGCAATCCCTGACTATAGCTCAGGGCGGAGAGACTTTTGTTTTCAAGATGCCGGTCATGAGCATTGGCGATATGGCCCGAGCGGTGGTAGACTTATCCGGGAAAGCGGTGGAGATATCCACCATCGGCCTCAGGCCGGGGGAGAAAATGTATGAGGAATTAATGAGCGAGGAAGAGAGTTCACGGGCATTGGAAACAGATGATCTTTTTGTCATCCTTCCTTTTGACAGCGATATCAATAAAGTGGCAGGGGAATATCCCGGCTCCAAACGAGCCGCCTGCGGGGTATTCAGTTCCGCCGACGAAGATATTTTGCCTCTGGACCAGATCAAATTCATGTTGGTGAAATCGATGGGCGATGAGATGCTTTGCCCGTTGATCAACCAGGAATAAGGTTTTCGATTACATAATATGGATTGCGGAGGAAATGAAATGAAGGTTTTAGTTACCGGCGGGGCTGGTTTTATTGGTCGCTGGCTGGTGAAACGTTTGTTGAACGAAGGTTACCGGGTCACCGCGCTGGATGATCTCTCCAACGGCCAACTCGCCAATATTGAAGAGTTCACGACCGATGCTAATTTTACTTTTATCCAGGGGGATATCAAGGATATTGCTTTGCTGGACAGCGTTTTCGAGGAAGGATTTGGCCTGGTATATCACCTGGCCGCCAGTATCAATGTGCAGGATTCGATCGACGATCCCCGGACCACCTTTGACAACGATGTGGTCGGGACCTTCAATGTTCTGGAACAGTGCAGGAAAATTGGGGCCAGGGTGCTTTTCATGTCTACCTGCATGGTCTATGACCGCAGCCTGGATGAATCTGGTATAAGTGAGACGCATCCGGTAAAACCGGCGTCGCCTTATGCTGCCAGTAAACTGGCCGGAGAAGCCCTGACCCTTTCCTATTATTATGCCTACGGGCTGCCTGCCGTGGTGGTCAGGCCCTTTAATACCTATGGCCCATTTCAAAAGGCTTCGGGAGAAGGTGGCGTAGTAGCTATTTTCATCAAACGCAGTCTGGAAGGTGAGCCTCTTAATATCTATGGAGAGGGTACCCAGACCCGTGATCTATTGTATGTAGAGGATTGTGCCGACTTCATATACCGGGCTGCCATGGAACCAGCATCATCCGGCTTGATACTCAATGCGGGGCTGGGAAAAGACATAGCGATCAATGATCTTGCCCTGCTCATAGGTGGAAATCCCGAGCAGATAAAACATGTACCCCATATTCATCCTCAGAGTGAAATTCCCAAGCTGTTGTGCAATTACAGCCAGGCGCGCAGCCTGCTGAAATGGCAGCCTGCAGTGAGTCTTGAAGAAGGGTTGCTCCGGACCCGGGCCTGGATCAGCGGTCAAGAGGGTTGATTTATGGCTGATAAATTTATTCCCTATGGGTGTCAATATATCGATGATGACGATATTGCAGCGGTAGTGCAGGCTCTGCGTGATCCACTCATAACCCAGGGCCCTATGGTGGAGAAGTTCGAAGCCGCAGTGGCTGAGTATTGCGGAGCCCGTTATGCAGTTGCCTATAACAGCGGGACCTCTGCTTTGCACGGGGCAATGTATGCAGCGGGAGTAGGGCCCGGAGATGAGGTCATTACCAGTACCATGACCTTCGCGGCTTCGGCTAATGCTGCTGTTTATATGGGGGCCCGCCCGGTACTGGGCGATATCGACCCGAAAAACTATTGTCTGGATATTGCGGGGTTTAAAAAAGCCATTAGCGGTAAGACCAAAGCCGTCATCCCGGTTGATTATGCAGGGTACCCGGTGGATATAGCAGCAATAATGGAAATAGCCCACGATCACAACCTGGTGGTGGTCGAAGATGCTGCTCATGCTTTAGGGGCTATACGTAATGGTAGTAGGGTTGGCAGTCAGGCCGATATGACTATGTTCAGCTTTCATCCGGTAAAACATATAACTACCGGTGAAGGCGGTATGATCGTCTGCAATGAAGAAAGATATTATCACCGGCTCAAGCTGTTTCGAAGTCATGGGATAACCAGGGATGAAGAAATGCTCACCGCTAACGAGGGACCCTGGTACTATGAGATGCAGGAACTGGGCTATAATTACCGAATAACCGATATCCAGTGTGCCCTGGGCTTTTCGCAACTAAAGAAACTGGAGACATTTATTGAAAGGCGCAATGAGCTCGCAGCCCACTATGATAAGGCACTGGCAGCGGTCGATTGGATTGAGGTTCCGCCCCGGCCGCCCGGCGAGTGCCGCCATGCCTATCATCTTTATCCCATTATGGTCAAAGATGGTGTTGATCGTAAGGAATTCTTTACTTATCTCAGGGCAGCGTCGATTGGGGTTCAGGTCCACTACATACCAGTGCATTGCCACCCCTTTTACCGCAGGTGTTTTGGCTACTCCGCGGGAGATTTTCCTGTTGCCGAAACCTTCTATGCTAAAGAGATCAGTCTCCCCATGTTTGCTTCTCTAAGTGATGCCGACCAGGATTCTGTTATCCAGCACATATTGAATTATCGTCCAGCAGTTTAAAGCACTGCCGTGCCTTAGCGGGCAGGTTGTCACGGGAAGGGAAATAGTTTAAGATTATAATAATGGTTAGGATTTCCTTGTTCGCTTTGGTACAGCCGGGAAGGGGGATACTTATGGATACTTTATCAATAGCCGGCGCGGCTATGAGTATGCAGGCCGCACAACTACAGCAAGCGGTTGGTGTTGCTATACTTAAGAAGCAGATGGATAGTGCCAGCGAATCGGCCCAAGGTTTGATTAAAATGATGATGAACAGTACTCCACCCCTGGAGCTTTCTGTCAGACCGCATCTGGGATCCCAAATCGATATCCTGGCCTAAAAGGCATTTTAGGGGTTATCCGTTTTCATATTAATGTAGTCACAGAAAGGAGACAATATGCCGGATTCCTACGCGATGGTTGCCGATATTCTTGATCTTTCTGATAGTGTCATCCAGGCCATGCAACATTTGCAGATGCGCTTGCTAGAAGGGCACTTGGAGGATAGTTCATATTTGCTGGAAGACTTGAAGGATGCAGTCATATCTATTCAAAACGCCACAGAATTATTGATGCCTCAATTGGGAGATAATCAGATAGATGTTTTTACCGTGCAGTTGCAGAATCTGGTAGAAAATATGACCCGGAATTATGAGCAAAGACTAATTGAAAAAGCTAAAACTGATATGCAGTGGCAGTTGATTCCGCTGGCACAAAAATGGAGAGATGAACTGGAAAGGTGTCTGACAGCCTATAAGGCTTCATAAATCAATATCAACAGTCAAGAAATTGTACCTGGGGAGTAAAATACCCCGGGTATTTTGTTTTATTAGAAAAAAGCAATGGTGGGTTAAAGTTTTTTCTGGCAGAAACGATAATACCAATACAGTGTTGTGAGTTATTATGCAGGAGGCGAATGCGATGAAGATTGAAGGGCAAGGGACTGCCGTGAATCTGGTTGCACAGGTTGTCAACGAAGCAGTAAAGCCACAAGAAAAGCCGGCTCCAGTCGTCAGACAGGATCAGAAGGGTGAAAATGCCAAACCAGCAGTTAGGAATGAGGAAGACGTCATAAAAGCTGCCGAAGTAATGAACGAAATCATGAAGATCTACAATTATCACTTGGAATTTAGGCCGCATAAGGGCAGTGGCAAGGTACAGGTAAGGGTAGTTGATACCGATACCGATAAGACTATCAGGGAGATACCGCCGGATTCACTGTTAGAGTGTTCGGCCCGAATCCGCGAATTCTTGGACCATATGGCTGGTATGCTGGTGGATGAAATAGTCTGATTTTCATCTGTTTGGAGATTCAAGGACCGAGCTTAGAGTCTCAAACTGAATATACGATTATATGGCAAGGGGAGGAATGATGCCAGTTATGAATGCACAGGCATATGATCAATACAAAAAGACCAACATAGAGAGTGTTGGCCTGGGTAAGCTATTGCTTATGCTTTTTGAAGGGGCTGTTCGAGATATTGATAATGCCAAGGAAGCGATTCTGAACAAGGATATCAACCTTGCCCATAACGAAATCATCAAAACCCAGAATATAATTCTGGAACTAATCAGCAGTTTGAATATGGAATATGAGATATCCAATCAGATATTTAATATGTATGAATTTATGTATTATCAACTGGTCATTGCCAATGCCCAGAAGGATATCAAGGTATTGGATGAGGTCAGAGATTTGCTCTGCGAATTTCATGATATCTGGGAGGAAGCGAGCAAAAAGGCCGGGATTATGAAGGCCCAAGGTGAGACTCTGCCAAGCCAAGGGCTAAATATACGGGGATAGTCTGATGATTCTTTCGGAGCAGGAATTGATAGCACAACTTGATAGAGAAAAGGTTCTTTTTGGAGAGATACTGGCGCTTTCGGAGCGCCATTTATTACTCTTGGGGGATGCCGACGTGACGGATGATAAACTTGTGGAGGCATTCCAAGACTTGATTGATGAACGTAAAAAACTAATGGACCTGATTGATGTTATTCAGGTTGCCATAAAAGAGACTGTGGAGGATTCCAATTTCAGAGACTTGGTAAACAGGTACCAGCAGGAGAAAAAAGCCATCATAACCAGCATACAAGCAAGTGACCAGAAGATGTTTTATTTGGCCCAAAAAACCACCAGCCTGATCGGTAATAAACTACAAGAAACCCGGTCTAATATAAAAGCCACTAAGGCCTACTATGGCGAAGTTGATACCGGAGGCAAGGGCTGGTTCATCGATCGCAAGAAATAAACAGAGGGCAGGGTGTCGATCTTGATACGGGACCTAATCGATAATTACATCAAGCAGGAAAAGATATATCAGAAGATTGAGTTATCTTCCATCCAACAGACTTTGCTGTTGCAGAACCAAACGCTGGATCCGCTCATGATAAAAGAGGTGCTGCAGCAAAGGCAAGCTCTGATGGATGATGTGGCTGCTATCAACGAAGAGGCTAAGAAAATCCAGGAAAAGATGAAACGTGACTATGGCCTGAAGTCTTTCACGGTAAGTGAGATCGAGGGCGTAGTAAACAATATTGACCTGTTAGAACTTAAACAGGCATTGGAAAACATGAGTGAGGTTTTGAAACAGATCAGTCAGAACGACCTAAGAAATCAGACCTTGATGCGCCAGGCCGCAGCCGAATCACACACCGGACCATCCGTCAGCAACCAGCAAGCCACTAACGCATATCGCCAGTCTATGGACCGCAAGAACAGCCAGTAAAGCAGGCTGTAAACCTTGTGAAATTCCTTGCAATTCACTTATAAAACCTCTATAATAAACTGTACCATTTGGTAAGTTGATCCAGTGGAGTCAGGCTTGCCGGGAATATTCAAAAAAAGTGAGGGATCTTTTTAATGTTCGAAGACAGAGTATTAATTTGTCAGGATTGCGGTCAGGAGTTTGTGTTCACTGCCGGCGAACAGGAGTTTTACCAGGAAAAGGGTTTTGAAAATGAGCCTAAACGTTGCCGGGACTGCAGAAGTCAGCGCCGTAACGGTGATCGGAATGGCAACCGCGCTCCAAGGGAAATGTTTCCTGCCGTATGCGCCAGATGTGGATGTGATACTCAGGTTCCTTTCAACCCCGTAGCAGGTCGGCCGGTTTACTGTAACCAGTGCTTTCAGGAAATGAAAGAGTAAGCCATATAATTTTAGAATTAATAACCGGGCTAGTGCCCGGTTTTTGTTTTTCTGGCGCCTTAGACCAAGGGGACTTTACCACCGCTTCTCCCACCGTTTGCTATGGAGGATTTTTACCTGATAGAGTAGAATATAATAATAGAACAACGGGAAAGAGGTGGTCGTATGAAATTCGAAATCCGCGGCAGAAACATCGAAATCACGGACGCACTCCGGGAGTATACCACTAAGCGGCTTTCCAAGTTGGAGAAATATATTGAGGACGTAAAGGAGGTACAAGTTGCCCTTTCCGTAGAAGGGGATAAACACAAGGTAGAGGTGACCATTCCCCTTAACGGTATGATTTTACGTGGAGAGGAAGCCACTGACGATATGTATAGCGCTATCGATCTGGTGGAAGAGAAGCTCGAAAAGCAAATTGAAAAGCATAAGACCAAATTGTATAAACAACACCGGGGAGTCGGCCTGAAAAAGACCTTCCAGGAGCAGATCCGTCTTGATCTAGACCAGAGCGATCAAAAGATCGAGCGTTTTAAGGTAGTGCGCTCCAAGCGCTTCGCCTTGAAACCCATGGATACCGAAGAAGCTATTATGCAGATGAATATGCTGGGTCACAGTTTCTTCGTATTCTGGAATCCGGAGAGCGAGCAGGTCAATGTGGTTTATCGGCGCAAGGACAGTAACTACGGGCTGATAGAACCTGAATTTGATTAGTTGAGGCGGGACCCTAAAAATGATAATATAAAAATGTTAATTACTAGCACGTATGAGGAACCGTAGGGTTCCTCTCTTTTTTGAGTTATGGTGATTCACGCAGGGACAGGTTGGGTTAGCCTGGCTGAAAATGAAAAGAGGTAAGACGCAGCATGATCAAAGAGACCCTGAAACGCTTGTTGGATGATGACGAAAGAGAGGTCAAACGCCTTCGCCAGAAGGTTGCCATAATCAATAAAATGGAACCGGAAATCGAAGCCCTGACCCCAGAAGATTTCCCCCGTCGAACCATGGAATTAAAGGAAAAATTAAAGCAGGGCCAGAATTTAAACGATATATTACCTGAAGCCTTCGCTTTGGTACGGGAAGCATCCCGGAGAACTCTGGGGATGCGTCATTTTGATGAGCAGATGATCGGTGGCATGGTTCTGCATAATGGCCGCATCGCCGAAATGAAGACCGGTGAAGGAAAGACTCTGGTAGCCACTCTGCCCGCCTACCTGAATGCCCTGGAGGGCAAAGGGGTGCATATAGTTACGGTCAATGACTATCTAGCCAGCCGTGACGCTAACTGGATGAGACCGGTGTACGAGTATTGCGGTTTATCCGTGGGACTCATAGTGCATGGCCTGACCTATGAAGATCGCAAGCAGGCCTATGCTTGCGACATTACCTATGCCACCAACAATGAACTGGGGTTTGATTATCTCAGGGATAATATGGTTATTGCTTATGAGCATATGGTTCAGCGAGACCTATTCTACGCCATTATTGATGAGGTGGACTCGATACTGGTCGATGAAGCGCGGACCCCGCTGATCATATCGGGTGAAGGGGACAAACCTACTAATCTGTATTATCAGATCGCCAAGTTTATCCCCCGCCTGATTGCGGATGAGGATTATAAAGTCGATGAAAAGGCTCACCTGGTAACGCTTACCGAGGATGGAGTCAGGAGAGTCGAGAAGCATTTTAATGTAGATAATCTCTCAGAGAACATGGAACTAGCCCATCACGTCAACCAGGGACTTCGGGCCCACAGCCTGATGCGGCGGGACCGGGATTATGTGGTCAAGGATGATCAGGTCATCATTGTTGATGAATTCACTGGCCGTCTGATGTTTGGCAGGCGTTACAGCGATGGACTGCACCAGGCTATTGAGGCCAAGGAAGGCGTAAAGATCGAAAAGGAATCTCAGACCCTGGCTACCGTCACCTTCCAGAACTATTTCAGGATGTATAGCAAGCTGGCTGGTATGACCGGTACGGCCAAGACCGAGGAAGAAGAGTTCCGCAAGATATACAATATGGATGTGGTGGCTATCCCCACTCATATGCCGATGGTCAGGCATGACCGGGCAGATTTTGTTTATCGCAGTGAAGAAGGTAAATTCCAGGCAGTAGTCGAAGATATAGTTGAGAGACATGCCAAGGGGCAGCCGGTACTGGTGGGCACCATTTCTATTGAAAAATCCGAACTGCTTAGTACCATGCTGGTCAAGCGGGGTGTCACCCATCAGGTGCTCAATGCCAAACACCACGAGAAAGAGGCCCAGATTATCGCTCAGGCCGGGCAGAAAGGCACGGTTACCATTGCCACTAACATGGCTGGCCGCGGTACCGATATCGTACTGGGTGACGGTGTTACCGAATTGGGTGGCTTGTATGTTTTGGGAACTGAGCGTCATGAGGCCAGGCGTATAGATAATCAGTTGCGCGGTCGCTCGGGCCGGCAGGGAGATCCCGGCGAATCCAGGTTTTATGTTTCGCTGGAGGACGACCTGATGCGTTTATTCGGGGCTGCTACTATTGATGGTGTGATGGGCCGCCTGGGCATGGATGACAGCATGCCGATCGAAAACCGTATGGTTTCCAAAGGCATCGAGAATGCCCAGAAGAAGGTGGAAGGACGCAACTTCGGCATCCGCAAGAACGTTCTTGAATACGATGATGTGATCAACCAACAGCGAGAGGTTATTTACGGAGAGCGCCGCAAGGTCCTGACCGGCGAGAACCTCAAAGATACCATAGCCAGCATGATCGACGATGTGATAAATGCAGTGGTCGATAGCTTTGCCGGCGAGATCAGATACTCAGATGACTGGGATCTGCCCGGGTTGATGGCATATGTTGAACAGAACATCCTGCCGCATCCGAATTTTGACCTGGAAAGCCTTAAGGGCCTGACCCGTCGTCAGGTAAAAGACCTTTTAATGGAAGCAACGCATGCTCTTTATGAGACCAGGGAACAGGAACTGGGCGAGGAGACCATGCGTGAGCTGGAAAAGGCTCTGATGCTCAGGATCATTGATGAAAAATGGATGGATCATATCGACGCCATGGACCAACTGCGCAATGGCATATCACTCAGGGCTTACGGGCAGAAGGATCCACTCATCGAATATAAATTCGAGGCTTTCGATGCCTTCCAGAGTATGATCCATAGTATAAAAGAGGATTTGCTGAGATATATCATGCGCATCCGGGTGGTAGAGCAGCAGGAGGAGAGAGTCACCTTTGTCAATCAAGGTGAAGAAGCGGAAAAGAAGCCGGTCAAGGTCGGTAAGAAGGTGGGGCGTAATGAGCCCTGTCCCTGTGGCAGCGGCAAGAAGTATAAGAACTGTTGCGGTAAGCAGGCTTAAGCAAGGATTTAGTGAATTCAGTTGGGGAGAGGGGTTAATTCATGGATATTGCTACTCTAATAGGATTAGTATTGGGCCTCGGTGGTCTGTTGGGCGGTTTTATGGAAGAAGGGGGCACGCCGGGAATGCTGTTGCAGCTTTCTGCTGCAATAATCGTTTTTGGCGGTACCTTTGGAGCAGCAATCCTTAGTTTCACCACGGAAGAACTTAAAACTATCCCCTACTTCTTTAGAGTAGTATTTACTGAGGAAAAGGTCGATTACTTAACGGTGCTTGACTTATTGGTCAGCACTGCTGATAAAGCACGTCGCGAAGGTTTGCTCAGTCTGGAGAGCTCACTGGGAGAGATCGAAAACACCTTCCTGACTCGCGGTCTGCAGTTAGTTATTGATGGAACCGACCCGGAACTTACCCGTAACATGCTGGAAATGGAGATAGAGGCTAGTGAAAAGAGAGAAAAAGTAGGCGTTGAAATATTTGCCGCAATGGGTGGTTATGCACCTACTATGGGCATTATCGGAACGGTTATGGGATTGGTTATGGTTCTGGGCAATCTGCAGGATCCTTCTAAACTGGGTGGAGCTATTGCTGCCGCCTTTATTGCTACTCTCTATGGCGTATCATCGGCCAATGTGCTGTGGCTGCCTTTTTCCTCTAAGATTAAGATTAAGGCGGAAAAACATGGTTTGTTGATGGAATTGATTCTTGAAGGAGTATTATCCATTCAGGCCGGCGAGAACCCGCGCGTTATCAGAGAAAAGCTCATGACCTTCCTGCCTCCGGAAAGCCGTGAGATTGCTGTAGAACAAGAAGCGTAGAAAGGAAAGAGTCTCATGGCGCGTAGACAAAAAAAACCGGATAAAGAGCCCAACCATGAGCGATGGCTGATAACCTACGCCGATCTTATCACCCTGCTCCTGATATTCTTTGTCGTCATGTACTCGATGAGTCAGATCAGCGCGGCGAAATATGCGGCAGTAGCCAATTCTCTTAGTGTAGTGCTATCCGGGCAGGCCATGTCGCTGCTGGAGACCCAGGGACCTTCACTAGCTCAGGGTATTTCCGGCCAGCAGATGCCGGAAGGCGGGAATAAGAACCCATCCAAGCAAGGTGAGTTGGAAGAGGTCAAGCGCCAAATAGCTGAGTTTATCAAGGCGGAAGACGCCAAGGCTGGTGAGAAGCAGGCCGGTCAACAGGGTGCCAGCGCCAAGCTCAGCGACCAGATTACGGTGACCGAACAAGAGCGCGGCCTGGTGATAAGCTTCAAGGAAGCCTTGCTTTTTCCCAGCGGCTCTGATGTACTTACACCTCAAGCCCACTCTGTCATTGTTCAGGTAGCTGGTTCTCTGTTGAATCTGCCTAATTACATACGAGTCGAAGGGCATACCGATAATATTCCCATCAGTTCCGGGAAGTTCCCCTCCAATTGGGAACTATCTTCCTTGCGTGCAGCCAATGTGGTGCATGTATTGAATGCCGAAGCAGGTTTGCCATCCGACCGCTTATCCATAATAGGCTACGGAGAGTATCGCCCGCTGGTCCCCAATGACAGTGATATTAACCGTGCTATCAACCGCCGGGTTGATATAGTGATCCTCAAGAAGAAATACGATTATTTTGAGCCGCCGGCAGTTCCAGATGAGAGCGCGCCGACCACTCAACAGTAAGAGGGTTATTTAATGGGAATAGCAGTATGCAATGGAGCTAACCTGCAGTGCAGCTTTGGTGCCGCACCGAGTACTCTGATAGTCCTGCCGATGAACCGGGTAATGGCTACCATGCCTGCCGCCAATATCATGGATAATAAACCCTTTGTGAATATCCTGCCCTTCGGCATGTGCACCTCCATGTCCAATCCAGCAGTCGCATCAGCGACTGCGGCAGCCCTAGGCGTCTTGACCCCCATGCCCTGTACACCAGTCACCGTCGCCCCCTGGGCCCCCGGAGCCCCTACGGTGTTGATCGCCAATATGCCCGCCCTTAATAACAGCTCCAAACTGATGTGTTCCTTCGGCGGAGTCATCCAGGTAGTCAACCCCGGCCAGACCAAAACCATGGTACCGTAGCGGGGAACGAATTTAACACAGATGGACACAGATTATACACAGATATACACAGATCTTTTCTATGTGGGCTGTTAAAAATCACTGGCCAAAATAAAAACCACGTGTTACCACGTGGATACAGACCGTTAAAAAAGTTTTATATTGGTCGAAGCTTTAGATTGCCGCATCGCTCCGCTCCTCGCAACGACGCAATGTAGATAAGTGTCATTGCGAGCCGAAGGCGTGGCAATCTTAAACGTTCATTGATATCCTTAACCTTGCTTATTAGTACTTTAAATGACACGTTAAAACCAAGTGTTACCTCGTGGATACTTATATCATACAGCTATACAATTTTTTTATAGCTCAACATGTTGAGTCACTTCCTAAACAGGATAATCAGTGTTCATCTGTGTCGCCGCAGGCATCTGTGTCAATCTGTGTTGAATCGTACCCCGTGACCCCTTGCAACCCAGTCTACTCAACCACTTCTGCCGCCAGGGCGGTATCGACTTTCTTGATCACTTCATCGGGTACCCATGCGTTCCAAATGTCTGGTTTATCTTTCATGAAGGCTATAACGGCCTTATTCTTGTTTCCGGCATATTTACTAAGGTACTGCAGCAATTGAATATTTTGATCATAAGTAGTTTCATATTTGTCGAGCAGGTCCAGCAGTTCAGGTGCTGTGTTTTCCAGACTGCGGTTGGCGCCGATCAGGACATCGGTAACCGGATAGGCACAGGCGTGCTGCTGCCAGAGTAGCTCATCATATGGCGGTTCACGGAGCATGATCATTTTTTGTCCGGCGGTTATCAGTCCGGGATCGCGGGAATAACCCAGCCAAGGTGTCCCTTTCTCATAGTAGCGCAGCAGCGATTTGGTCAGATCGCTCTCTGAATTGGTCGATGCCAGGGTATAATAGCTGCTTAGTCCGTAGGCTTTTAGTTTAGTGCGATTGATATCGGCTGCCACCCAAGTGGAGGGGGCATTATTAAGCAAGCTTTTTTGTGAACTGGGATTTTTCGCAAAGAGGCTGCCAAAACGAGGCAGATCCGAAACATATTTGAGATCAGGTGCCACTGGTTCTATCCCGCGTTCTACGTCACCGGCGATCATATAAGCAGGAACAAACCAGCCCTGAACCGCTCCGGCATAGTTGGTACCCATATTCTTAACCTTCAGTTCCTTCTGCATGGTTTTCCATTCTACCGGGAAGTCGCCCGTCCAAACTTCCATCATGATCTGAATGTCGTTACCAGCCAGAGCCCTGAGCAGCGGAAGTTCTTCGCCGGAGAGATATTCTACCGGATAACCGTACCCGTTCTGGATTATGTATCCGATCAGCCGATTGTGCAGCTGAATAGTGGCCCAGGTACCATCGGCCAGGACGATTGCCTCCTTGACTTTATCGGTATTTTTTTTTGTATCATGGTTTTTTGAAGCACATCCGCTGAGGGAAAGTGGGAGGCAGATCGACAGGAGCATTACGATAAATATTCGCCGTAGGGAAAAAGATTGAAGCCGCCTGGTTCTCATAATCGCTCCTCCTTGAATCATTTATGCTTTTATTTGATTAGCATTCAATAATTTGCCCATATCATAGCCGAGTTTTGCTTTTTCGTCAAATCCCGACCCAGATATTCGAAACTGAGAGCTGCGAATATATAAAATATCTATGTAAACTACGATATATACTTGTCAGACAAAATTTTGATTTAATTGGCAGGATCTATCACAACCTATATTCAACCGGATAAAAAGTGTGATAAAATACAATATAACTTGAAAATGCTACAATATATAACATAGGGTATTTGTGTCCGAAATCTACCAATGGTTTCAATTGACATAATACTTACCCTGCGACTCATATCTATTATTAACCTGATTACCATTGGTTCAGGCTCGGGAAATCAGGTCATTCGTATTAAGAGGGAGGTGGCCATTAGTATCGGCGGCAAATGCAGGTAAAATGGTAGTCCTCAGGTTTGGCATCTAATTGCAATTAGCAGTAACAATAGGAAGGAGGGAGCTGGTTTCTGGTTTATGCGGACGAGCTGAGTACAGTCAATGCATAAATTACAGTAACTGGGAAAGAATGCCAGAGTATTTATCACCAGGTGTATACGTAGAGGAGTTTGAAAGCGGCGGAAAACCAATGGAGGGTGTAAGCACCAGTACTGCTGGTTTTTTGGGACTGGCTGAGAGAGGCCCGGTAGAAGGATTACCGGATTTGGTTACTAATTTTGGTGATTTTCAGAGGCTGTTTGGGGCCTATCTTTCTGAAAATGCCTTCGGCGATTATCGCTTTTTGGCATATGCGGTAGAACATTTCTTTATCAACGGCGGAGCCCGCGCTTACATAATGAGGGTAGCTCCCCCCGATGCCAAAGCAGCTACCAATTACACCGCCGATGACGAGGATTCTGTCCTCCTCAAGATCGCTGCTAAGAATCCCGGTCAATGGGGAGAAAAAATCCGTTTGCTGTTTACTCCAGCCAGCAAAGCCAAGACACCGATCCTCGCTATCAAAGGTGATGGCGTCTATAAAGTAAAAAACAATGCCGGTTTCAATGTAGGTGATATCGTTGTTTTTGATGACGGCGATGCACGTAGTTTCAGTCAGGTGACCATGTCCCAGGATAATGAAATTGCTCTGGCTGAAGCACTGCCCGGTGATGTAGTTGACACCGCACTGCTCCCCACCAAGACTCTTAATACCTGCGAGTTTACCCTGCAGGTGTTCTACGGCAGCGAAGCAGAAACCTATGAAAAGCTTTCCTTGAATATAGCTGCTCCCAATTATATTGAGAAGAAGGTCGCCCGTTCCAACATAATTACCCTTACCCATAATCAAGGTGTTGGCGATCCCCAGGATACTCCATTTGACAGAATAGCAGGAGATAAAGCTGGTGAAGAGCAATTCTGGGTTAGCTTGACCGGTGGCAGCGATGGATCACTGTCCGCCCTGTCGGCAGCTGATTACATTGGAGAAGATCGGGGCCCGGGTAAGAGAACCGGCATCCAGGCTTTTATTGATAATGATGAAGTCAGTATTATGGCTGTACCCGGTGTAACCGACCCCAATGTCCAACTCTCGCTGGTAGCCCACTGTGAAAACCTCAAGAGCCGCTTTGCGGTACTCGACATTCCGCGTGATCTGAAAAAGGTAGCCGATGTTCAGACTCATCGGAACATATTCGATACGGACTATGCCGCTATGTATCATCCCTGGCTGCAGGTTTTTGATCCCATGGACAAACGCAATATTTTCATTCCGCCCTCGGGCTCGGTAGTCGGTATATATGCAAGATCGGACAACAGTCGTGGTGTCTACAAGGCTCCGGCCAATGAAGTGGTTCGCGCTTGTGTTGGGTTAGACTGCCAGTATAACAAAGGAGAGCAGGATATCCTTAATCCGAAGGGAATTAACCTGATTCGTTACTTTACTGGTCAGGGTATTCGAGTGTGGGGTGCTAGAACCTGCAGTTCTAACTCTATCTGGAAATATGTCAACGTCCGCCGCCTATTTATTTTCGTGGAACAATCCATCAAGAACGGCTCCAACTGGGTTGTATTCGAACCTAATGATGAAAGATTGTGGGCAAGAGTCCAGAGAACTATCTACAGCTTCTTGCTGGGTGTTTGGAGAGGCGGAGCATTAATGGGTTCCACCCCAGATGAGGCTTTCTTCGTTAAGGTTGACCGCTCAACCATGTCACAGGATGATATCGACAACGGACGGTTAATATGTATCATCGGTATATCACCGGTAAAACCCGCCGAGTTTGTTATCTTCAGAATCACCCAGAAGACCGCAGACAGCGAATAAGAGCTGGCGGGTTAAATACAATGATTAATCTTTTATAGTTGGGAAAGGAGAGTATATAAAAATGGCACGAGCAGATTCATATGCCGATGACCCCTTCCGTAGTTATAGGTTTGCGATCGAGGTTGATGGTATCACCGATGCTTATTTTACTGAAATTTCAGGAATAGAAGCCTCCTACGATGTTATTGAGTTTCGGGCCGGGAGTATGCCCAACTCGGCTTCCATCAAAATGCCGGGTCTGTATAAAAACCCGGTAGCAGTTTTCAAACAAGGTATGACCGCCAATACTGAACTGCATGAATGGTTCATGGGTGATGCTGTGGCCCAGGGCACGGTAGAGCGCAAGGATATCACCGTTAAGGCAGTAGATACTGATGGTGAGACTGAACTGGCCGTTTGGGTACTCTATGATGCCTGGCCGAGCAAATACCAGGTTTCGGGCTTTAATGCCAAGGAGTCAGCGGTATCTATAGAGACTCTGGAACTGGCCTATGAAACTATGGAGAGAACCACCTAGAGATTGGTTTTTAATCGCAGATGAACACGGGTCTTATGACCCGGCGTTCATCTGTTGGGGTTAAAACTTTACGGAGGATAAAAGCATGTCATTTCAAACTGAATATGAATTTGAACTGCCCAGGGGCTTTATTGATGACAACGGTGATCTTCATCGTAATGGGATAATGCGCCTGGCTACTGCCGCCGATGAGATTCTGCCCATGCGCGATCCCCGTGTCCAACAGAACCCGGGTTATCTCACGATAATCGTGTTGTCCCGAGTTATTACGAAACTGGGCTCTTTAAGAACAGTAGATACACGTGCTATTGAGAAGCTTTTTACCGCCGACTTGGCCTATTTACAAGATTTGTACCAAAGGATCAACGAGAGTGAGACCCCTAATATACGCGTGGTATGTCCGCGCTGTGAGCATGAATTCGAGACTGAAGTAAATTTTATAAGATGACCAGTGGAATTAAATCCTATCCTATCGACAGGATTTACGAGGAAGCTGCTTTTATCGCCTACTATTTTCACTGGCCAAATGAACAGATAATGACCATGGAACATCGCGAGCGTCGCAGGTGGTGTGAAGAAATAACCCGCATTAATAAAAAGCTCAATGCCGAACCCGACAATCCGTTTGATGTGTTTAGTCAGAAGAGGTGAAAGAAAACATGAAGGACAGTGAATGGGTAAGGCCGACATTAAGCCCAGCTTTTCGTTTTGAGATAGAAATCGAAGGTATCAACGAAGCTGAGTTTACATCAGTTCATGGTTTGGAAGCAGAGATAGAGTTAGAGCCATATCGGGAAGGCGGAGAAAACAACTTTGAATACAAATTCCCCAAACGGACCAAATATCCCAATTTGGTACTGAAAAGAGGCATGACCGGCTCTCACCACCTTTGGAACTGGTTTCGGGCTTGCACCCAGGGACACATCACCCGCAAGGATTGTACTATAAAATTGATAAATTATAACGGAGATGTATTCTCCCAATGGACCTGTTACAAGTGTTATCCAGTAAAATGGGTAGGGCCTGACTTGACAGCCGACCGCAGTGCGGTGGCCATAGAAACACTGGAGTTGGTCCACCAGGGATTTATGAGCGACTCCAAGCAGGGCAAGAAGTAATAAGGTTTTACCTTTTCAGGGGTAGACGATGGTTATATTACCTAAGAGCACAACGGCGATAGCACCAATAACACCGGTAAGTCTGGGTTTTGGCTCCAGGATCTTTGACCGTTATGGTTGGGGTGGCTATTATTCCTGGGGTGCCCTGTTCATGCTCTTTAAAAACATGAACTTAGTCACTGCAACTGGCACCAATACTAACTCTATTTCTCTATTTCTAAAGTATATCACCAGGCCGGGCAATCCTTTCGTCCTTCAGCATACCGGGGCTGCATTTAGCACCAGACCGGGGCTGCCGCGAATTGATGCTGGTCAGCAAATACATATAGTAAACCATCAACCGGGGAGGCCAATGGTCAGCCCCGGTTTAGTACCGTTAGAAGCAGATAGGCCCGAACTGCCGTCTGTCCTGGTAAAGACATTAAAGGAGCATGAGAAACCTTTACCGAGTGATCAGAGACCGCTCAAATACTTGTATCGCAATATCCCGGGAGGCGAGCACCTGTCTTTTTTCACTTTGCCCGATATAAACAAGCTGTTGTTACAGTGGTCCTTCCAAAATAACAGCTATTATCAAACAAAGCCCAACTATCAGGGAGCCGGCAGAGAGCTTATCTATCAATTATTCGGGGCGAATCCGGTGAAGTATGACCGGACCCGCAAGGAAAACCCCACGGCAGGCGGGGCTGCTATAAACTTTAACAGGAGCTATGGATCAGATGTTCCTACATACCACCCGTTACCTGTGGTCCCGATCAATTCTTATTTTATAGACCATACAGAAGATAATAATAAGCTATTAACGCCTGAATTACGCATGACAGATATATTTATTAGGCCATTGTCATATCAAAGGCGAGGAGGCTCACTATCTTACCAGCCACATTTTGACCGCTTTGGATTACCGGAGGGGAGTCGCGCACTTAGGATCATCGAGAGAGTTTTCCCGCAATTCCCAGCAGGGGCCGCCGGAGTTGTTTCCGGGCAGTCGGGTACTGGTCAAAGAACGGTTCCAGGGAGAAAGAACAGAGGCTACAGCAGCAATATCGTATTTAATTATCTATTGAGGCAGGGCCACGCGCCTTTTTACTTTAATAGAGTGACCTTGCCGGGTTCGCAAGGCCATATTTCGATATCTCCCCGGATTCTGCCCAACACCTGGCATGAGGGCGGGTCACCGGCCCAATATGGAGTAAATCTACGCCCGCCGGGGACAGATAACCATACATATCAAGGGCCAAAATGGATGGAAATCCTACCCGGTGAAAAAGCGGAGACTAGACAATATCGTTTGCATAACTTAGTCAAGACCATTCGAACCGCTGTTCTTCTAGCAGCTATCCGCGGCGCCGGGGCAAATCATGGTATATCGATGCCGTTACTGCTCCCGGCCGGAACTGAATTGATTCCAAATCTGAATATTACAAGCCCTGCCCCCAACCGGGTACCTTATCAGGAGTATGGTCAGGTTGGTTTGCCGCTGATCCATCTGCAGCATGAGAGCCCGGCAGCGCCAGGTCAGGCATTATTCCAGGCCGGGAAGGCAGCTCTTACCAATGAGAACAGGATAGCAGCAGGAGTGACGGGCCATATATCACAGCCGGCATTTGTTTATTGGCAGCAGTCTTTGCCGTCAGTAAGTGACATACCGCGAAAGGCTGGATTCGCTAGCCCTGCCCCCAACCGGGTACCTTATCGGGAGTCTGCCCAGGTTGGTTTGCCACTGATCTTTCTGCAGCCGGAGAGCCCGGCGGCATGGCCAGGTAACATATTATTCCAGGCTGGACTGGCAGCTCTGACCAATGAGACCAGAATAGCAGCAGGAGTGACGGGCCATATATCACAGCCGGCATTTGTTTACGGGCAGCAGTCTTTGCCGGCAGTAAGTGAAATTCCGCAAAAGGCTGGACTCGCTAAACCGGAATTGCCCTTGGGAGAGATTTTGGCGGCTAGCATGATCAATAAAGAGCGTCGTGTGAATTATGGGAAGTGGCTGCTCACACAGTCTTTGTTCGCAGAGCAATCGCCAACTAGAGCAGTAGCTATAAAGTCTCTCGGAAACCAAGTAATCAACCGGCAGCTGCCGCTTATATTTTTGGTCCAACACCTGACCAGATTGGGTGCGGACTTGCAATCGCTGAACCGGTTAAGCGATAGTCCCAGCACTGTTCACGTTGCGCCAACCGCAGCGAGGGGATATAACAGCAAGGAAAATGCAGTGAACAGGCCATTGATGAAAAAAGCTGACCGGCGTTCCGCTAAGAATCATCAATCCAGTGCATCCGGGCAAGTAGGTGAAAGGTCTACATCAACCGATGTGAACCGTTCTGATAGATATACAGGAGATGTTCTGCAGAGGTCGACAGCAAGTTATCCCGTACTAATTGATCATTTTCCCGTTCAATACTGGTCTGAATATAATCAGGTTATCCAGTCGGCGTTATTGGACTCAGTGAAAACGGAGACAGCTAGGTCTAAGCTGGCTGAGAAAGCTCGGTTTTGGCAACAGCCAGCACAGGGAACGTGGCATTTGGCTGAAGTCCTGGGCAGGGTTCCCCTGACCGGTCGTCATGGTGACATCAAGCCGGCATCCATTATGCAGTATCGCTTGCCAGCACAGCAAGGACTGTCTGCCGCTAACTCGATGGTGGAATGGATGATCAGGAAGGTCGCTGGTGATAGCAGACAGGCGTTGGGAAATCATTCATCCATATCGCGCGAGGCAGCGCCTGATCAGCTGAAGCCATCGCCGGTGCCGATTTCACCAAGAGGATATTCGGGTGCTATACTTAACGCCCGTGAGCATAGTTTAAATACCATACAAGCTTATCGGTCAACGGAGAGCAGGGACACGATCAACTACAGGTCTCTGGTTTATCAAGACCAGTATCGGGGTGGGGGAGAATATAACAAGCGTTTCAGCCGATTACGTAATGGCAATCAGGTCAGTAGACTTACACCAAATAACGCCCCGGTAGCTGGGCAGGCAACCGGTACGGATACAACGCCCCACTCATATCGGGCTACCGAACCGGCGGGAGTGGGTTTAACTAGAATGCCCAGTGAAGGGCCGGCGATTGTGCAGAGGGCACGTGATATCTCGCTAGCCGAAAGCAGTCGCCAGATTGTTCCAGTCAGGATAGCTGAACGAGCCATGCAAAGGATGGCTGAGATAAAACCTATTGTGCTATACCGGAACCAAAGGCCATTGTTAACGAACACAGCCAAGAAGCGGGATGAACCCAGGCGGGATTTCAGTTCTGAACCAATACACCATACTGGAAATGCCTCCTGGAGTATAGCCAAGCAGGAATTCATATCCCGCTCGAATATGGACCAGATCAACCTATCAGTTTCGCCTGAACACCGGGCTGAAAGAGTTTATCGGGCAAATACTGCTCCGATTCAAGTCAATACTGAAAATATAGCTCGCAGGATCACCAGAGTGGCGGTGGCTATGCCGGGTGGTGATAATAGCAGAGCAACAATTCTGGCTGCAAGCCCGGAGGAGAGTCGGGTTACACCGGCGATTAACCCTCCACTACAACTTAAGCGGATTGTTGACCTGCCAACAGGAGCATTGACCAGAAGGTCTTATACTAACAATTTACAAACCGTTGCTTATGTGCCGGTGATGGACCGTGATCGCGGAGCGTCCTCCCGAATCGGGGAACTAGCACGGTGGGGGCCCTACCAGGAGGCCGTGGCCGCAGGAGCTTCTCGGGGACACCGACAGGAAACAGAGACAATAATACTCTACCAGGATCGCTGGCATAACCGTATAAATAGTAGTTCTGAGTCACCAGGTTTAGCATCAGTTCCAGGAATCGAGCTTAACCACCGCCGCGAGGCTTTATCCTCAGAGAAGGCCAATGAACCCGCCATGCCGGTACTGACCCCGGAGGCGGTGCAGGAGCAGATCGAGGCCAGTAAGGCTGAGGTACCGCACCGGATGAGTACTGCTGAGATAAGGAGTATCGCAGATCGGGTTTATAATGAGATTCAGCGGAAAATGAAGATAGATCGCCAGTGCCGGGGGATATGAAGATCTGAACCTGCCGGCGAGCTGTCTAGATGAATTACCGGAAGTTGGTGAAATCAAGTGGCGACCAAGGCCAAGATAAAGATCACGGAAGGCAAAAAAAAGAATACAGAAATAACGGTATTGTTCAACCCTAATGAATATAAGATCAACCGCACTACCAGATACTCCTTTCAACCGGTGCAGGGGGAAAACAAACCTACGGTTCAGTTTAACAACGGTAATGAAGCAACCTTGACCATGGATCTCTTTTTCGACACCTCCGAAAGCAGGAAGGATGTTCGTGATACTACCAAAAAGATAGTAGAATTGCTGGATATAGATGCGGCCCTGCACACGCCGCCAATATGTACATTCGCCTGGGGGACGCTTACTTTTACCGGAGTTTTTACTCAGGTAAACCAGCGTTTTACCATGTTTATGGAAGATGGCAAACCGATCAGGGCAGTTCTCACCGTTATTATGAAAGAGGTAGATACCAGCAACATAGCCCGAGAATCCTCGGACCGTACCAAGGAGCGGGTATTGAAACAGGGTGAGGAGCTTTGGATGCTGGCTGCCAGAGAATACGAGGATCCAAGCGAATGGCGTTCGATCGCTCGGGCCAACAATATAAACAATCCGCGTCTGGCGGAGACCAGCCGGAAAGTAATCGTGCCGCCATTGGAGTGATAATGTGTCGGATGTAACTCAACTGAAAAAAGGGAAGATTGTCTATGATTCCTTGGTCACCAAGTACAAGGATTTTATGGGGCCAACTTTCACGGTGAAGATTGACAATCAGGAAATAAGCAGCAGTCAGATGCAGATTTCCAGCCTAAATTTGACCACCAGTATCGAACGAGCTGATTCGTTTACCATGGAAATTACCGGAGCCTATGATTTCCAGGCCAAAGCCTTTAAGCACAGCGATAAGATCAAACTGGGCAAAGAGGTTCAGATCCTTTTGGGTTATGTGGATAACGTAGTCATTGCCTTTTACGGCTATATCACCAATATTAAATATGAAGCTGTTGCCGATGATGATATCAAGATAATCGTTTCCGGGATGGACAAAACCATCAAACTGATGAAGGGCGTAAAATCGAGATCCTTCTTAAAAAAGAAGCACAGTGAAATTATTAGCACCCTGGCGAGTGAAGCCGGTCTTACCCCGAAAGTTGATGCTACTTCCACGATGTATGAGTCGGTGGAACAGATCGGAATGAGCGATTACAGTTTTATGCAGGCTTTGGCTGAGAAAAATAATTATGAGGTCTTTGTCAGCGGGAATGAGTTACATTTCCGCAAACTTCACCAGGATACTAGTGCCAACCTGACTCTGGATTGGGCTGAAAGTATCATAAATTTTAGCCGGGAGGATGATTTGGTTGACCAACCTGGCGAGATCACGGTCAGGGGTTGGGATCCTATGAAAAAGGAAGCGGTGGTTGGCACTTGCTCTACTATGACAGCGATCGGCAGCGGGACTTCTGGGAAGTCCCTGTTAAGCAGCGTAGTAAGTGGGGTCAAGGAGTACTATTATTCTGAAGTCAAGTCGGCGGTCGACGCCAAGACTCTGGCAGAATCTATTTATCACCGGCGGGCCATGCGGCTGGTGTCCGGGAAGATTACATCGATCGGGATTCCTGAGATAAGAGCCGGAATCTATGTCGAAATTAAGGGCATCGATACTGACCTGGATCACACGTATTACATAGTATCAGCCAGTCACGAGATTGATGAAAATGGCTATGTGACCAACATGACCATTGGGAGCAATGTGGTATGAATATAAACTACACAGTTGAAAACTTCCGGGAGAATCCTGAACACAAGATCTATGGCGTTACTATCGGGATAGTCACCGGCATTGCTGACCCGGAAAACCTGGGACGGATCAAGGTCAAGTTTCCTCATCGCGATGGTGAGCGGCAGACTGACTGGATCAGAATGGTCAGTCTCATGGCCGGCTCCAGCCGCGGTATCTTCTGGCTGCCCGAGGTTAATGATGAGGTTCTGCTGGCCTTTAATCATGGTAATATTGATGAACCGTATGTTATCGGCGCTCTGTGGAACGGGCAGGATAAACCGCCGGAGACTGCCGCTGTCGAGCAAAACAAGGTAAAGATACGCAAGATTAAGACTACGCGGGGCCACGAGGTGACCTTTACCGATAAGCAAAACGAGGATAAGCTGGAGGTGAAAACCCCGGCTGGCAATACGGTTATCATGGAAGATCAGGGCAAGAAGATAACGGTTAAAGATGCCAGTGGCAATAATAGTATTATTTTGGATGGCCAGGGTCGTGCTGTTACAGCGGAATCCGGCGGGAAGATCACCTTGAAAGCCAGTAGCTGTTCTATCATTATAGATGGGTCAGCAGGGATTACGATTGATTCGGGAAGCCTCCCGTTAAAAATTAAAGGCGGGCCTACTGAAATCAAGGCAGCTGCCAATCTTAAGGCGGAAGGAGCCATCATCGATATAAAGGGTCAGGGTCCGGTCAATATAGCCGGGGCCATAGTCAAAATCAACTAGAGCGAGACCAGGAGGTGAGAACATGAGCAGCGGCTTCTTAGGCAAGGGGTGGAAGTTCCCGGTACAGGTAGACCCAGTTACCGGGCGTTTCATGATGTCTTCCGGGGAAGAAGATATTGCCGAGGCACTGGGCATAATTCTTAGGACCATGCAGGGCGAAAGGGTCATGCGGCCCAACTTTGGAGGCAACCTGAATAATTATGTTTTTGAGCTGACCGATGCTACTATGCTCAATCTGCTGGAAACCGACCTGTTGAATGCTATAGTCAAATGGGAACCCCGGGTGGAAGATGTCGAGGTACATATCGAAACTGATCCAGCTGCTCAGGAAAAGTTAATGATACATGTTCAGTACGTGGTACGCGCTACTAATAATCTGTTCAATCAGGTTTATCCATACTACCTCAGCGAAGGAACCAGTTAATAGTAGAGGGACACACCTCCTGACAGAGGAATGTCCCTCGGCGATCTAATATATTATCGGCGCAGAGGAATTGAGTTACGCAGAATTTGTAATACGGCAAGTAATCAAAAGTTTAGTTATTACAACAAATGGAATAAAACATATTATAAGATTTTTTAACTAGATATTTGGATAAGTCAGTAGATTAATAAAATATTGTTTAAGATAAGAATCGCGTGAATCCGTGTTAATCCGTGGCTAACAAAACCATAAACAGTGTTGATCATATTGAATCTGCGTAAATCTGCGTCTATTAAAAGTCGCGTCTATTATAAAATGGAGGGGTAAGCATGCAGCCACCGGCGCTTGATACCCGAGATAGCAAGGCCTTGATTCAAAAAATGAAAGAGATGATTCCCTATTACACCCCGGAATGGAGCTTTGACCCCGATGATCCGGATGCGGGTGCTGCTTTGCTGTTTATATTTACCCGAATGATGGAAGGGACCATCAAACGCTTTAATCAGGTGCCGCTAAAAAACATGGTATCTTTTCTCAATATGATGGATGCTACCTTACTGCCGTCTCAACCAGCTCAGGCCTGGCTGAGCTTTTTTACCAGCGCTTCAGATATTGAGCCGGTACATATCCCAGGTGGGATCCAGATTGCAGCCAATGCTGGCGGGCAAGCACTATTGTTTGAAACGCAAAGCGACTTGATGGTAACTCCGGCCAGTGTGCAGGCTGCCTTTACCAGCAGTGCATGGTTCGATTCTATCCTGGAGTTACCGACACCGCTCCTGGAAATATCGGCAGCTGCGCCCAGTCAGGAATACCGGTTGTTCGATTTCCGTTCTCCGGAAAATCTTCAGCAACATTGTTTTTACCTGGGACATGAGCATCTTTTCAACATTAGCGAAGGAGCCTTGATAGAAATACTTATTAATCATTACCGCCGTCAACACAGTGAAGCCGAAACCGCTTCATTGCTGGGGGATCCCTCCTGTACCGAGTGGTCATACAGCGGTAAAGAGGGGTGGATACCCTTTGAAGGTATACGTACCAACGGCAATCGCCTGGTATTGACCAAGGAGAATCCTGGAGAGATTGCTGAGCAGGAACTGCAGGGCGTTAATAGCAGGTGGTTGCGGTGCCGGGTGCAACCAGGGAAGATTTCTCAGCTCAAATTGGTCGAGTTCGATAACCTGGATATGCGAGCAAGATATCTGCCGACCGGGGAAGATGATGGCCTGCGTCCTGATATGGTATTCTGCAACGATCTGCCCTTGGATCGCGAACAGTTCTATCCCTTTGGTGAGTTCTTCGCACTCTACGACACATTTTATATCTCAGCCCAGGAGGCCTTCTCCAAGAAGCAAGGTATGATTACCTTGTCCTTTAGTTTACGGCATGAGCCGAAAACCATGGGGGAGGACAGTCAAACGGCTATCGAGTGGAAGATGGTTATGAAAAAGTCCGATTTGGATGAACCCGAGCCCCCGCGTATACTAATAACGCGTGTATCCTGGGAGTATTACAATGGTCAGGGCTGGACCCGCTTGTTCCCGGGCTCCGAATATGAAGATTTATTCCTGCATCCAGCTGATCGTCCGCGGGTAATGCGTTTTAAGTGTCCGGAAGACCTGGAACAGACTGCTATAAACAATCATACCAACTATTGGTTAAGGGCCAGGGTGCTCAGTATAAATAATATGTACGCCGCCGGTGGAATCTATCAGACCCCGTTCGTGGAACACATGCGCCTCGATTATGAATATGAAAACGATTCACTCGACCCACAGGCAGCCATGAGCGTTAATAACCTGGAATGGCATGACCTACACCAGGACCTGCAGCAACAATCATTAGTAAGTCCTTTTAATGCATTGGAACAAAAGGAGCCGGCTTTATATCTGGGCTTCGATCAGCCTCCGGAAAAGGGGCCGCTATCCATTTATTTCTCTTTTCGCTTCAACAGTCAGGAAAATGGAGAGAAACCGCTCCTGCATTGGGAGTACCTCAAACAGGAAGGGATTTCCCAGCGCTGGGTACGTCTGGAGCTGCGGGACGAGACTTCGGGCTTTACTGAAAGCGGTCTGGTTATATTTAATGGTCCCGCTGATTTTGCTCAGGCCTCCTGTTTCGGACATGAACTCTATTGGATACGAGTGGTCAATACTGACGGGAAATACCTTACCCCGGGTACTTTCCTGCCCCTGCCGGTGGTGACCGGGATCTATCCTAATACGGTGAAGGCGGTACAACAGGAGAGTATCAATGCTGAAACCTTCAATAATCCGGAAGAAGAGGTTAATAAAAATTTCACTCTCAGAAGGTCTCCGGTAGTATCCGAAGAGGTTTGGGTTGAAGAAGCCGCCAGGCTTACTGATCGGGAACGGGATGAAATGGTCCGCAATCAACCATCCGGGATCAGGGTGGAGAGTGACGAGTGGGGGAATATAAAGCGACTCTGGGTCAAGTGGGTTAGGGTGTCGAGCCTTGATTTTTCCGGTCCACATGACCGTCATTATGTTATCGACCGTGCTCTTGGCCTTTTGCGTTTTGGTGATGGGCATAATGGCAGGATACCACCACCATCATCCATACCCAATATTGAAGTGAACTATAAGGCCGGCGGAGGCGAGCACGGCAATTTACCGGTCGGTTCCATCAACCAGCTTCAGGTCTCCGTGGCATACATAGATAGGGTTTTTAATCCGGAGTCCGCAGTCGGCGGTTGTGACCGGGAGAACATCAGTGAAGCGATTAACCGGGTTCCCCATACTATTAAACATGGCAACCGGGCGGTGACCGCCGGGGATTTTGAGGCCATATGCATGGAAGTCTCTCGAAATGTTGAAAGGGTTAAATGTCTGCCTAATATAAATGCCCGGGGCGAAAAAGAGAGCGGTTGCCTCACCCTGGTGGTGATGCCCCGCGGCGGTAGAAAAGCTGCCGGGCTCTTTCCCGTTCTTAAACAGGAAATTGAACGTGAACTGATGCTGAAGGCTGCTGGCACTCTGGCCTTTCCCCATCGGATACGGATCATCCAGCCAGCATATTTGAAAATATCAGTAAATGCCGTCGTAGTAGTCAAGGATCTGGATGCTGTTATTGGCGTAGAAAGAGAAGCGGAGGCTAGATTGGAGCAATTCTTCCAGCCGGCTGCAAGCGATGCCCTCGGCAGCGGCGGGTGGACTATCGGGGAATACCCGAGTACTTCACTCCTCTATACCCTGTTAAAATCAGTTGCCGGAGTTGTCTATGTTGAAAAGGTAACCATGAGTGTCTTTCACTTAATGGATGAAGGGCCGCTGGAGATAGATGCTGATTCGCTGCCAGGACTGCCCCACGGTATGGTTATGAATGGGCAGCACCGCATCCAGGTCAAGGTGAAAAGCTGATTCAGCCAAGAGTGATTGCTGTGGCCTTCAATGTGGTCACCATTTGATATGATTTCTAAACTAAGGAGTCTGAGCTGTCATGCTGCCAGTACCAATTTTAGATGATCAATTGTTCATAGACATAGTAGCCGAAGCGCGCAAGATGATCCCGCGCTTCTATTCGGACTGGACTGACGAGAATTACCATGATCCCGGAATTACCATGATCGAACTTCTCGCATGGCTCTCGGAGATGCAGCAGTATTATCTCGACCGGGTCACTGAGAAAAATGAACGCAAATTCCTGAAACTTATGGGGATCAGACCTTTGGATGCGATTAGCGCCAGGACCGAGGTTACTTTTTCTGCTCTGCAAGAGAGTGAATGGATTCCCTGCGGTATCCGACTGGGAGCAGGGGATCAGGTTTTTGAGAGTGACGAGGCTATTTATCTATTACCAATAACAATTGAAAAAATGCTGGTTTATGCTGATGGTGAATATGGTGATGTCAGTGCCCTTGATGCCACCCCCGGTCTCTCATATTACGCGTTTGGCCGCCAGGCCCGATCCGGCAACCGCTTGTTGCTTGGCATGGACCGGCCAATACCGGGGACTCGTGAGACCTCGCTGAACATAAAAATGGATGACAACTATCCAATAGCGCCGGGAGAGATATATCCGGGGTGTCAGGTTTACCCTTCTGCCGCCAACTCCTGGTATTATTACGGTAAGGAAGGCGATTCCATCGGGTGGCATCCCTTGCTGGTGACGGTGGATGACACTCGCAGCCTGCACTGCAGCGGTAAACTCCGTTTTGTTATACCGGATGAAATGATGGCTACCCGCTTCAATCCGGCGCTGGACAAAGATCGTTATTGGCTATGCTGCGTCTTAGAGGGTGACGAGTATGAACTCCCACCACGCATTGAAAAGATTTGCTTGAACACGATTACAGCCACTCAGCAAACCAGTCACAGCATCGAACAGCGTTTTTCCGGCAGCGGGCAGCGGGATCAGAGGTTAGTTATGCAGCATGCCCTATCCTATTATGGAAAAAACGAGGTACAGGTAAGAGATGATAACGGGGATTGGGTTATTTGGCAGAAAGTTGACGCACTAGTGCCGGCCTATGCCGGTCAGCCGGTTTACGTCCTGAAGGCTAAGCCTGAGAATCGAACGCTGGCCATTACATTCGGCAACGGTGATAATGGAGCCATCCCCGGGGCAGGAGTTGACAATATCCGTGTGCTGTCCTTTAGCAGTGATTTTGAAGGATACCGTTGGCTGGGTTGCAGTAATGGCCTGCCGGGTCAGAGTTTCGAATTGCCCTGGCCAGAGATAATAAAAGATAGTTTTCGCCTGCAGACAGGGGTTTTTGACGGCGGCAGCGGAGAATGGCGCTGGCAGGACTGGTGTGCGGTCGATGACTTCAGCACCTCGGGTCCGGCTGATCGCCATTACGTTATCGACCTGGAAAACCAGATGCTATATTTTGGGGATAACGAACGGGGTATGGTCCCACCTGCGTCGGTGACGCCGAATATCCTGATTGCAGCCTGCAAAACCGGCGGCGGGGAGCGGGGAAATGTTAAAGCCGGAGATATTAATCGGATTCTGGAACCAGACCCGGTACTATCCATGATAAGTATAACCAACCTTTGGCCGGCCCGTGGCGGTGCCCCAGCCGAGAATCTGACCGAAGCCAAGGCTCGCTTGAGAAGAGTCCGAAATACTCCACAACGAGCTGTGACTGCTGAAGATTATGAGGTACTGTCCCGGTCGACACCGGGTCACCGAGTGGCACGGGTGAAGGCTCTGCCCCTATATTCACCCGGACTGAAAAACTATCCGGAGAATCAGACCCCAGCAGCAGTGACCGTGGTAGTTGTCCCCTATAGTGAGTCACCTAATCCGGTGCCCAGTACCGGTTTTTTAAGAAGTGTGAAGCATCACCTGGACCGTTACCGTTTACTGACCACCAATCTGCAGGTAATGGCACCGGAGTATATTAAAGTGACGGTCTATGCCGTGGTAGTGATAAACTCCAGTAAAGGTGAACCGCGTGAAAAGATTCTGGACATGTTAAATCAATTCCTGGAGGCGCTGGACCTGGAAGATCCTGAGGGGGGCTGGCCTTTCGGACGTACTGTCAACAAGGGAGATATTTACGAGATCATCAACCGCATCCCGGTGGTGGAATATGTAAAAGATCTATGGCTCTATGCCGAGGGCGGCGGCATCAAACGTGAGGTGAGCGGAGATATTGAGCTTCCCCCTACCGGCTTGGTCTACTCCGGTGAGCATGAGATAGAGATCATACATAAGAATGATGTGTAGGAGTTTGAATTTACCACAGATGAACACAGATTTAGACTGATATTCACAGATAGAAATATAAGGGGAACAGTTTTTTAGCCACAGATTAAGATGTTCATAAAATGTCATTGCTGCGAAAACGGGTGAAGATTGCCGCGCTGCGCTCGCAATGACACAATAAAGGATTGCCGCCCCGGTGTCCCGCCTTGTCATTGCGAGGAGCGTTAGCGACGCGGCAATCTTCCCCGGTCATTATGGCTAAACGAAAAAATGGTCTAACGCTTTTCGTTCATTGTGGTGGGTTAATACCCGTGATAATTGCGAGTGCAGCAAAGCAATCAATAATGTTTCATCAAAAATAAATCTGTGTGAATCTGTGTTAATCACCCTACGGGTACAACGATGCACCCTGGCGGGTGCCATTAAGGTCGCTGTGGCTAATAAAAATCCGTGTTTATCTGTGGTGAATTAAGAGAATAAGGTGATTTGATGTACGGCAAGTTCAAATTCTTCTCTTTTAATAAGCAAAGTGACTGGAACAGGGGTTGGATGACTAATCTGACCTGTACTGATGGACTGCGCATTCCCACTACTCAGCGCTATATCCGCCGTCGGCTGATAACCGCTGAAGAATTGGGGAAAGACCATGAATTCCTTTCTGCAGTTGCCGGACCATATGGGTTGATCTTTCTGATGGACCAATTGGCTGGTTTATGGACTTACGATTACCGAAATCGTCGGCGGGAGGTCTTGATAGAGTCAGGACATGGACAATTTACTGCCGATGCGATGATAAGCGGTTCCGGTAATCACCTGTACATAGTTGATCGCTACCCCAATGCGCCGGTGATATGTTATTCTATGACTCTTGGATCGACCACATTTATTAAGCTGGATTCCGGGGGAGGACGACCGCTGGCTCTGACTACCGGCTATGGGAATGAGGCTTTTTTGGCCGTAGGAAGAGAAAATGCTGCCGGCGGACATATCGATATTTGGCGGATAAGTCCATCCGGGCATGCGGAGATTTGGGCAGATTTGTCCGGTATAACAGATATCCCGGCTATGGACCTGTATATCAGCTACCCGGGGGGAAGCTCTTTATACCTGTTGGATGGCTTGTCTGGCCGGCTGTGGATCTGCAAAGACGGGAAAATCGCGGAAAAGCGCCAATTGGAAGTGAAAGGACACCTGGTGGGACTGGGGGTGGACCAAGATGGCGGGATATATTCCGGAGATACGCGTCAAGAAGCCGGGACGCTGTCTTTAACCGACCGGTTTTTGCTGAATTATCCGGCTGGTAATGACGGCGCTGGCGAATGCCTGGCCTATTCCGGCTGGGTAGATGGACTCACCATGGACCCGGAGAATCGTTTATTCATATGGAATGGTCGTCAGGGTACCATGAGTATCCTGGAAAAGCAGGACCGTATAAACACAGGATATAATGGAAGCAGTGCCGGAGTGTATATCCTGCCCCCGTTGGACAGTACGGAAAGTGAAAACGAGTGGCACCGGATCACCCTGGATGCAGATATCCCTAACGACACTCAGATCAAGGTGTCCTATTTTGCTGTCGAGACTCTGGAAATGGTTCTGCAGGGGCGTTTAACCAACCTGGAGACATGGTTGGGTGATGAAACGCTTTCCATGCAGCAGAGGCTTGAGCTGCTGGAACCATTATGGTCCAAAGCGATAGTCAATCCCCGGGACGCTTTATTGAGAAATGCCCGGGGGCGCTATCTAATGATTAAAATAGAATTGGGCGGCAGTGAAACCAGCACGCCCTGTATAGACCGTATGAGGATCTATTTCCCCCGCATGACCATGCTTGATTATATGCCGGCGGTGTACCAGCAAGACGCAGCCAGCCGGGATTTTCTCTCCCGTTACTTGGCTATTTTCGGTTCTATGCTGGATAATATGGAAGAAAAGATTGACAATATTGCGGAGCTATTTGATGCTGAGACCGTAGCCGGTTCGGTCATGGATTGGCTGGCCAGCTGGCTGGGCATTGCAGTGGATGATAACTGGGATGATGAGACCCTCCGCAAGCTGATAATCAAGGCTCCTTACATATTTGCCCGGCGGGGAACCCGGGAGGCCTTGGAAATATTCCTGGAGATATTCACCGGGGTCAAGCCACTGATCGTAGAACATTTTCAATTTAAACACTTCCAGGAGACTACTGAACTAAAGGAGCTGATGGAAAAGCTTTATGGGCAGGATCCTTATGCTTTTACCGTATTGCTGAACCCGGCGGGAAGTCTGACAACCAGTCAAGTGGGAACCCTGCAGTCCATACTGGCTCAGGAAAAACCAGCTTTTACCGATGCCCGACTGGTGATCCTGCAACCATGGATGTATATGGACATGCATTCATATTTGGGAATAAACACCTATCTATCAGAGTTAACCCCGCTGAAATTGGATAACCAATCAGCCGTACCCTTTAATTCATTAATAATTGATCAGGAATAAAAGGAGGAGAGTGTGCAGTGAAGAATTCCCGGTATTATCCTCATGAAAGAAATCGGTTTTTTTATGGCAAGTTGCTCACAGTGCGAGACTTTGAGGCCGAGCAGAGATATGTTAATGATAAACGGCGCATGATCAATCGACTGCTGCATGGAGCAGGGGTGGTATGTGGTCTGCAGGTGATCGCAGTGGATGAAAAGACCATCTCCCTGGAGACCGGCATGGCCCTGGATTATTCCGGGCGGGAGATAGTGGTTTCCGCACCGTTGACCCAGAAGCTGTCGATGATCGATGGTTTCACCGGTAGTGAAACTGCCAAGAACGTTTATCTGTGCATCGCCTATGATGAAAGGGGCAAGGAGCCGGTTTATTCAGTTGCCAGCTCTTCATCTCATGCCGATGAGATGGCTGAGTATAACCGTATCCAGGAGAGCTATCGGGTTTTCCTGACGGAAACCGCACCAGACGAAACCGGACTGGGTTTCAGCAATCTGACTGAAGATGTGGTGCTGCTACATGAGAGCAAGGATCTGCGGATATCACAGATATGTCCGCGCTATGTCAATCCCGAGGAACTGTTTGAGATCCGCCTGCGGGTCGAAAAATCTGTGCAGTTGCCGCGTCTACAAATCGAATACCAGCTCAGCGGTGACCACATTGAACCTTTGGATCCCCAGAAGGGCAGCCATATAATCTTTAGCGAGCCCGACGAAAACCGCCTGTCCCGCTATGAAGCAGCTTTCACCTTCAAAGCTGGTGATCAACCCGGGGTGGTAGACAACATTGTGATACCCCAGGGCAAGCTCTCCGTTACCATCGGAGATGATGTTCAGGAGTATAATTGTGATTATGCCCAGGTTATAAACATCATTAGTGAACCGGTGAAAGACCGCATCCTGAAAAATTATCTGAATATTGGTCTCGACCAGTATGCCGGCTTTGATCCCGACCAGCCCATCTATCTGGCTCAGCTTAGTCTGCTGCAGATCGGCAGCAGCTTTATGATACAGCAGGTCACCCAGGTTCCTTTTGGGGAATATGCCTATAACAGCTCAGATCTTTACAAGATCGGTATTCTGGGCAAGGGCAGCCGTCAGGCGCCATTTTTAACCCATGCCGAAGCCAATATTTTGGAATCCGGGGAAGACCCGCGCCTGGATGTACGTTTCCATCCCGCAGAAAACATGTTTGATTTCCGCTTGGGTATTCCGCGCACTACCATTATCAGGGAAGATTTTTCTACCGGTTTGGTAGAGATAGAACTGGAAGCCAACACCAAAGCCGGTAAGAGCTATTTCTCGGATGAGGTCGAACATGGTATGGGAGAAGGACCGGTTTATATCATGACCGGAGTAGAAGAAAGCAGCGACGAAGAACTAATGAAGGTTCCCCAGCATAGTGAGCAGATATTTTTCGGAGCCTATGAAGTGTTTCAAAAGAGCGCTTACGAGTCACTGGCACCCCGTATGGCGATAGGAGTAGTATTGTACCCGACTCGGGGGACCTTCCGTATTGGTGTCCGCTGCCAGACTCCCGTACTGACCAGGGTCCATATCCGCTGGTGGGCGTTCAGGCATAAGTAAAGGCATTCAACATGGCAAGCATATTTAGTAAAGCACGAAAAGAATCCCCTATGAGCGGAACCACGGTCACTCCCTATCGGGACAGCTGGGAGCAGATCCATGAAGAGTTGCGCCTGTTGGATATGCGGATTCGGCTGCAATTTTATCGACAGCGATCAGATTATCAGGATGACAGCAACCAGCTACGAGGACTCATCATCTCCGACGCGGAAGTAGAGGCATTACTGGCCGGGAAGCGGGAAGAGGAGAGCGGTCTGGATCACCTGGAGGCTGAAGTATTAGAATGGGAGCCAGTACTCCGGGCCCGGACTAAGATTACCCTGGAGAATGGCGGTTTTTTGCATCTGGAACACCTATCCCTGGCATTTAATCTTAATGCCTTTGAAAGAAACTGCCTCCTGCTTTGCCTGGCAGTAGAATGGGACCGCAAATACGAGAGGATTTTTGCCTATTTGCAGGATGACGTGACCTGTAAACATCCAACTGTGGACCTGGCCCTGAAATTACTCACCCGGACTATGGCGGAGAAAATGGCGGCAAGGAATTCTTTCACCATGGATTCCGCACTGGTCAAATACCTGCTGCAATTTCAGGATGAGGTCCAATCGGCAGGTCCCCGTTTAACCCGACCCTTGAGACTGCAAAGACGTTTCATGGATTACTTTTTTCAACCATTGACCATAGATCCGGATATCGCACCCTGGGCAGAGTTCTTCAATCCCTTCCAGGCCCTGGAACCCATTCTGTTTGGACAGGAGGTACAGGAAGAACTGTGCATATGGTGGGAGCGCTATCTGGAAGAAACCGGCCCGGATCGGCCGCTTTTTGTGATACAAGGACCGCCTGGCAGCGGTAAATCTCTGCAAATTCGCCATCTTTGCGCCAATTATCAGTATCCCTTGATTATCGTAGATCTGAGCCGGATGCCCCGGCAGGTCGATGAGTTCAGTCGCGGCATGCAATATGTACTGAGAGAGTGTTTACTGACGGGATCTCTGGCCGGGTTTCGGGGTCTGGAATCAATAATGCCCGAGAGTTTTCCGGCCAACCAGGGCAGCGAACACCAGATTAGCGATGAGCGCCGGGAGGTGTTTATTCGTACCGTAGAAGAACTACCCGGACCATTGTTTATTCTGGTGGAAGAGATGGCAGTTAAACTCGATCTTCCTAATTACTCAACCTTAGGGATCACCCTGGATATACCCGGTGAGAGTCTGCGCCAACAGATCTGGGAGACATTTAGCGGGGATTATCGTTTTGCTGAGGAGATCGACTGGGGACAGATGGCCAGCAAGTTTAGGTTCACCGCCGGGCAAATCAGAAATGCTCTGAATGAAGCTCGGGCGACTACCAGCAGCCGTGAGGCCAATCCCCCGATAACTCTGGATTCTCTACATCAGGCCTGTTTTGGGCAAGGAAGACATGCTCTCTCCGGAACCGCCGCCCGTATAAAACCGGTCTATACCTGGGAACAGTTGATCCTTCCCCCGGAGACCATTGGACTACTGCAAAATGCCTGTAATCAAATGAAGTACCGTTATCGGGTTTATGGTGATTGGGGTTTTGATAAGCGCCTGGCATACGGCAAAGGTCTTTCCATGCTGTTTTCAGGGCTGCCCGGTACTGGCAAGACTATGGCGGCCCAGGTCATAGCCGCTGAACTCAACCTGGAATTGTTCCGCATAGATTTGGCCCAGGTGGTCAGTAAATATATCGGGGAAACCGAGAAAAACCTGCGGCGAATATTCAATGAAGCTCAATCCAGTAATGCAATATTGTTTTTTGACGAGGCCGACGCTCTGTTTGGCAAGCGTTCGGAGGTCAAAGATTCCCATGACCGCTACGCCAACATCGAGATCGCCTACCTGCTGCAAAAAGTCGAGGAATATGAAGGGATATCGATACTGGCCACTAATCTGTCCAAGAACATGGATGAGGCATTTGTACGGAGGATCACCTATATCGTTGAGTTTCCCTTTCCGGATGCCGAATATCGCAAAAAAATATGGAAATCGATGTTCCCATTGCAGACCCCGATGCATAAGGATGTCGATTTCGACTTCCTGGCCCGGCGCTTTGAGATTGCCGGAGGCAGCATAAAAAATATCGCGGTAGCATCAGCTTTCCTGGCCGCGCAGGAAAACGATATCGTCAGAATGAAATACATACTGCGAGCCACTAAATACGAATTCAAGAAAACCGGGAGGGTCCTCTTAAAAGAAGACCTCGGCGAGTATTACAACGAGATCTGAGTTGTAAGGGGAACGAATAGACGCAGATTTACGCAGATTAATATGATTAACGCAGATTTTTTAAATGAATCCTATTAGAGTTATTTTGGTTTTTATAGATATTATAGGTGTAAATATGTTTCTGTTTTAATTGGAGTTAGAAAAAATAATATTTACAGTTCCAGCAATTTATCAGTGAAATAATTCTTCGTTAATATGAAACTTAGTTCTGCGCTATTCATAAAAATATGCGTCTAATTAAAAACCTGGGGGGTATTTGTTTGGCTGATTATACTGCGATAGTGGATGCGGGGGCATCAATAGTTGAGGTGCTGCGGGATAATATGATACCGGAGCCGATCCCTTCTCCTGATATGATCGGGTTATGCTCACCCGCCGAGACCGGTGATCTAAGCCTGGGTCTCTATCTTTATGCTATTAAGGAAAACCGTGAATACCGTGCGCCTGGCGTCATGGCTTTGAGCCTGTTTTATATCATGACGGCATACTCCAATGCCGATTATAAGCAAAGGGCCTACGATGAACACTACATCCTGGGTCGGGCCATCCAGGTCTTAAAAGAAAACGCTCTGGTGGAAGGCATCTATCTGCAGGGGTCGCTGGGCCAGTCCAATGAGGTCCTGCGGGTTGAACAGTTTTTTATCACACCGGATGATATGCAGAAGATATGGCTGTTTCCCAACGTACCTTACCGCAGTTCGGTGGGCTATATCGTTTCGCCGGTGCTTATTGATACCTTTGGAGTTGGCGGCGGACCTCGAGTAGGTTAGTCTGCATGTTAAAGGGGGTCCTGATTTGATTACATCCACCCTCAAGTTGGGTAAACAGGTTTCTCTGGTATTGTGGTTGATCGACCAGTATACCGGGTTAGGCTGTAATGAGCAAGATGTCACGGTATATCTCAATGGCCAACCGGAAGCATTCCAGCGTAAAGCCGGCGGCTATTTGGTATTTACCGATCTGCCCGGAGGGCTTTATCAGGTGAGAGTAGAGGCGGCCAATTACTTCTCCCAGGAGTTGGAGGTAAATCTCCAGGAGATAGTGGCTCGGGGGCGGGTAGTATACCTGTCGCTGGTGCCAACTCCCAATTATCCGTTCAGTACTACGGCAACTCTGCTGCGCGCATCAATCGGCCGCGGGGAGCGGGCAGATATCACAGCCGCGCTGCTCAGCGACGCTTGCGCTCGTGCCAAACTGGGGCGTCAGGGAGCAGCGTCCGGGGCTCAGGAAGTATTCCTGGTTGACGTTGCCATGTTTTCTGCACCGGGGGACCTGTATATGCTTAGGCCACCCGGTGGTGATCAAGGGGAACTCTGTGAGATCGATAAACCGGGAAAAGGTGAAGATCAATATACTTTGAGGTATCCCTTGCAGGGGGATCACGAACGCGGAGAATTTTTGATGCCAGTGGTAAAGACCAGGGCAGATGAAAGAGGCGAGATCGTGGTGGCCTTCCGCAATTTCCGCCAACGTGAATGTCTGGTATCCCTGGAGATCCAGACCGGTGATAGTGTCAAGCGGCAGGAACTCACCATCCCGCTCGGGCAAACCACTCTGCTGGGCAATCTTTAGCAGGCTGCTCGATCATTGCTGATTGCTGATGATCAGCTGTTGGATATCGTCATTGGGTTTGACATAGAAACGATAGATATATGAATCTATTGAATATTCCCAGATATCGAGATGGGCGCCGCTTTTAACCTCTTCCCAACTCTTGCTGGGTTCTCCCAGCGTCTTTAGCAGTTGGTCGGCCTTTTTGTTGAGGCTGACCCCGTTGACTTCCTGACTGCCATATAGACTGACACTGGTGACCACCGGCGGGCGTTTATCGCCGGGGGACCGGACTTCCAGATTGATCGATTGTTCTGGATAGGATATCGTAGTAACCGCACTGCCTACTGTTTTGTTTTTAGATACCCCCATGATCTCATCGATTTTCTTTTCTGACAGACCCAGGAATCCCGCATAGCTGGGGACACCGTTTTTAACTATACCCTGGAATGTGATGTTACCGTTGGTATCATAAATCATCCCGGTGCCGTTATAAGAGCCGCCCCTGAATTCGCCATCATAAAGCAGTACTCCGTTTTCATCAAAGGCCTGGCCTTTGCCGTTATAGCTGCCGTTAGCGAAGTTGCCGACATACTTGGCGGTGCCGTTTTCATAGAATTCGCTTCCTTCGCCGGAGAAGACTCCATCCGCGAAATTACCCTGGTAAATCATGATACCCTGATCAGTAAAAGCGGTACCGGCCCCTTCTGGTTTCCCATCGGCGAATTGCCCTTCATAAAGGACCACGCCGTCCTCAGAGAGGAACTTGCCCTTACCGGCGGGCAGGCCGTCGGCAAACTCACCCTGGTAGATCAGCTTACCTTCAGCATTGTATAGTTCGCCGGCGCCGCTCTGTTTGCCGGCAAGAAATGCTCCTTTATAAATCACTTTGCCAGTTTCATTGTATAGTTGGCCCTGGCCTTCATACAAACCATTAACGAAGGCTCCTTCATATTTAACGTCGCCATTAGCAAAGAGCTCCTTGCCCTGTCCGCTGTATACGCCGTTGACGAACTGTCCGTCATAGAGCAAAGTACCCCTCTTATCGTAGAGTTTGCCAACTCCGGAATACTGGTTGTTAACAAAGTTGCCCTCGTACTTCACCCCGCCGTTGATAAAGTATTCGCGGCCTTGACCGCTGTAAGTGCCGGCAGCAAAATGTCCAGAGTAAATGTAATTACCTTTCATATTATAGAGTTTGCCTTGACCTTCATACTGTCCATTAACCAGAGCGCCTTCGTATTTTACCTTGCCGTTCTCATAATAAAGGGTTCCGGTGCCGTTGATTACCCCGTTGCTGAACTGTCCTTCGTAGAGCAAATGCCCCTTGTCGTCGTAAAGTTTACCTGGCCCGGAGTAAACACCGTTGGCCATATCACCGTAATAGACCATTTTCCCTTGCGGGTTGTATAGCTTCACTTTACCGGTATAGGTGAGAGGGCTGCTTTTTCTGGTTTCGTGTATCTCCTTATAGCCAAGGATCTTGACACTAACAATAGGAGCCAGTTTATATATCGCAAAAGCTAGCAGGATAGAGATCACAATTATTATCAGGATAAGTTTTTTCGAGATTAGTCTTTCACCGAAAGCTATGTAATCTTCGATGGAGGGTTCTTTGGTCCAGAGCTTCTTGATACCCTGGGTCAGAAATTGTATTAAGGTCTTGGGCAGTTTCCGAATGGCGGCTAGTTGCTTTCTAACCAATGAGATGTATGGCTTGACTACGGGGCCGAATATCCTAAGCAGCAATTTCTCCACGGAAATAACTCCTTTACTGGCAGTCTTAACCTTTATTATACAGGATATATGACGACAAAATAGCATAAATTCCTGAAGTAATAAAAAATATAGGTCTCCCTAAAAACAAGACATGTGAGGCATAATCTGTTAAAATATTGATATCCTCCAACCAATGATAGCCAACTATGGCGCAGTGCAGATCAGGGAAGTCCCTATCAGGAGATTTCCTGGTCTTAATCATTATTATTGTATTAATTGCAGGATTGAGGTGTGTGATGAAGAAGCGGTTGATGGTGCTAGGACTGCTGATCGCGGCCATTTTTCTTAGCTCCTTTTTTGTGGTGAGTCATCGTGACTTCCTGTCAAACCCTCTGCAAAGGGATGACGTACTTGAAAAGATCGCGTTGCTCAAGGCGGATAAAGAAGGCAATATCTACTTGATAGTTGATGCCCGTAGCAGCATCGTCAAGATTAATTCTCAGGGTATCTGCACCTACAAGATTTCCGAAGGGAAAAACGCATCCTATTTATATATGAATCTCGCTGTGGATGAAAAGGGCAACCTTTATGTAGTACGGGTTGATCTCAACGCCAAAGGAAATCTAGTGGAATCCGAAAGCATAACCAAGTATGATCCGCAGGGCGAATACGCCGGCGTACTGTTTCGCCAGGAATATAAGGGTGACGACCGTCCAATGCGTTGGGGTTACATAAAATCCTTGGATGTTCGCGGCAATTCGCTTCTTTTCCACTATATTAATGGTAACCGTGATGTTTTGCGGGAAATTGACCTGGTCTCCAAGGACCAGAACAAACGACTGGTTGCTTACCTGCCAGTCAATAATTATCTGGCCGAGATAACCGGTACTCAGCCGGGGTCTGTATTTTACTCCAATCAAAAGGGGCAGATCCAAAACATAGGTGCCGATGGTAGTCTTACTCTGCTTTACCCTAATCCCACGCCGAAGAATCCGCAGAATAAGTCAAGCAAACAGCAGGAACTTCCTGCGCAGCCTTCTGCCCGAAGCTTCCCGACCCAGGCCAAATACGATGGGTTTCACCACCTGTACTTCATAGATACCTTCGCCAACGAGGTCAAGTTGCTGGACACCAGAGAACCCTATCAATGCTCAACGGTGTTTTCCCAGGATATTATGAATGGGCAGGGCATGGATCTGGAACTGTCGACTATGAAGGATATTATCATTAATAATGATGGCTCCATGGCTCTGGCCTTTTCCGACAGCGTATTCAAGCTGGATGCCTCCGGCCGGGTTAACCAGGTTATAGACAAGATATCGTATCCGCAACAAACAGTAAGAATGTGCTGGTGGACCTGGATATGCTTAATAATTCTCGCCGGGTTGGTAGTCTTTACCCTGCGCTACACGTTCGTGGAGGTAATGCGGAGGCGCATGTCTCTGATATGGAAGCTGATAGCGGTCATTGCGCCGATCATTATCGTAGGAATGGCATTTCTAGCAATAATGGTTTACCGTGAATCTGCCGCCCGGGAGGAAGAGGCGGTTTATCAGGAACTCATTCTGCTCACCCAAACCGGATTGACTCGTCTCGACGTCCAAAATCTTGAACGCATCAATAGCCCGTTGGATTATGGCAACCAGGATTTTCAGGCTCTGCTGGACTTAACTCTAGAAGCGCAGATTGCGAAGGGAAACAAATCTACCCAAAATCTTGGAGAAGAAGGCCTCTATACCAATATATACAAACTTGAAGATGATCATCTGTACTATATCATTGATTACGATAACACGGTCACCATGTTCGAACCGGTTGATATTGCCTATGAGTATGAGCGTACCATTGAAGGCAGGCAGATGGTATGGGACAAAAATGACGATGCCAATGGCAGCTGGATGTTTGCCATGGCGCCTATTTTCGATGACAATGGCAACATTATCGGCATACTTGAGAATGGTATGGATCTGTCCGGTTTCAAACGAGAACAGACGGCTTTATATGAAAGAATTGCAAGAAATATCGGTCTAATTACTCTGGTTATAGTATTGATCTTCCTGGTTACCACCTACTATCAACTGCAATCAATCCGCCAGCTGCGCAACAGTGTTACAGAAATCGCCAGTGGCAACTGGGAAACTGCGGTGTCGCTGGATACGGGTGATGAGGTAGCCGATCTGGGTGATCGGGTCAATGACATGGCGGAAAATATAAGAGAATACATTGCCAACATCACTCGTCTGTCCGAGGCCTATTACCGTTTTGTTCCCCAGCAGTTCATCAGCTTTCTGGGCAAGCAGAGCATAGTAGATGTAAACCTGGGTGACCAGGTGGGTAAGGAAATGAGTGTTTTGTCGGTGGATATACGCGCCTTTTACCGTCTATCCGAGAGCCTGACCCCGGCCGAAAACTTCAGGTTCCTGAATTCGTTCCTCAAGAGGATGGGTCCCTTCATCCGCAACAACGAAGGTCTGATTGAACGATATTCCGGATCGGGGTTTGTGGCGCTCTTCTCAGAGGACGCTGAAGAAGCTCTTAAAGCTGCCTTGCAGATGCGGAGTGAGCTAATCAACTACAATGCCAACCGGGCGAGTGTTGATTATCCTCCTATTGAAATAGGCATCGGGATCCATCAGGGCCCGCTGATGCTGGGTATTATCGGCGAAGAGCAGAGAATGGCCGGTACAGTCATCTCCGATAACGTCAATCTGGCCATAGCCTTGAACCGTTTGACCGCTAATCTGGGAGCTTATATACTTATATCTGAAAGTACCCTGCAGGCGATTCGCAATCCGGAACCCTATCTATATCGCGAGTTGGGTACTATGCGGGTAGAAGGCAAGGACGATACTATTCGATTCTATGATGTTTTCCAGGGGGATCCGGAAGAGATCTGCAGGTTGAAGCTAGAGACTAGGGAGACGTTCCATGAAGGTATACGTCTGTACCGTGAAGGCTTGTTCTATGAAGCCCGCGCCAACTTCATAGAGGTTATCAAGCACAATCGTCAGGATGAGACTGCTCGTATCTATTTCTACCTCTGTGAAGAATACTATAAGAACGGTGCCCCGGAAGGATGGGACGGAACCCTGTTGCTGTAACGCGAACAAAGGATGTGCAGGGTTAATATGAGGGGGGAAGATCTTGCTGGAAGATCCCCGGGCAGTATGCCTGGACATAATTGACCGCCTTAACGAAATGAGGGGTCCTCTTTGACATCGACAGCCGTAAGCTGGAGATAGTAGAGCTGCATAAGAAAACGTTGGGAGAAAACTTCTGGAATGATAATCAGGAAGCCGGTCGCATACTTAAACGGGTAAGTGAACTGGAAGAGGGTATCAACCGTTACGAAGGGTTACTGGAATCTGCAAACTACATGAAAGATCTGCTGGAAATGGCTGCGCTGGAAGAAGATCAGGGGCTTTACAAAGACACCGTCCGCGAAGTAGCAGAATTGCAGAAGAAGTTTCGCGATTTTGAACTGGTGGTGTTGTTCTCCGGGCCTCATGATGACCGCAACGCCATTCTTTCTTTGCATGCCGGAGCAGGTGGTACCGAGGCTCAGGATTGGGTCCAGATGCTTTTCCGCATGTACAGCCGTTGGGCAGATGATTCCAATTACGAAACCGAGATACTGGATTACCTCGATGGGGATGAAGCCGGCATTAAAAGTGTGACTTTTATGGTCAAAGGACGCTACGCCTTTGGTAAAATGAAATGCGAAGAAGGAGTGCACCGTCTGATTCGGATATCCCCCTTCGATTCATCAGGGCGGCGCCATACCTCCTTTGCTTCGGTATCGGTCTTGCCAGAGATTCTGGAAAATGTAGAAGTGTCCATCAATCCTGAAGAATTACGGATCGATACTTACCGTTCCGGCGGCGCCGGAGGGCAGCATGTGAACAAAACCGATTCCGCTGTCAGGATAACTCATCTGCCAACCGGAATCGTAGTACAATGTCAGAACGAACGCTCCCAACATGCCAATCGTTTGTCGGCTATGAAGATATTGTCCGCCCGTCTCTACGAGGTAAAGGAAAGGGAGATGCAAAACCAGATGGAGGGGCTTAAAGGCGACTTAAAGGATATCGCCTGGGGCAGCCAGATAAGAACCTATACCATGAACCCGTTCAGCCTGGTCAAGGACCACCGGACCAACCTGGAGGTGGGCAATGTGGGGGCAGTAATGGACGGCGACCTCGACGACTTCATCTACGCCTACCTGCATTTGAAGGCGGGGAGCTAGGGGAGTCATGGAACAGACGCAGATAACAGATATGGGGTAAGTGAATTTTGAATGATGAATTTTTAATTATGAATTAATGAGGAAATGCTTCGCATTTCGTTACGGTTTAAGGGAAGATATATTCTAACATACTAAAACTTACTACCGGGTCACCTTGATGATGAAAAATAACCTGAACGACTCTAATTGCACCCGGAGGGTGCACACATAATTAAAAATTAAGAATTAAAAATTAATAATTCTAATAATGTGTGTATCTGTGTTAATCTGTGTTGAATTTAACGAAGGAGTTTTGAACGTGCGAGAGATTTCGGATTCCACTGTAGAAATAGTAACAGAGAAGGCCCGGGTCATCCGGCGGGATATCATTGAGATGTTAGGGAAAGCGGGATCGGGGCATACCGGTGGATCGCTTTCCGCTGCAGATATCATGGCTTGCCTGTATTTTTGGGAACTCAACCTGGATCCGCTCAAACCCGATTGGGACGGGCGGGATCGTTTCGTATTGAGTAAGGGTCATGCTGCTCCGGTACTATATGCCAGTTTGGCGGAACGTGGTTTCTTCCCGCGGGAACAGTTGGGCACCTTGCGCAAGCTGGGTAGTCCTCTGCAGGGTCATCCCGATCGCAAGAAACTGGCCGGAGTGGAGGCTTCCACCGGGTCACTGGGGCAGGGTATTTCCTGGGCGGTAGGTATGGGATTGGCCGGCAAGATTGATGCAGCTCCCTACCGGGTATATGCTTTGCTGGGAGATGGCGAACTGGAAGAGGGTATGGTCTGGGAAGCAGTGATGGCTGCTGCCCACTACCGCTTGGACAACCTGGTCATAATTGTTGACAATAATGGTCTGCAGATTGACGGACCAATAAAGAAGGTAATGTCGCCGGAGCCTATCGCCGACAAATTCCGAGCTTTTGGCTGTGAAACTATAGCGATTGACGGACACGACCCCCGGGCTATTATGGATGCCTTGAGCTGCGCCCGCCAGGTCAGCGGGAAGCCAACCGCCATTATTGCAGCAACCGTGAAGGGCAAAGGCTGCTCCTTTATGGAGGACCGTCCTGAATGGCACGGGGTAACCCCCAACACTGACGAAGTCCAGCGCGCCCTGGCCGAGCTGGGGTAGATCAAGTAATTAGTAATTCTCAATTTTAAATTTTTAATTATGGGTGAAATACTCCGTATTTCGAATTATTGCCCATTCTGGGTTTATAGACTTTCATTGCACCTGGGGTGCACACCTTAATTTATGGAGGACCGTCCGAAATGGCACGGGGTAACCCCCAACGCTGACGAAGTCCAGCGCGCCCTGGCCGAGCTGGGGTAGATCAAGTAATTAGTAATTCTCAATTTTAAATTTTTAATTATGGGTGAAATACTCCGTATTTCGAATTATTGCCCATTTTGGGTTTATGGACTTTCATTGCACCTGGGGTGCACACCTTTAATTAAAAATTAAGAATTTGTAATTCAAAATTTAAAGGAGTTGTTTTTGTTGCAGAAACAAGCGACAAGGGATGCATATGGACTGGCTCTGGTGGAACTGGGACATTTGCATGAAGATATCGTTGTTTTGGATGCTGATCTTTCCAAGTCGACCAAGACGGCTGATTTTGCCAAGGTCTTTCCTGGGCGTTTTATAAATGCTGGCATAGCCGAACAGAATATGATGGGCATGGCAGCGGGGCTGGCAGCATCCGGTAAAAAGGTATTTGCCAGTACCTTTGCCATATTTGCGACTGGTCGTGCCTTTGAGCAGGTGCGCAACTCGCTGGCTTATGCCGGAATGAATGTTAAGGTATGCGCCACTCACGCCGGGATCACCGTTGGTGAAGACGGCGGTTCCCATCAGTCGGTGGAAGATATTGCTCTTATGCGCAGTATACCGGGTATGCTGGTAGTTGTACCCTCAGATGGGGTGATTACCCGCCAGGCATTGATAAGTCTTTATGAATACGAGGGACCGGCTTACCTGCGCTTGGGACGTCCAGCGGTTCCCGTTATATATGATGAAGGCACATCTTTTGAGATCGGGCGGGGGATCAAATTGCGGGGAGGTCAAGATGTTGCCATAATTGCCTGCGGCATCATGGTGCATAAGTCGCTGGAGGCCGCCGCGATCTTAGCTGGGCAGGGCATTGAGGCAAGCGTGATAGATATGCATACCATCAAACCGCTGGATCGCGAAATGGTCCTGGCAGCAGCGCGGGAGACTGGTGCTATCCTCACAGTGGAGGAACATAGCATTATTGGAGGACTCGGCAGTGCAGTGTGTGAACTAGTCAGCGAATTCCAACCGGTTCCAGTCAAACGGATGGGATTGGAGGATACTTTTGGGCAGTCGGGCTCTCCGGATGAGCTGATGAACTACTATGGGCTGACGGTGGAAAAGATCGTCGATAATATCCACATGCTGATCCATAAATAGTAGCTGAAAAAAAGGTATTTTAAAGCCTTTTGTAGAACCACCTTGATTGGTGGTTTTTTTTTTGTTCTGGAGGATGACAAATGTTAGTTCAATTCTACAATGTTTCCAAGATCTACCCTAATGGTGCCAAGGCTCTCGACGATATTTCTATTCAGATCGACCGTGGAGAATTTGTTTTTTTAATGGGACCTAGTGGTGCGGGCAAATCTACTCTGGTGAAGATGCTTTTCCGCGAAGAACTTCCCACCAGAGGTCAAATATTTCTGGCATCACGGAGTGTAGTCAGGATGAAACGCTCGGATGTACCGAAACTTCGGCGTAATATGGGGATAGTTTTTCAAGATTTTAAGCTGCTGGAGAGAAAAACCGTCGCGGAGAATGTTTCCTTTGCCATGGAGGTAGTAGGGGCCAGCAGTAAAGATATCCGGACCCGGGTGCCGGAGGTAATAAATATGGTTGGTCTCAAGGGGAAAGAGAATTCATTCCCCGGCGAATTATCCGGTGGCGAACAGCAGCGGGTCGGAATTGCCCGGGCTTTATCCAATAGGCCTTTGTTGTTGATCGCTGACGAACCGACCGGTAACCTGGATCTAAATACTTCACAGGAGATTATGGAATTGTTGTTTGACATCAACCGAAAAGGAACCACGGTGATTATGGCTTCACATGCCCGTGAGTTGGTGCGGGCTGCCCGCAAGCGGGTAATTATGCTGCAAAATGGACGGGTCGTCGATGACAGCCCTAATGGGGAGTCGTTATTATGAGGCCAGGATCTATCATTTATTTCTTCCGCGAAGCCGGTAAATCTTTGAAACGCAACCGGCTACTGAGTTTTGCAACCATAACCACGGTAGCGGTCTGCATATTGATACTCGGCTTCGGAGTTTTATTCACGATCAATGCCAGTAATTTCATGAACCATCTGGAGTCGGACGTCCAGATCCGGGCCTTCTTAGAGCAGGACCTAACCGCTTCCCAGATCAGTGATATAGGCCGAAAGATCGAGGCTATACCCGGGGTGGGATCTAATAAGTTCATATCCAGGGATGAAGCCCTGCAGCAGATGCAGAAGGATTTTGGACGCCGGGAATATGATCTCAAAGAGACTCTGGGCAAGAATCCCCTGCCCCATACTTATATGGTGAAAGTGAAAAATCCCCGGGAGGTTTCCCAGCTGGCTGCCAAAATAAAAAGTATGCCCGGGGTATATAAGGTCAACTATGGCCAGGGCACGGTGGAGAAACTGTTCAAGGTTACTCGCTGGATGCGTATTATCGGTATAATATTTATCGTATTATTACTAGTTGGGGCTGTATTTCTTATAGCCACTACTATCCGTCTGGCTATCTTTGCCCGTCGTAAAGAGATCTATCTGATGAAGCTGATCGGTTCGACGGATTGGTTTATCCGCTGGCCGTTCTTTTTAGAAGGTATTCTGTTAAGTTCGCTGGGAGCGTTGATATCCATAGGTATTCTGGCAATGGCCTATGGTTCATTGATCAGTAAGATTGACAACCTGTTCTTCATACAACTGGTAAGCGACGCCGGAACCATCAGGAACCTTTACCTGGTACTGCTGGGCACCGGGGCTGGACTGGGAGTAGTTGGTACCTGGATCTCGCTTAACCGCTTTCTGAAAGTCTAGGATGAGTGAATGAGTAATTTGGAACTTGGTATTTCCATAAACTAATCATATGGACCTGGGGGGAGGATGATTGTGAAAAAGGATAAACGTGGTCTGGCCTTGCTTCTTTCCGTAGTATTAATAATAGGGGTCATTTTGCCGGTATATGGTACTGAGCTGGAGGATAAACAGCGACTGCTGCAAGATGTCAACCAGCAGATAAATCAACAACAAAACAAGGTAAACGATGCCAAGAAAAAAGAGAAATCAATACTGGGGCAGATCCAGAACATCGACCGGAATATTTATTCCACCGATAAAGAGATACGCCAGATCGATGAACGGGTCACCTACCTTGATTCTAATATCGATGTTACCAAACAGGACATTGACCAATTAAGGGAGAGTCTGGCCCAGCAAACCGAGGTTATGGGCAAACGTCTGGTATTTGCCTATGAAGAAGGTTCCAAAATATCTTACCTGGAGGTTCTGCTGGCATCTACAGATATTCAAGATTTTCTCACGCGCTATGATTATCTGGCCAGCATAGTCGATAATGATGCCAGTATGATAGAGGAGATCGAGCGGGCGAAAATCGAGTTGGATATCAAACAGAACGAACTGGAAAGCCAGAAGAATGAGATGAAAAATCTCCAGGAGGAACAACTCGAAAAAAAGGAAGAGCTTAAAAACGATAAACAGCAGAAGAATGTGATACTCAACGATGTAGTCAAAGAGCGTAAGGCGTATGAGGCAGCCTTAAATGAATTGGAACAGGCTTCCTCCCAATTGGAGAGCATAATCCGGAATATCCAGGGTGGCAGCAGCGGCGAACAGCTAGGGACCGGGGTCTATACCTGGCCTTGTCCGGGGTACAAAACAATAACATCACCCTTTGGTATGCGCTATCACCCGATCCTGAAGACCAGGAAGCTGCATACGGGAATAGACATAGCGGCACCTTCGGGAGCATCGATCATGGCGGCAGATGCCGGTACGGTAATCTATTCCGGCTGGATGGACGGGTATGGACAGGTTATAGTGGTTGATCACGGCAATAAAATGTCGACCCTGTATGCTCATCAATCGGTTTTAATAGCTGCCAAGGGAGCTTCGGTCGGCAAAGGGCAGGTCATTGGCAAAGTAGGCACCACTGGTTTTTCTACCGGACCCCATTTGCATTTTGAGGTACGCGTCAACGGCAGCACGGTTGATCCTACCGGATATGTGAGATAGACGATGGTTTGATCAGGCTCATATTGATGAGCCTGTCCTGATTGTAGACAAAGTCAACAAGATGGCAGGGCTTGTCCCGGCTCATATTAGTGAGCCCGGCTTAATATAATAAAGGTATGGTAGGTGGAGATTTGAAAACAAACAGTTTTTGGCGGGGCCTTAATGTCTTTTTTTCTTTAATCGGCGCTCTGGTCGTTTTAGGGATGATTGTGGTATTCGTCACCAATACAGCCGGCATCGGTACTTTTATCAGCGTTTTAGGCCTGATCAAGACCCAGTCCATATATGACCTGAATTCAAGCAAAATATTCCAAGGAGCGGCGGCTGGAGTAGTACAGACCCTGGATGATCCGTATTCCGAGTACCTGAACCGTGCAACCTGGCAGGATCTTAAGGTGCGTTTGGACGCCAAGTTTGGGGGAATCGGGGTATTTATCCTGCAGGACAATTCAGGTCGTCTGAAGATATTGTCACCCTTAAAGGGGACCCCGGCATATGAAGCCGGCATCAAGAGCGGTGATTTTATCACCAAGATTAACGGGGAATCCACCAATGGTATGACCCAGGATAAGGCCATCCATCTTCTCAAAGGGGACCCTGGGACTCAGGTGATAGTAACCGTCTATCGACAATCAGACGGGGAGGAACATGATTTTAAGATTATCCGGGCAATTATCAACGTTCCATCCGTAGAACAAAAAACCTTGGATGAGGCCGGACAAATCGGGTACATCAAATTGAATCAATTCCATTCCAGGTCTGCTGGAGAGATGAAGGAAGCGGTCGACGGCTTTATCCGGGATGACAAAGTCAAGGGGATCATTCTAGATCTGCGGGATAATGGCGGTGGTGATTTTGAAGCTGCCATTGATATTGCCGACCTGTTCCTGGATGAGGTTCCGGTAGTTAGTGCGGTAGACGCCAGGGGAAATAAGGAAGTTTACCGAGCATCTATGGGTAAGACCCCGCTGCCTTTGGTGGTGCTGGTCAACGGAGATAGCGCCAGTGCCTCGGAGATATTGGCGGCCGCGCTGCAGGATAATCATCGGGCGGTTCTGGTAGGACAAAAGACATTTGGCAAGGGTCTGGTGCAAACCGTATTTCCCCTGCGGGACGGCGGCGCCCTCAAACTAACCACCCAGACCTATTACACGCCTCGCGGCACCGATATAAACAAGATCGGTATCCGACCGGATTACACCGTCAAGAATGAGCCGGCCGATAAAGAGGATAAACAGTTGCTCCAGGCAGAGCAGCTGATCAAAAAACAAATCTATTAGGGTATAGGATGGCAAGAGGCCGGATCTGGGTCCCGGTGACTTGGATCCGGCTTCTTTTCTTGTATAGGAAAATATGCGGTCACAGTACGCTAGTCGCCGACAGGTCATTGCTGCGAAAACGGGGTAAGTTGTTCTTGGTGAGGAGGTAGCATGTTGGACCTTATCCTGCCGGTTTTAACTCTCATGGGCCATGTCTTTTGGAATGCCTTCACCTCACCCTCATTTCTCATCATATACTGTCTGCTTTTTTTAATAACCAACCAACAGTACAAGAGGTTGGAAGATATGTCGGCCAGGGCGCGCCGTTATCATCCGCTGCATTTTAAAGCCACCCTGATCTCTATTGTGCTGGGTTTGTTGGGGGGTATCCTCGGCAGTCTGCTCATAATCATAGTGGGGATCGATATTAGCCGGGTCAATATACTGCCTTTGTGGGTATTAGCGCTGATTCTGATGATGATCAGTCCGCGCTTTCTTTGCTTTGCCTACGCCGGCGGTGTGCTGGCGGTGATAAGCCTGGTATCCGGCTATCCGCAAATGGACATTGCCCAATTGCTGGCCCTGGTAGCGGTATTGCATATGGTGGAGAGCCTGCTTATTCTCCTGAATGGGCATTTGAGCCCCGTTCCCGTCTATGTTCAACGTGATAATGAGATAATTGGCGGATTTAATCTGCAAAAATTCTGGCCAATTCCCCTCTTGGCCCTGGCTAGTACGGGTTTGCTGGCTGATCCAGGTGCTTTGCCTCCTATGCCATCCTGGTGGCCGTTGCTCAAGAGCTATTCGTCGGCCCTTCCGGGGCAGAATTATATACTGTTGCCGCTCCTGGCGGTACTGGGCTACGGTGAAATCACTACTACCGCTGCCCCTGGCCATCGAGTGCGCAAATCATCAGCTAACCTGCTGTTGTTTAGTATAATATTGCTGATATTGTCTATTGCCAGTTCGTATTATCCGCAAATGCTTTGGGCAGCAGCACTTTTTGCGCCGCTGGGCCATGAAACGGTTATTTGGCTGGGTACCCGGCAGGAAAGGAGTCAATTACCCCTTTATGTAACCGGTGGACCCGGGCTGATGATGCTGGATGTGGTGGTGGGAAGTCCAGCATATCAGGCTGGTCTGCGTTCGGCCGATCGAATACTATCGATCAATGGACAAGAGATAGCGACCTATCATGAACTGCTTGGGCTGACCGGGCAGGGAACAGGTCATTTTGCAGTAGAGGTTAGCCGCGATAATTCGGTTTACCATACCACAATCAAGCGCGCTCCTGCTGCAGACTGGGGCATTACCCCGGTGCCTGAGGCTGGAGCTATACAATGCCTTATCCAGCATGATGTCAGCGTATTTAGTTGGTTGAAACACTTGCAGCGTATTTTCCGTCGCTGATTCACTGCATGGTCAAGTTGCTTTTTACCCGTGTTCTCACCTTGCCCCTTCCGTGCATACATTTATAAATATGATGTTATGCAAAAGGGGGAGTCCGCTATGGCCAACCGCCGAAATATCCGCTATGTTTTTACCAGTAGTAATACTTGCGATGGGTTCCACAGCTTCATACCAGATTTGGTCAAACCCTTGCAGAGGGTATATATATTGAAAGGGGCGCCGGGAAGCGGCAAGGCGACTTTTATCCGCATGCTGGGGGAGGCCCTGGCCGAACGGGGATATGAAGTGGACTTCTGGCTTTCTGCTGCCGATCCGTTAAACCCCGAAGGTCTCTACCTGCCGCGTCTGGATCTGGCGGTAATAAACGGTTCGCTGGGCTTGGGAGTGGATCCGCATTATCCCGGAGCTACCGGCGAGGTCATCGGACTGGAACAATACCAGGACCGGGAGTCTCTGCGCCATTATGGCAGCGAGATTATCAGCCTGATCGATCGCCTGGAGGCTGAACGAGCTAAAGTGGAAGTGATATTAAAACAGGCTGCCGAAGCCAGGGGGGATATCCATAGAATCTTCTCACCAGGCCTGCAACCTGAAAAAATCAGGCATTTGGCCGACAAACTGGAGGCGGATTTGTTTCAGGAGGGACCGGCTGAACGGCATTTCTATGCCAGTTCCTTCAGCGCAGAGGGAACCATCAACTACGTAGATGATATCAGCCGAAGCTGCCAGCGTCGCTATATCCTGAAAGGGCGGCCGGGCAGCGGTCAATCGATCATAATGACTGAGATTGCTGAACGCGGACGCCGCCGCGGCTGGTATCTGGAATACTATCACTCCGGCTTGGAGCGGGAGAGCATACTGATGCTTTTGATTCCCAGTCAGGGAATAGCCTTGATCGATGCAGCTGATACTGAGATAAGTCTTCGCCCCTGGGATGTGGTGATCGATATGAATGAAGACCTTGAGGAATCTGATTGGCAAGAAAAGGACCTGGCAGCTGCTGAGCTCAAAAGGTTATATGAGATCCTGCTGATTCAAGCTCGGGAAGGCCTGGAAAGCGCACAGAGGACCTTGTTGGAACTCAAGAAGATCTACCGTGGGGCAACAGATTTTTCCCGCTTGGAAGACCGGCGTGAGGAATTGCTGCAGGAGATTATCAACAACCATTAGCACACAAAAGCACATGTGTTCTGTTCAGATGCCTGCCTTTCGTGTAAAATAGTATTGAACAATACAGAGGACAGGCTTTTATGATCCCGAAAGAGATCGTCTAAATAGTAGTGGAGTCATAAAATCTCCAGTATGAATTGAGGAGTATATTTTGCATAGTTTTAAGATCCATTCAGATTATCAGGCTACCGGTGACCAGCCGGAGGCGATCAGAGACCTGGTTGAGGGTCTCCGAGCCGGCGAACGACAGCAAACGCTGCTGGGAGTGACCGGATCAGGTAAAACCTTTACGATGGCTAGGGTCATTGAGGAGGTACAGCGTCCGGCTCTGGTGCTGGCACCCAACAAGACCCTGGCTGGTCAGCTCTATTCGGAATTTAAACAGTTCTTTCCGGAGAACGCTGTGGAATATTTTATCAGCTATTATGATTACTATCAGCCGGAAGCCTATGTACCGCACACTGATACCTATATAGAGAAGGATTCTTCTATTAATGATGAGATAGACAAGCTGCGTCATTCGGCCACGGCCTCATTGCTGGAGCGCCGGGATGTCATCATTGTGGCCAGCGTATCCTGCATCTATGGTTTGGGAGCCCCCCAGGATTATTATGCAATGGCTATTTCCCTGCGTCCGGGGACTGAGTATCCACGGGACAAGCTGCTGCGGCGGTTGGTAGAGAATCACTACGAACGCAATGAGGTAGCCTTTGAGCGCGGACTGTTCAGAGTGCGTGGTGATGTGGTCGAGGTCTTTCCCGCCTCGGCCGGAGACCGGGCTATTCGGATCGAATACTTCGGCGATGAGATTGACCGACTGATCGAGTTTAATCCGCTGACGGGCGAAGTATACGGCCGCATGCTGCATGCTATGATCTTTCCGGCTTCTCACTATGTGACTACCCGGGAGAACATGTTGGCAGCCGCCAGTGAGATTGAAGCCGAGCTGGCACTGCAAGTGGAGAAGTTTAAGTCTGAGGGCAAGCTGATTGAGGCTCAGCGTATTGAGCAGCGCACCCGCTATGATCTGGAAATGATCCGTGAATTGGGTTACTGCAAAGGGATAGAAAACTACTCGCGTTATATTACCGGACGAGCACCGGGGGAGCCGCCCTATACCTTGATTGACTTTTTTCCGGAGGACTTCATATTCTTTGCCGATGAATCACATATATCAATTCCCCAGATACGGGGGATGTACGAGGGCGACCGTTCCCGCAAACAGAACCTGATCGAATACGGCTTCCGGCTGCCTTCAGCTTTGGATAACCGTCCTCTGAGATTCACTGAATTCAACGAGAAGTTCAACCAGCTTATCTTCGTAAGTGCCACTCCCGGGGACTACGAATTAGAACACAGTTTACGGGTAGCCGAGCAGATCATTCGCCCCACTGGTCTGGTCGATCCGGAGATAGAAGTGAGGCCTACTGACGGGCAGATCGATGACTTGATGGAAGAGATACGGGAGACGGTGAACAAAGGTTATCGCGTTCTGGTTACCACCATGACTAAGCGGATGGCGGAAGACCTTTGCGACTACTTTGATGGAAATGGAATGCGGGTACGTTACCTGCATTCCGATATCGATGCTTTGGAGCGGCTGACTATCCTGCGCGAACTCAGAGCAGGAGTCTTTGATGTTCTGGTGGGTATTAATCTGCTCCGGGAGGGACTGGATCTGCCCGAAGTAGCTCTGGTGGCTATTCTGGATGCTGATAAAGAAGGCTTCCTGCGTTCAGGGCGCTCATTGATCCAGACTATTGGTAGGGCGGCGCGCAATGTTGAAGGCAGGGTCCTCATGTATGCCGATCGGGAGACTCCCTCCATGCGTCAGGCTATTGAGGAAACCAACCGGCGCCGCCGAAAACAGAAAACCTTCAATGAAGAACACGGCATTACGCCGGAAACCATTAAAAAGGCCATCCATGTGGCGGTAGAAGCCATGGTAGCCGAGGAACCCGGCTCCTATGATGCCGATCTCTATCGCAGCCTGCCCAAGGAGGAACGGGAACGCCTGGCCGCTGAGATGCAGGCAGAAATGATTAAGGCTGCGGAAAAACTGGAATTCGAACGCGCCGCCCAACTGCGTGACATGATCCGCGAACTGCAACAGCCCAAAAAACCGGCTAAGAAACCCAGACGGGGTAGGTAATTGAATTTTGAATTATGAATTAATGTAGAAATGCTTTGCATTTCGTTATCTTTTTCAGGGTAGAAAAAGTATTGTTCTAACAAAATGATACTTATCTACTGAGTGTCGGACTACCGTTAGATGATGAAATGACTCTCATTGCACCCATAGGGTGCACACCTTAATTAAGAATTAAAAATTGAGGATTAAAAATTTATGTCTTAATAAGCAGCGTGCCGCTTTGCCGCCTGCGTCCATTAATAATTTAAATTCTTTGGGAGACTGATTTTTATGAAGGACTACATTTATATCAAGGGTGCGCGGGAGCATAATCTGAAAAACATCGACCTGCGGATACCACGGGACCAGTTGGTGGTCTTTACCGGGGTGTCGGGTTCGGGCAAATCCAGCCTGGCCTTTGATACCATATACAGCGAGGGTCAGCGCCGGTATGTTGAATCACTGTCCACTTATGCCCGCCAGTTTTTGGGACAAATGGACAAGCCGGAAGTTGATTATATCGAGGGTTTATCGCCATCTATCTCTATAGATCAGAAATCTACATCCAATAACCCGCGTTCCACGGTAGGCACCGTTACCGAGATCTATGACTACATGCGATTGCTTTACGCTAGGGTCGGGCGCCCCCATTGTCCACGCTGCCATCAGCCAATTCAGCGGCAGACGGTGGATCAGGTGGTCGACCATTTGCTGGACCTGCCTCAGGGCACTCGCCTGCGTATTATGGCTCCGGTAGTGCGGAGTCAAAAAGGTGAACATCAGAAGCTCTTGCAGAACCTGTTCAAGGATGGCTATGTGCGGGTGATGGTAGATGGTCTTGAGTATACCGCGGATGAAGAAATAGTACTGGAAAAGAATAAGAAGCATGATATCAGCGCAGTAATCGATCGTCTTATTGTCAAAGATGGTATCCGCAGCCGTCTGGCAGAATCCCTGGAACTGGCCTTTGAACTGGCTGAGGGGGTGGCTGCCGTTCGCTGGGGCCAGGATGGAGAAGAAGAGGAGTCACTGTTCAGCCGGGATTTTGCCTGCCCTGACTGCGGGTTCAGCCTCCCGGAATTGAGTCCGCGCATGTTTTCCTTCAACAGTCCCTTTGGCGCTTGTCCGGAGTGTGATGGTCTGGGTGAGAAGCGTGTGATTGACCCCGATCTGGTCTTTGATTATAACCGGAGCCTGGATAATGGAGCGATCCTCCCCTGGGCCAACAGCTTTTTTACCTACTATACAGCGGTACTCAGAGCAATGAGTGAAAAATACAAGATACCTATGGACAAACCCCTGAAGGAATTTACCAAAAAGCAGATGCAAATGCTGATGTATGGCAACAACAACGAGAAATTCCTGGTCTCCTACACCAATTCATATGGCGAGGCCGGTACCTTCCGCTCCAGCTTTGAAGGCATTATCAATAATATGAAACGGCGATATTCGGAAACCAAGTCGGATAGCTCCCGCGAAGACATTGAGAAATATATGACCACTCACCTTTGCCCCAGTTGCGAGGGCAAAAGACTGCGTGAAGAGATTCTCTGGGTCCTGGTGGACCAGCAACCCATTACCGGGGTGACTTCTCTGTCAGTCCGGCAGGCGGTGGATTTCTTCCGTGGGCTGCATTTGAGCGAGCGTGAGGCCTATATCGCCCGCCAAGTAGTCAAGGAAATCCAGGAACGCCTTAACTTCCTGGTAGATGTAGGATTAGATTACCTGACCCTGGACCGGGTAGCCGGTAGCCTCTCCGGTGGCGAAGCTCAGCGCATACGTCTGGCCACCCAGGTGGGCTCCAGTCTGGTGGGGGTGCTTTATGTATTGGATGAACCCAGTATCGGACTGCATCCCAGGGATAACGACCGCCTGCTGGCGACCCTGGAACGGCTGCGCGATTTGGGTAATACTGTTATCGTAGTGGAACATGATGAAGATACCATCCAGCATGCAGATCACATAGTAGACATCGGACCCCGGGCTGGTATTCATGGCGGCGAAGTGGTTGCCCAGGGGAGTCTGGGGGATATCATGGCTGCTCCCAGGTCGCTGACCGGGCAGTATCTGACCGGGAAACTCAGCATCGATCTTCCCGACCAACGCCGGGCCCGCACTGCCAGAAACCTGGTCATCAGGGGCGCGGGCCAACATAATCTTAAGGATATCGATGTTACCATCCCGCTGGGACAAATGGTGGTCATAACCGGGGTTTCCGGTTCCGGCAAGAGCACTCTGGTAGAGGATATTATTTACCCGGTGTTGTTCAAACAGATCAATCGTGCCAGCCGACACCGGGTTGGCAAGTATAGAGCAGTGGAGGGCGGAGAGCATATCGATCGGGTCATCAATATTGACCAGGCTCCTATCGGGCGTACCCCGCGTTCTAATCCGGCTACTTATACCTGGGCTTTCGACGGCATCCGCGAGCTGTTTGCCAACACTGCTGAAGCCAAGGTGCGGGGTTATAAACCGGGACGCTTCAGTTTCAATGTGCGGGGTGGCCGCTGTGAGGCCTGTTCCGGCGATGGCATCATAAAGATCGAGATGCATTTCCTGCCTGACGTCTATGTACCCTGTGAGGTATGTAAAGGCAAACGTTACAACCGTGAGACCCTGGAAGTCAAGTATAAGAATAACAATATCGCTGATGTCCTGGCCATGACTGTAGACGAAGCAGTAGAATGCTTCGAGAATATCCCCGGGGTGTATCGTAAGCTAAAGGTTCTACAGGATGTGGGTCTGGGATATATTGGACTGGGACAACCCGCTACCACCCTTTCCGGCGGAGAAGCCCAGCGGGTGAAGTTAGCCACCGAGTTGTCCAAACGATCCACCGGCAAGACCCTATATATATTGGATGAGCCAACCACCGGCCTGCACAAGGATGATGTTAAACATCTGCTTAGCGTGCTAAACAGATTGGTAGATAATGGAAATACGGTCCTGATAATAGAGCACAACCTGGATGTGATCAAGAGTGCCGATCATCTGATCGATCTGGGTCCGGAGGGCGGGGAGCAAGGCGGCGAAATCGTTGCTGAAGGTACCCCCGAGCAGGTAGCCCGGCATCCGAGCTCCTATACCGCCAAATATCTGCGTGAAGTTTTGGGAAATGAATAGACAGGGGAGACGAAATAGACGCAGAAGGACGCAGATTTATATGATTAACGCAGAAGAAGAGCGGGAGAGACGATTATTGCCACAGATGAACACAGATGGACACAGATTATTGTAATATGGGGCTCACGAGAGACTACGAATAGTGTAGGGGATACGAAATAGACGCAGAGGGACGCAGATTTTTATGATAACGCAGAAGGAGAACGGGAGAGACGATTATTGCCACAGATTAACACAGATGGACACAGATTATTGTAATATGGGGCTCACGAGAGACTACGAATAGTGTAGGGGTACGGTATAGAAGCAGATGGACGCAAATTTTTATGATTAACGCAGAAGAAGAGCGGGAGAGACGATTATTGCCACAGATGAACACTGATGAACACAGATTATAATAATATGAGCCTATCGAAAGAGTACGAATAGAGCAGGGGGTAAGAAATAGACGAAGCGTCAGCACTATGTTATTGCGAGCGTGGCGCGGCAATCTGTTCTTTGACGTCTTTATGCAGCCTGATTAAACCATCTTAGATACCTGAGATAGTAAAATTAAACGATTTATAGTTTGAATTAGAGCTTATTATTCTGCGTAATCATAAAGATCTGCGTGCGGCTTTAGCCGCCTGCGTCTATTCGTTCTCCTTGCATTTTCGGAGGTGATATTGGGTTGAAGGAACGCCTGGGGAGGGTGCCTCTGCAGCCGGGGGTGTATATGTATAAGGACAGTGAGGGGCGTATCATCTATGTAGGCAAAGCGCGCTCCTTGCGTCAACGCATGCGCTCCTATTTTCAGTCACCCGAGAAGTTGCATCCTAAGGTGCGGGCCCTGATGAACCGGGTAGCCGACTTCGATTATATCGTTACTAATTCCGAGGTAGAGGCGCTGATCCTGGAACGCAATTTGATCAAGGCCTACCAGCCTCGCTACAATATTCAGCTCCGTGATGATAAGAGCTATCCCTATATCAAACTCACCACAACCGACAAGTATCCGCGTCTCAGCATGGTGCGGGAAAAGAAGGACGGGGTATCCCTCTATTTTGGGCCTTACACCGATGCCGGAGCGGTCAGGGAGACCTTGCGGCTGCTAAACGGCTTATTTCCCCTGCGTACCTGCAAAACCCTGCGCCCGGCTCAACGTACCTGTTTGAATTATGATATCGGACGCTGCCAAGGACCTTGCCAGGGGATGATCAGTGAGGAAGACTACGGAGTCCTGGTCGGACGGGTCCGAGCCTTTCTGGAAGGGGATTATAAAGGCCTCTTACGGGAAAAGGAAGAAGAGATGAAGGCGGCTGCGGGTAGGATGGAGTTCGAGCTGGCAGCCCAGCTGCGGGATCAGATAGGCGGCATCAAAAAGGTCCAGGAAAATCAACAGGTCAATTTTGACAAGAGCCATCATCTGGATATCATCGCCATGATCGGCGGAGACCGGGACAAGCTGGTGGTAGTTTTTAAGGTTCGTGCCGGTAAGGTCTTGACCAAGGACAGCTACTGGCTCAGCCGATCGGTGGATGAGGATGATGCCGGGCTGATGGAATATATTATAAAATACTATTATGATGAAAACCCCGATATTCCGCGTGAAATACTAGTTAGCCACTTACCTTCCGGACAGGAGGTGCTGGAGGCCTGGCTGAAAGAACTGGCCGGACATCGAGTGGAGCTGCGCCAACCCCAACGAGGAGAACGCCGGCATATGCTGGAATTGGTCCAGAACAACGGTCGCTTGATCTGGGAGGAAAGAGAACAGAAGAATCTGCAGAATCAAGAGACCCTGCTGCATTTATCAAAAGTGCTTGGCTTGGAAGTGGTACCCGAGCGTATCGAATGCTATGATATATCTCATCTAAGCGGTGAAGAGACCGTGGCCTCCATGGTGGTTTTTACCAGCGCCATGCCCGACCGCAAGGCCTACCGGCGCTTCAAGATCAGGAGCGACCAGAATAACGACTATGCTTCCCTGGCCGAGACCCTTCAGCGTCGCTGGAGCGAGGCTGAAAAGGGCAACCCGGCCTTTCTGCCCCTGCCTGATCTCATCCTTATCGACGGTGGCCTGGGTCAGGTTAATGCTGTAAAACAATCATTGGATGAGATAGGGGTGGAGGCCCCTCTCTGTAGTCTTGCCAAAAAGGATGAACTTGTATTTCGGCCTGGGGTATCTGAGCCATTGGTTTTCCCGCGCCGTGACCTCGGCTTGATGCTCTTGCAGCGTTTGCGCGACGAGGCTCACCGCTTTGCCATCGAGTACAACCGTCTGCGCCGTGGGAAAAAGATCACCGCCTCGGCTCTGGATGGGATAGAGGGCATTGGCCCGCGGCGTAAGCAGGCCTTACTCCAGCATTTTTCATCAGTAGCCCGCATAAAGCAGGCCAGCCTGGAAGAATTGGAGCAGGTACCGGCCATGAACCGCACTGCTGCTGAGAAGGTGTATCGCCATTTTAACCCCTAAGCCGGTATCATTCGATATTAGCGCATACGGCAAGAGCAGCAGGTTTAAATAGGCTGAAAAAGCATTTGGGGCGGCACAAGGTCTGTGCCGCCCCTTTGATGTTAGATCGATAGGGTGTATGCTGGAATACTTTTATTGATCGGCAGTAGAGCTGTTGGGGGCAGTATCCCGGGCCGGAGGTGCACCTTGCCCTGCTTCCATGATCCGGACCGATTCAACCGCACCAGTCGAAGCGTTCAGCCTTACCTCCATCATCTGTCCGGCTTTTAAGTCGCTTATGCTCACCTCGCTGGAACTATTCCGACCGCCGCTCAGCATTTTTACCGAGGCGGGTATGGTAATGGTTTTCTTCTCACCGCTCAGCTCGGGGGTTTGTCTCCCCGGCTTATCCCCCGCAGGAGGATTACCGTCCGCAGGAGGAGATGGCATATCAAACAAGGCTAGGGTCACGCTGCGGTCTTTTACACTGGTGATCTGGCCCATCAGCCGGCTGCCGGCGCGCTGGCCGGGTTGAGTTTCATTTTTCATAACGGTTGCTGACCCGTTATCAGCGGCCTTATCGGACTGTCGGGAAAGATCTGTTTTAGTGTTTTCGGTTGTAATCGTCTCGCTTTGCTTAGTAGTCGTTGTCTTATCGGCAGTAGCCTTGGAGCTACTGGAACAACCAACTAGGCATACGGCAAGAGCCAGGCTAAGCAGCAAGAGCAGCAAAGATCTTTCTTTTAACATGGAAAAACCAACTCCTTGTATTGGGATACTATTTTATATCTATACTCTTAGTGTTTTGGTCCCAGTTTACCGTTAGATCAAGGCTTTCTGCCAGAAAACGGATGGGGACCATGGTACGGCCTGTGTCGGAGACATAGGGGGCGCCGATCAGGGTAACAGTTGTTCCATTTACTGTGGCAGTAGTGCTGTCGATAGTTAAAACCACGGTATTGTTATTCAGGGAAATGGAAATAGTCTGCGCAGTTTTGTCCCAGCTGATATTCCCGCCCCAGAGCTCAACTATTGCCCGGATGGGGACAAAGGTAGTTCCGTTTTTAACTACCGGAGCCGTTGCATAACCGGGATCGATATCCTGCTGTCCGGAGCCGGTTGTCATTTTGGAACTGCCAATCTTTAATCGCATTTTATTACCATGACCGTTATTGGTGCTCTTTTCGATCGGAGCCTGCAGTGCCTTAAGGATGGTATCGGATTGATCCTGGGTAATGGTTCCGGCGGTGACCAGCGCCGCTAACTCGGTAGTAAGGGCTGTCTTCATATCGGTCTTGCTGGTGGTGCTTTCATTAGAGGGCTTTAAAGCTGTTAAAATGCTGTCAGCTACCGTCTGGGTAATGGTTCCGGCGGTGACCAGCGAACTCAATGCGCTTTCCCAGGGGTTACTTCGCTTCTCACCATGATGGTTTTTATCAGCCTTATTGTCTGCGGGTGGTTGGATAGCCTCCATAATAGCTTCGGCCTGCTCAGAGGTAATGGTCCCGGCAGCTACAAGAGCATCCAGTTTGCCCTGCATCAGGCTTGACGGATCGGTAGTCGGAGGAGTAGTGTTGGCTTTCGATTCATCAGACGGTTTCAGGGCAGCCTGTACTGCATCGGCTTGCTCCTGAGTAAGAGTCCCGGCAGTAACCAGGCTGCTCAACTGATCTGAAAAACCATGGCCGCCCTTGCCGTGCTGGCCTACGCCTTGATTCACAGGAGGTTTCTGAAGCTGATTACTGGTGGAGTCATCGGCACCATAGACCGGCATAGCCAGACTCAAGGTAAAGATCAGTAGCATCAGTAGTGAAGTTAGCTTTTTCAATAATTACACATCCTTCCGGTTTAATACTAAAATTGACCAATTACCAAATAATGGACTAAAAAATGGCGACAGCTATCCACCTCCCTTCAAAGAGCTTTAGTAAAGGCTATTCAAATCGCAGGGCTTCAATAGGGTCTGAATTGGCTGCCTGCCGGGCAGGATAGTATCCGAAGAATAGTCCGATCATAATAGCGAAACCCATGGAGGCCGCTATCAGCCAGGGGGATACCTGCATTTTGAGATCGGCCCATACACTGAGGAGCTGGGCACCTCCACAACCCAGAGCAACACCGATAAGACCTCCTATGAAGCAGAGCAGCAAGGCCTCAATCAGGAACTGAGTGAGGATGGCACGGGTAGTGGCGCCGATAGCCATGCGAATGCCAATTTCACGGGTGCGTTCAGTTACCGATACCAGCATGATGTTCATAATGCCGATACCGCCAACCAGCAGAGAGACGGCTGCAATGCCTCCCAACAGGAAAGACAGCATTTTCGTGGTGTCTTCTATAGTGGAGAGTATTTCCGTCATGTCCCGTACCTGAAAATCTTCGTCAGCTGAATCGCTGATGCGGTGCCGCTGGCGGAGCAGGGTGCTTATGTATTCCTTCAAGGGAGTCAAGGCCTCGGTACTCTCGGCCTGAACGTTTATGCTGCGTACGGTTTGGCTTCCCAGCAGACGCTGCTGGGCGGTTGTTATGGGGACATAGATGACATCGTCCTGGTCTGACCCCGCACTGTCGCCTTTTTCTTCCAAAACTCCGACTACTGTAAAGGAGAGGCCATTGATGCGAATAGTCTGACCCAGTGGATTGGATTTGGGAAAAAGGTTAGTTACTACCGTTTGGCCTAAAACGGCGACCCTTTTCAGGCTGTTCACGTCACTATCACTAAAGAACGAACCCTGAATAGTAGGCCAGTTTTTAATGGTCTGCAGTTCAGGGACAGTGCCATCTATTGTTGTTGACCAGGTTGCACTGCCCGCTGAGATCGTTGCACTATTAGTGCTTGCCTCCGGGGCTACATATTTGACCAGAGGCAGCTCAGCGATAGCCTCTGCATCTCCCATGGTAAGCGTAGAACTGCCCGCTCCCCGGATAGGACCGGCAGACATGGCGGAGGAAACCGTCAACAGATTGGCGCCCATACTGGAAAGCCGTGAAGTAATACCTGATGAGGTGCCCTGCCCCAGGGCGACCATGATGATAACAGCACCCACGCCGATGATCACCCCCAGCATGGTCAGAAAGGAACGCAGCTTATTGCTCAGCAGGCTTTGCCCGGCCATTTTCAGACTCGAAATGAGATCCATGAGGTACTCCTCGCTTTCGCTTTATCCAACCTGTATTGATTGACGCGGCTGGGACACCAATTCTTCTTTTACCAGCAAACCGTCACTAAGGCGTATGATACGCTGGCAGTGATAGGCAATATCGGGTTCATGGGTAACAATAACCACAGATAGGCCCTGTTCGCGGTGCAGTCGCTGCAGGAGCCCCATGATCTCTTCGCTGGTTCTGGTATCCAGAGCTCCGGTTGGTTCGTCGGCCAGCAATAGGCCTGGACGATTGACCAGGGCGCGGGCAATGGCTACCCGCTGCTGCTGGCCACCGGACAACTGCCGGGGCAGGTGGTGTTCACGTCCGGCCAGACCCACCATCCGCAGCATATCGCGCCCGCGTTGGTCCCTATGGCGCGCAGGTACCCCGGCATAAACCAGAGGCAGGCAAACATTTTCCAAAGCGGTGGATCTGCCCAGCAGGTTAAAATTCTGAAAAACAAAACCGATCAGCAGGTTACGCAAACGGGCCAACTGGTCACGGTCCAGTTTCATCACGTTCTGGCTGGCGAAAAAGTATCGGCCAGTATCCGGTTTATCCAGACAGCCCAACAGGTTCATCAGCGTGGATTTGCCAGAACCGGAAGGACCCATAATTGCCAGCATCTCTCCCCGCATGACATCGAGAGAAATACCTCGCAGGGCATGGACCGGTTCACCGGCGCCATAATAGGTTTTGGTTATATCCTGCAGCTTGATTAATATCTTGGTCATGGTTTTATCTCTCCAGTCCGTTTACATTCCCGGAGGCGGGCCGCCCATCCCGCCGCCCATATTCCCTTTGGAGCGGTTGGAACTGTTCGAGTTATTTGAAGTACTGGAATCTGAACTGGCAGACTGGCTGGTCCCGACCACTACTTGGTCACCTGCTTCCAGGCCGCTGACAACTTCATAATTTGATTCGTCGCTCAGTCCCAGGCGGACAGTCTTTAGCACAGGTTTGTTATTTTGCAGCACCAATACCATTCCCGGGCGCCCTTGCGTAGAATCCAAGCCGGAAAAACCAGCCGATGGTCCGGAGCTGTTTTTATTCAGTGCTTTGATAGAGCTGCGATTGGCTGCAGAATTGGACTGGCTCTTATTCGTGCTCCCCGATCCGGTAGTCGATTTGGTACCGGAGGAAGCGGCGTTCTGCTGCATATAGGTCTGGGCATAGGTTACTGCCATTTTAGGAACAGTTAAAACATTGGCTTTACAGGATATAATGATCTCGGCTGATACGGTCATGCCGGATTTTAACAGGCGATCCGGGTCGGAGCAGCTGATTAAAACCGGGTAATACTGGACATTGCTGACCGTCTGTGCTTCCGGGGTGATACGGACCACTTTGCCGGAGAAGGTCTTATTGGAATAAGTAGTACTGGTGAACTCTACCTCCTGACCGGACTTAACCTGTCCAATATCCGCTTCATTGACCAGGGCAGTCAGCTGCAGATCCTCGCTCATTACCGTAAGCAGAGTACTGGTGCTGCTGTTAATCCCGTTGATCTGTCCCACCTGACCATTTACTGCCCCGATAATGCCATCAAAGGGTGCTATCAGGGTCGCCTCGCTTAAATCGGAGCGAGCTTGCTGCGCCTTGATCTGATCGTTGGCCAGTTTGGATTGGGCTGTAGCCAGTTCCAGCTCTGCTCTGGTCAGATCATCCCGGGCGGTATCCATATCACTCTGAGCCACAGCGCCAGCCTCCTGCAGTTTCTGTTGCTGCTCAAAGTTGCGCAGCTGTGACTGATAGGCAAGATTACAGGTTTTGACGTTGATAATGTCCTGGTCAACGGTATTCTGAGCCTGTTCCAGTGCGCTGGTTAGAGACGTAGGTTCCTGCTGGGCCAGTACCTGGCCCTGGATTACCTGGTCGCCCGGATTGACGTTGATAGCGGTAATAGTGCCATCATTCTTAAAGCCCATTTCAGATTTCTTCACCGGTTCCAGGGTACCCGTAGCTTCGATGGAGTCAGTTATGGTGGTGTTGCTGACAGCCATGGTGAGGTAATCACTATCTGCCTTGGATGCGGACCAGCGATAATATCCGAAGGCGCCCAGCGCCACGAAGATGAGTGCGGCCAGGATCACAGTGATCTTCCTGGTCCGGGACATGCCGCGGATTTTACTGGCCAGCATTATTTCTTCGACATTATCATCATCCAGGTGCATCAGGCTGGACTGAGGCTCCTGTTCGCTATCAGCAGTTCCCACCGGAGTATCGGCATCTAACATTTTTTATCCACCATCCCGTTCAAAGAATTGGATAAATGATGCTGGATCAATTCCAGATCACTTATCTGCTTGCATATATTATCCAGACCCTCGCTAAATTCCCACTGAATATAAGCTGAAAGTTTTCTGAAAGCTGATTAGGAATTGTCAAAATGCTGTAATACCGTATATACTTGAGGAGAACAAATACCGGAAGGGAGGCAATCCGAATGCAAGGCTGGATAGTAAGGTGGTTGCTCAATATTCTTGCTATTATTCTAACCGCAGGTCTCCTAGGGTCCCATTTCGAATTAACGGTATGGGGGGCCATAGTCGGGTCTATTTTCCTGGGGATAGTAAATGCCATAATCAGACCGATCCTTATGATACTTACCCTGCCATTCAATATTATCACCCTGGGGCTCTTTACCTTTGTTGTCAACGGATTTATGCTATGGGTTACCTCGGCAACGGTCAAAGGGTTTGACATTCATGGCTTCGGTTGGGCTATTCTCAGCGCTATCATACTTAGCCTGGTAAGCTTTATAATCAGTTTCTTCATTGATGATAAATCTTTTGGGTTGAAGTAGATCTTAATAATAACGATTTGAAGGTGGGTTAATACTTGGCTCGGATTGTCGACAAAGTCGGCAAGATGACAGGGCGATGACGGAAGTGAAGATCAAGGCGTACGAAAAGCCCGCGATTGAGGCGTACTGGCGTACGTTGATTGAGCGGTCTTTTCGTAACAACGAAGATATTCGCTTTTGTCATCGCCCTGAAGCCGGGTTAATACCCGGCTTTTTACTAAATGGAGGAAACTAGTGTCGATCAAACTGGTAGCCATTGATTTGGATGATACCTTGCTGGATTCAGGTCTAAAGATCGCGCCGGAATGCGCACAAGCCATACAAGCAGTAAGAGACCAGGGTATCCTGGTGACGCTGGCCACGGGTCGCATGCATCGCTCGGCTCTGCCCTATGCCCGTCAACTTTCCATGGACCTGCCTTTGATAACCTACCAGGGAGCCCTGGTCAAAAGCGCTTTTTCATCCGAAGTGATCTACTACAAACCCCTTCCCCGCAAACCGGCGGGAGAAATTATCGAGTTCTTTAAGCAACGTAATCTTCATTGCCACGCCTATAGTGATGATGAACTTTTCATGGAGGAATTGACCTCAGAAGGCCGATATTATGAGGATCTGGCCGGAATCAAAGCGGTCCTGGTAGATGACTTGACCGAGGCGGTTCGCCAGCATGATGCTATGAAAATAATGGCGATCATCAAGGATCAGGCATTATTGCTGTCTCTGTATGAAGAGTTGACCTCCCTGTACCCTGAGCTGCACATTACCCGCTCCAAACCGATCTTTTTAGAAGTCATGGGTGGAGAAGCCAACAAGGGTCTGGCTCTGCAGGTAGTAGCCAAGCACTATGGGGTGCGGCAGGAGGAAGTACTCGCTATTGGTGACAGTTATAATGATCTGGATATGATACTTTGGGCGGGCACCGGTGTGGCGATGGCCAATGCCAGACCCGAGGTAAAGGATGTGGCTGACTATATTACAAAGTCTAATGACGAACACGGCGTGGCGGAAGCCCTGCGCAAGTATGTACTATAACAGGGTTAATAATTAGCCACAGATTAACACAGATTAACACAGATTATATGGTTAATGTTTTTTACTCAACGTTCGCAGTTAAAGTTGTGCGCGGGAATCCCAAAGTGTCATTGCGAGCGCAGCGAAGCAATCTTCCCCTGCCATTCCATTTTAATTGCTTCACTGGAGGGAAAAGATAATATTACGAATGCCATTGTACATAAAAATCCGCGTCAATCATAAGAATCTGCGCAAATCTGCGTCAAAAATCGTTCCCAATCTGTTTATATTCAAATTGGAGGGATGAAATAATGGAAGCCAAGGTATTCTTCACTGATCTTCGCAGTAAAGCGGGCTATGGTCTTTTGGAGAAGATGGCAAAACTAACCGGCAAGATGGGACTTAAGAGTCTGATTGAGCCGGGGGATCTGGTGGCCATCAAGTTGCATTTCGGTGAGCCGGGCAACTTGGCTTATGTCAGACCGCCCTATGTACGTAAAATGGTGCATTTGATCAAAGAGGCCGGAGGGAAGCCCTTTCTGACCGATGCTAATACGCTGTACGTGGGAGGACGCTCCAATTCGGTGGACCATTTGGAGAGTGCTATAATAAACGGATTTGACTATGCTGTATGCGGGGCGCCCATAATCATTGCTGATGGCCTGACCGGTAAGGACTATGTCAAGGTTCCCATTCCCGGTAAGCATCTTAAAGAAGTCAATATCGGCAGTGCAGCAGTACATGCTGATGCCATAATCTGTATGACCCATTTTAAATGTCACGAACTATCCGGGATTGGCGGCGCCATCAAAAACCTGGGTATGGGCCTGGGATCGCGCAGTGGCAAACAACAGATGCATTCTGATGTTCTGCCGGTGGTCAAAGATGCGCAGTGCACCGGCTGTGCCAAATGCACGAAATGGTGTCCGGCCGAAGCTATAGAGATGCAGCCCTGGAATGGGAATAAGAAAGGGCAAAAAGCACATATACTGGATAATAAGTGCTGGGGGTGCGGCGAATGTGCCGTTACCTGCACCTTTAACGCCATTACCCCTAATTGGCGGACTACTCCGGCCGCCATGCAGGAGAAGATGGCGGAATACTCACTGGGGGTCGTGCAAGGCAAAGAGGGCAAGATCGGCTATATCAACTTCCTGACTGATATCAGTCCCGAATGCGATTGTTACAGCCATAATGATGCAGCGATCGTCGCCGATATCGGCATGTTGGCCTCGTTGGATCCTGTAGCCCTGGATCAGGCCTGCAGCGACCTGGTAAACAGCCGTCCGGTTCTGCCGGGCTGCCTGATAGCTGATCTCCCGCCAGGTCAGGATAAATTCAAGGCAGTTCACCCGGGAGTCGAATGGGAACCTGGTCTGAAGCACGCCGAAGCCATAGGTCTGGGTAGCCGGAAGTATAAATTGATCGAGGTTTAGAGGGACGAATTAACCACGCATAGACAGATTACGACACAATAAAAGTGTTCGTTAAGTGATAATTAATATGGCATATCGTTAAAACTAACTCGGTGAATCTATGCAAATCTGTGGTTAAATTACCTTTTAAACGAGGTGGTATTATGCCGGAATTCGGAATAGGTATTGATCTGGGCGGATCCAAGATACTGACCGGTTTAATGACACTGGATGGGGAGATACTAAGCCGGAGACTAATTCCCACCGAGGCTGGTACTCAGGCACCAGCAGTTATTATCGACAAGATGGCTGATTCGGTTATGGAACTGATGGCTGAAGCTGGTGGAGCCCGCAAGATTATGGGGTTCAGCTGTGCTGCCCCCGGGCCGATCACTTATCCTCACGGTGTGATTATGGATTCTCCCAATCTCGGCTGGCAGCAGGTTAGATTGAAACATGAGCTGGAAAAGCGTCTGGGGCAAAAGGTGATTGTCGGCAAAGATACTGATCTGGCGGCACTGGGTGAATACTATTTTGGTCAGGGTTGCCAGTATGATCACCTGATTTATATTACCGTCAGTACCGGCATTGGCGGCGGAATTATCGCCGACGGCACAATATATCATGGTACCAGAGGCGGAGCTGGCGAATTCGGTCATATGGTGGTCAACCCGAATGGCTACTATTGTTTCTGCGGGCGTCAGGGATGCCTGGAGGCTCAGGCTTCCGGCACGGCGATAGCCAAAATGGCTGCCTTGACCATGAGCGGTGCGGGAAACGATTGGGCGAATCAGTCCAGTGGGGTTATTACTGCACATGAGGTGGGTATGGCCGCCCGTGCCGGGCAAAAGGAAGCCGGGAGGATAATTGCCAGCGTTATAACGGATCTTTCCAATGGTATAGCCAATCTGGTGCATATCTTCAATCCGCAGATAGTCGTACTGGGCGGGGGAGTAATGCAAGGTTTGCAGGATATCATGCTTAAATCGCTGCGGGAAAGAGTGATGGAGGAGGTATTCCCTCTGCATGGGGCGGGCCTGCAGATCGAGGTTACTTCACTGGGCAGTGATATAGGTCTGTATGGCTGTCTGGCCGCTATACTCCAGGAGAGAGATAAGTAGTTGAAGATCCATGCCCCATTAAATTTACCGAGGAGGAAAAACCTTGGCTACAAAATTAATTTCTGAAGACATGACAGATGCCCTGTATGGTTTGCCTGAACAATTCGAATACAGCCTGGGACTGGAGTTTACTTTAAGCAGTACCTATAAAAGCGATTATCGCAACCTGGTCATATCCGGACTGGGTGGTTCGGCCATCGGCGGTGATATAATCCGCAGCTATGCCAGCAGCCGGCTGAATATCCCGGTAGTGGTTAACCGTGACTATGATATACCGGCCTTTGTTAACCAGGATACCTTGTTTGTAGCGGCCAGTTATTCCGGCAATACCGAAGAGACCCTCAGTTCATACTGCAAAGCTCGGGAGCGGGGGGCAAATATCTTGTGTATAACCAGCGGCGGGGAGTTGGCCTTGATGGCTGCCGCTGACGGGTTTGGCCTGGTTCAGATACCGGGGGGATTGATGCCGCGGGCGGCAACGGGTTATCTGTTCGGCGCACTGATACTGGCCCTGGAAAGCATAGGGCTGTTTTCGGGGGTCAGAGCGGAACTTGAAGAAACGGTCGCTTTGCTCAAGGTCTTACGCGAGGAATTTAAACCAGGTATAGCGGCACCGTCCAACCAGGCCCGGGACATAGCAGCCAGGCTGAAAAACGGCATACCAGTAATCTGGGGAACTGCAGGCATATCAGAGACGGTAGCGCTGCGCTGGAAAACCCAAATCAATGAGAACGCAAAATGTCCAGCCTATTATAATATCTTTCCCGAGCTCAACCATAATGAACTGGTAGGTTTCGAAACACCGGCTGGCATACTATCGCAAACTAGCATAATCATTCTGCAGGATGCGCAGGATAATGAGCGAGTCCAAAAGCGTATAGAGATTACGAGTTCCGTTATCAAAGACCAGGTGAAAGACATCATAAATATTCGCAGCCGGGGTGCTTCATATCTGGCCCGTTTCTTCTCACTGGCCTATTTGGGCGACTATGTAAGTGTATACCTGGCCGATGAATACGGTATAGATCCCACTCCGGTAGCCGTTATCGACTATCTCAAAGCCGAATTAGCAAAGTGTTAAGGGGGAGACCGGGGCTACGAAATTTTGAATTATGAATTTTTAAATTTAAATTAGTGAGGAAATGCTTCGCATTTCGTTATCTATTTTCAAGGCACCCGGAGGGTGCATACCTTAAATAAGATTTAAAAATTGAGAATTTAGCATTCTACCAGCGTGCGGCTTTAGCCGCCTGCGTCTATAGGTGAATCAATGCAGTTTTTTGGAGATTACCATACACATTCACGGTTCAGTGACGGGCGGCAGAGCGTCGGGGATATTATCAACGCAGCCCGGGCGCGGGGTCTCAAGGAGATAGCCATAACTGATCATGGCCCGCTGGTTGCGGTGATCGGAGTGCGAGATGTCAGCGATTATCTAAAAATCAAGGCGGAGCTGGCAACTCACCCCGAGTCCGAGGGTATCAGGCTGCTTATCGGAGCCGAAGCCAATATCCGTGATATGCATGGTACCCTTGATATACCCCGGGAAATTATCGAAAAACTGGATTTGCTTATTGCCGGATTGCATCCCTACACCCTGCCGACCTCATTGGAGGATGGCATGGGTGTTTTTGTTCAGAATTCACTTCGTCATCTTGGACGCTATCAGCGGGACAAGGCTATCGAACATAACACCCTGGCCGTGCTGGCGGCTATCGACCAGAACCCGGATTTGGATATCATCTCCCACCCCGGGCTTTTTTTTGCCCTGGATATATATGAGGTAGGGCGGGCGTGTGCCCGAAATGATGTCCTCTTCGAAATCAATTGCGGTCATAACTTCCCCGATCTATCTGCTATAATGGAGGCAGACCGGGCAGGGGCCAGCTTCATCATCAACAGCGATGCTCATTTTGAGGATAGTGTTGGCTCCCTTGCATATGGCGAGTATGTTATTGAAACCCTGGGGATAGATAAGGACCGGGTAGCAAATTATCCGGGTAGGGGAGGTTATGACACGTGGGGAAAAAGGGCCAAGCACTGAGTATCATCATTATCACTGGTTACTCCGGAGCGGGCAAAACGCAGGCAGTCAATTGCATGGAAGATATAGGTTATTATTGTGTTGACAATCTGCCGCCAGCCCTCTTGCCCAAATTTGTGGAGATGGCTCTGCAATCGGAAGGTCGCCTGGACAAGGTAGCCCTGGTGATCGACGTGCGCGGAGGCAGTTTCTTTCAGGATCTGTCCTCCTCTCTGCACGAACTGCGAGTAAATCAAATTGATTACCAAATAATATTTTTAGAAGCCGCTGAAGATGTGCTGGTCAGCCGTTTTAAAGAATCACGCCGTCCGCATCCGCTGGGCGGCGAAGGCAACCTGCTGGAATCGATACGGGCTGAACGCAACTTACTTGAAGAACTGCGCGGTCAGGCCAGTGTTGTGATCGATACCTCCAATCTACCTCCCCGGCAGCTGAAGGAGAAACTTCAGGGGCTATACAGCGAAAACCCCGACAATGACTTTATCATCCATATAGTATCTTTTGGTTATAAACGAGGTATACCTATGGATTCCGATATGGTGATGGATGTCCGGTTTTTGTCCAACCCTTTTTATGATCCGGTAATGCGATATATGACTGGAGAAGATCAGCAGGTCAAGGAATTTGTGCTCCAAAACCCGGTAACTCGTTCATTTAGCCGCCGTTTTCTTAATCTCCTCAAATTTCTAATTCCCAATTATATCGCTGAGGGTAAAAACAACCTGGCGATCTCTGTTGGCTGCACCGGTGGACAGCATCGTTCGGTGGTTTTGGCCAACTATGTGGGGGATCAATTAAGAAAAGAGGGCTATTATGTAATAATCAGGCATAGGGATATATCTAAGTCCGGGGTAGAGGAGTAAAGAGTAATTATGATTAATAGCGAGCCCAAGATAGTGGTGATAGGCGGAGGCACCGGCCTGTCAGTTCTCTTGAAAGGCCTGAAAAAGTATACCTCAGAGCTGACCGCCATAGTAACGGTCAGCGACGATGGCGGGAGTTCCGGGCGTCTGCGGGCAGAGCTGGGAGTACTGCCGCCCGGAGATATCCGTAACTGCCTGGTGGCGTTGGCCGAAACCGAGACCTTGATGGATAAGGTATTTCAGCATCGTTTCCGACATGAGAGCAGTCTGCAGGGGCATAACCTGGGTAATCTGCTGCTGGTGGCTCTAACCGAAATAACCGGTGATTTTGTATCTGCCATCAGGGAAGTAAGCCGGGTCCTGGCGGTACGGGGCCGGGTATTACCAGCTACTCTGGAACATGTCACCCTGGGAGCCAGCATGGATGATAATAGCATCATTTATGGTGAAACCGCTATACGTCGCTATAACAGCAGGATAAGGCAGCTGTTTTTGACCCCGGAGTGCCTGCCCATTCCTGAGACTCTGCAGGCGATAACCGATGCCGATGCTATAATCATTGGGCCGGGCAGCCTGTATACCAGCATAATACCCAACCTGTTGGTCAATGGGGTGGCCGATGCCATAGCCCGGTCGAATGCAGTTACCTTCTATATCAGCAATATTATGACCGAACTGGGTGAGACCGATGGCTTCGATGCTGCCGATCACCTCCGGGTGATCGTTGAACACATCGGCCAACAATTAATAGATTTTGTAATCGTTAATACCGGGGCTATTGATGAGCCGCGTCTGAGCCGTTACCGGGAAGAACAGGCAATTCCCGTTTCAAGTTCCCGGGATGAGATAGGGGCCATGGGCATCAAGGTCATTGAAGGTGACCTGGTGTCTGATGATCGGGTAGCCTGGCATGACTCAGAGAAACTGGCTTACATGATAATGAAAACCCTGCACGGATAATGGGAATGAGGCCTGGATATGAGCTTTTCCAATGATGTAAGATATGAACTTACCCGGGTGATGCCGGAAAAGGACTGCTGTCGTAAGGCGGAATTATCAGCTTTGCTCGCCAGTTCCGCCCGCTGGGTGGAAGCCGGGGATGGGAGCGATCTCATCGTTCAAGCGGATAACGCAGCGACCGCCCGCAAGATATATAAGTTGCTTAAAGATGTGTATGGTCTGCAAGCGGCAGTGAGCAGCGAAACTAAAAAATATTTTGGCAAAAACCATATTTATGAAGTAAGTGCCCATATCGATACGGAAAACGAATGGATACAACAAGAACTAATGCCGTTTCCGCGAGCGCTGGGGAAGCCGGTTGCATCCTCCTTATTGGGGAAATCTTGCTGCAAGCGCGCTTACCTGCGGGGAACCTTTCTCAGTCGCGGTTTTGTAAATCGGCCCGAGGGTGATTATCATCTGGAATTAACCTTCAATGATGAACACCTGGCAGCAGAAGTTCAGAAGCTCCTGGCCCGTTTTGAACTGCATGCCCATGTTTTTGAGCGCAAGAATAGTACTGTGGTGTATATAAAAGAGAGTGAAAAGATAGCTGATTTCCTGAGAGTGGTCGGGGCCAGCAACGCACTGCTCGAATTTGAAAACGTCCGTATCATAAAATCCATGCGTAATAACGTCAACCGTCAGGTCAATTGCGAAACTGCCAATCTCGCCAAGACTATTGATGCATCACTGCGCCAGACTGATCTGATCGAAGCGCTGATCGCCCGGGGAGGTATGGAATCCCTGCCTTCTAATCTGAGGGAACTGGCGATGCTGCGTATTGAATACCCAGACAACAGCCTGCAGGAACTGGGAGAGATGTTGCAGGTCCCATTGAGTAAATCTGGAGTAGCTTACCGCATGCGCAAACTGGAGCGACTGGCAGAGGAATGGATGGATAGCGTTGACTCGTAATATATACCATTCATAACGGTTATTACCGGGCTAAATTTAGCTTATCCGGAAGGATTATAAGCATATCGGACGAATATTATATAGAGAGTTCCAATTCCTACGGTGTTAAAATGCTGGTTTAAAGACCGCCTTGGCACTTTTCCTATGTTCACCAAAGACTGTTTGAGCAGTATTGTTATTCCATAAGCTAATATTTTCTGAAGCCGTTAGATAGAATTACTCTGCATAGCAGGTAAATGTGGCTCGGAGTTAAAGGGGGTGAATGGCTTGAAACTGACGCACGACATATTTCTGGAACAACAGCAAAAATTGCTGATGACACCTGAATTGCGCCAGGCTATAGCCATTCTGCAGATGTCGACCATTGAGCTTTCTGAGCATATCAACCGAGAAATGGAAGAGAATCCTTTTTTAGATGAGAAGGAAGCTGAAGATAGTAATAATGATCTTGAAAAGGGAATGGAAGCTGAAGAAAGTTCGAGTCGCACCGAGGAATGGCTCGAACTATTTCATGATCGTGACATTGGGCTAAATGTCCGGGAACAGGCTGAGGAAAAATCCTTTGACAACTTCCTCATTCGGCGGCCCAGTCTCTATGAACACTTAGAGTTCCAGCTCCATATGATTTGTAAGAACGAGAGCGACCTGGAGATCGGCAGCTTCCTGATCGGCAGCATTGACAGCAATGGCTATCTGGGAGGGGAGATGGCAGAAGTAGCCCGGCAGCTAAATGTCCCAGAAGCACGGGTCCAGGAAGTTCTGGAAATGATTCAAACCTTCCATCCCCACGGGGTAGGAGCACGTGACCTGGCTGAATGCCTACTGCTGCAGCTCCGCCATTATGGTAAAGAAAACGATATTGCCCGCGCTATTATTGAGCATTATCTGAGTGATATGGCGGCTGGCAAGATCAACAAGATAGCAACTAACCTGAACATATCACTGCAACAGGTACAGGATATGTGTGATCTGATCCGTACCCTGGATCCCCGGCCCGGCCTGCAGTATGGCGATGCCAATGAGATCAAGTATATCGTGCCGGATGTAATTGTTGAAAAGGTAGATGGTGAATATGTAGTCGTAGTGAATGACATCAATTTCCCACGCCTTTCTATCAACAACGTTTACGAGAGTATTCTGCGCCAGCCCAATTCCTTTAACCAGGAGGCCCGCAAGTACCTGGAGGAAAAGATGGGTGCTGCCATATGGCTGATCCGCAGTATCGAACAGCGCCGCATGACCCTGTATAAAGTATCTCGTTGCATCGTAGATATTCAGAGGGATTTCCTGGACTACGGAGTAGAATATATGAAGCCCCTAAATCTGCGGCAGGTCGCTGAACTAGTTGAGGTTCACGAGTCTACTGTCAGCAGGGCTACTACCAACAAGTACATTCAGACGCCGCAAGGTTTGTTCGAACTTAAATACTTTTTCAGTACCGGGGTAGGATCATGCTACGGAAGTCAGAAGATTTCTGCGCGCAGTATCAAACATATGGTGGAGGAGATAGTAGGTGCCGAAGATTCCACCCGTCCGCTGAGTGATGAAGCTATTGCCGCCGCTCTTAAGAATAAAGGCATCAACATTTCCCGCCGTACGGTTGCCAAATACCGTCAGGAACTCGGCATCCTTTCTACTATGGCTCGAAAAAGGTACTGATCAGCCCGCTTTTCAGCCGGATTATTCCTTTCAAACAAACTTTCAGGGAAAAATGTAATGCTGTATACATCCTAATTGGAAGATTGTGATATAATAATTATGTAGAAAACAGCTTTTTAGCTATAACATTAAGCGGTGTGGGGCAATATTGCCCCTGGTGAACATAATCGCCCCGAAAGAATATACTACAAGAGGACAAAATGAATCTGCTTTTTACTGTTATGGAGCGTTTCGCCCCCGAAGCCATGGAAATCATTGAGACCCGCTATCGTGTATTGCGCCAGATCATACACGGTCAGCCGCTAGGTCGCCGCCAGCTAGTGAAGGCCCTGGGTTACTCCGAACGCACAGTGCGTGGAGAAATCGACCTGCTTAAAGAACGGGGAGCCATCTACATTACGCCAGCCGGTATCTACCTCACCCATAACGGTGAAGAGATGCTGCGGGAGATCGATGAGCTAATTCCGTTGTTGTTCAACCTGCAAACGCTGGCGGAGCAGGTTAAGGCGAGATTCAACCTGGACGAGGTAATCCTGGTACCGGGTGATTCATATCAGGATGCACTAGCCAAGAAAGACCTGGGCCGGGCTGCCGCCCGCTTCCTCAGGAAGACCTTACAACCGGGTTCAGTGCTGGCGGTAACCGGAGGGACGACTCTGGCCGAGATGGCGGAGGCTATCGGCGAAGGCATCAGCCTTCCTGACGTGCTGGTAGTACCTGCCCGAGGCGGTCTTGGCGAAGAGATGGAGCAGCAAGCCGGCACTATTGCCGCCAAAATAGCACGTGCTATCGGAGGACAGTACCGTTTACTGCATATCCCTGACAACCTGGAGGTTAACACAGCAGAAATATTGAAAAAGGATATACATGTGGCGGGAATGGTCGATACCATCAAGGCCAGCCAAGCCCTTTTCCATGGCATCGGTGATGCGCAGGAAATGGCTAGCCGTAGGGGATTGGGACCTCAAGCCATGGAGTACTTAAATAAGCATCGGGCAGTGGGTGAAGCTCTGCGATATTATTTCGATGAAAAGGGCAATATAGTATATGAAGTTCCGGGCATTGGCCTGGAGCTGACCGACCTGGATAAGATCTCCCGGGTCGTAGCAGTAGCCGGCGGGAGCAACAAGGCTTTGGCCATCGAGTCAGTACTCCGTAATGGCAAAGAAAATGTACTTATAAGTGATGAAGGCGCGGCACGCAGTATTATGAGAATAGCAGAAAGGTAGGGATGATAAGGATGCCAGTGAATGTAGCAATCAATGGTTTTGGACGGATCGGACGTCTGGTTGCCCGTTTGCTGCTGGCCCGCAATGATGTCAGGCTGGTAGCAGTAAATGATCTGGGGGCTATAAAAGCCGGGGCTCATCTGTTCAAATATGATTCTATCCATGGAGTTTTCAAGGGTGATGTGACGGTGGAAAATGATGAGATAGTGGTGGGCGGACACAGGATAAAATACCTGTCACAAAAGGATCCGTCCACTCTGCCCTGGGGTGATCTGGGGGTCCAGGTAGTAGTCGAGTCCACCGGTGTTTTCCGCAGCCAGGAAAAGGCGGCATTGCACCTGCAAGCCGGGGCGGCCAAGGTGGTAATTACTGCCCCGGCCAAGGGAAAGGTTGATTTGACCATGGTCATGGGGGTCAATCAGGATAAATATACCCCGGACATGACCGTGATATCCAATGCTTCCTGCACTACCAACTGCCTGGCGCCAATAGCAAAAGTAGTACTGGAGCAGTTTGGTATCGTGCATGGCATGATGAACACGGTTCATTCCTATACCAATGATCAGCGGGTGCTGGATTTAGATCATGAAGACCTGCGAAGGGCCAGAGCTGCCAGCTTGTCAATGATACCCACCACCACCGGTGCTGCTACTGCGGTAGGCGAGGTGATACCTGAACTGAAGGGCAAACTGGATGGACTGGCCATTCGGGTCCCCACTCCCAATGTATCCCTGCTTGATCTCACATTCCAGGCCGAAAAACCGGTCAGTGTAGAGGCATTGAATAAAGCTTTTAAGGAAGCCAGCGAAGGGCCGTTGAAAGGCATACTGAAGTATACTGAAGAGCCGCTGGTATCTATCGACTACCGAGGGGAAGAGAACTCTTCAGTGGTAGATGGTCTGCTTACCATGGTAATGGGTGACCGCATGGCCAAGGTTATCGGCTGGTACGACAACGAATGGGGTTACTCAGCCCGGGTCGCCGATGTGGTTAGTTATATCGGAGCCCGTCTGTAAAGCTGCATTGATTGACTTATGGTTATAATATTTAAATTTCCGGAGGTGTCTTCATGAGAGGGTTGCGGGATGCAAAGCTGGAAGGACAAAGAGTCTTGATGCGGGTCGATTTTAATTTACCCATGGATAAGTTGGGGGAGATAATCGACGACAGCAAGATGAAAGCTGCACTGCCATCCATTAAGTATGTACTCAGCCAGGGTGGGCGCTTGATCCTTATGACCCATCTGGGGCGTCCAAAGGGCGGCCCGGAACCCAAATACAGTCTGAAGAAAGTGGCGGAACGATTGGGCCTGCTGTTGGAGCAGCCGGTATTGATGATGGATGACTGTATCGGTCCGGAAGTGGAAGGGGCCAGCCGCAGTCTGGCTAATGGCAGTCTTATGATGCTGGAAAATCTGCGCTTTCACAAAGGGGAAGAAGACAATGATCCTGCTTTTGCCAAACAGCTGGCTGCGCTTGGAGACATCTATGTAAACGACGCTTTTGGAACGGCACACCGAGCCCATGCCTCCACGGCGGGAGTAGCAGACTATCTGCCCAGCTATGCCGGCTTCCTCATGGAGAACGAGGTACAGATGCTTAATTCGGTGCTGGATTCGCCGGAATGTCCGCGTATGGGAATCCTGGGCGGGGCCAAGGTGGCCGATAAACTTGGACTTATCGATAACCTGCTCGGTAAGCTGGATATTATTTTGATCGGCGGCGGGATGGCTAATACTTTTTTAAAGGCCCAGGGCAAGAAGATAGGCAGATCACTTTGTGAAGATGATCTGCTGGATGAGGCCCGGCGCCTGTTGGAAAAGGCCAAAGAGAAAAAAGTATCGCTGCTGTTGCCGGTTGACGCAGTGGTTGCGGATGAGATATCCCCTGCCGCAAAAGCTATAGTGGTGAGTGTTGACGAGGTTCCAGAGAATATGATGATACTGGATATTGGACCCCGTACCATAGAGATCTACAGCCAGGAGATCATGCGAGCCCACACAGTTATCTGGAATGGCCCGATGGGGGTTTATGAATATGAACCATTTGCCAGCGGGACCCGTGAGGTAACCAGGGCAGTGGCAGATTCTTCGGCGGTTAGTGTTATCGGCGGCGGAGATTCAGCAGTTGCGGTACATGATATGGGCCTGGAGCACGAGATAACGCACATATCGACAGGCGGCGGTGCTACCTTAGAGTACCTGGAGGGCATAAGATTACCGGGAGTAGTAGCCTGCGGACTGTAGGACGAAATTAGCCACAGATAAACACAGATTATTTTTCAGAAGGCTATAGAAAGTTATTACTCTACTTTCCCAGTTGATTGATTATGTGAAGTAAAGAAACGCAAATTATCGGTATGTCATTGCGAGCGCAGCGAAGCAATCTTCCCTCGTTACGCCGTTTAAGATTGCTTCGCTATCGCTCGCAATAACAAAAGGCGTTAGCAATGACAATTCAACAGCTAACGTACGGTAAATATCTGTGATCTGTGTTATCATCTGTGTCCATCTGTGTTAAATTTTCTTGCTAAATGGATGGCAAGGAGCGGCCATATCCGCTTGTATGACATCGTGTTCATAGAAAAATTTGTGTGCAATAAAAATAGATAGATACTATTTGGTGAGAGGAGGGGGTTCGGCTGAGAACAACACTGATTATCGCCAATTGGAAGATGAACAAAACTAGCCATGAAGCCGAAGAATTCATAAGAGAACTGCTGCCATTGCTGGAAGGAAGCAGTGAGGTAGAGGTAGTCATATGCCCGGCCTATACTGTTCTGGAAAGGGCCGGTGTAAAACTTGGCGGGACTGGAATCAAGCTGGGGGCCCAGAATCTATTCTGGGAGGAAAAGGGAGCCTACACTGGTGAGGTAGCCGCCGCCATGCTAAAAGATGCCGGCTGTAGCCATGTAATCATTGGCCATTCCGAACGCCGGCAGATCCTGGGTGAAACCGATATAGTCATCAACCGTAAGGTCAAGGCCGCGTTAGACGAAGGATTGATCCCGGTTCTATGTGTTGGCGAGACCCTGCAGGAGCGGGAAAAGCACCTGGCTCTTGAGCGGGTACAGGAGCAGTTGAACCGTGCGCTGAAGGATATAAACCTGGATAGAGGGCAACTGGTTATAGCCTATGAACCAGTGTGGGCGATCGGCACGGGCGTCAATGCCAGCCCGGATGATGCCCAGGAGATGATAGCCTTTATCCGTGCCGGTTTGGCCAGGCTCTATAACCGGGAACTGGCAGATTCCGTACAAATATTATACGGAGGAAGCGTAAAAGACGAAAACATCGCAGCGTTTTTAGCTGAGGAAGATGTGGATGGAGCCCTGGTGGGAGGAGCCAGTTTACTGGCAGATTCCTTCGCCAGAATTGTGAGGTCCGGAAAATAATGACGAAGAAACCATTAGTTTTAATGATACTGGATGGTTGGGGTACCCGGCACGATTGCCAGGATAATGCTATTGCCCTGGCCGATCCGGTAAATTTTTATGCACTAAAAGAAAAGTATCCATCCACTCTTTTGAAGTGTTCCGGTAAGGATGTCGGGCTTCCAGCCGGACAGATGGGCAATTCCGAGGTGGGCCATCTGAATATGGGTTCCGGGCGCACCGTTTACCAGGAAATCACCCGTATCAGCAATGCCATAGAAGATGGTAGCTTTTTCGAGAATCCTCAGCTTCGTGAAGCCATAAGCTCAGCTCGTGAAAAGGGGGGGGCAATTCATCTGATGGGCCTCTTGTCCGATGGCGGTGTCCACAGTTCCATGGAACATCTTTATGCCCTGCTGGATTTGTGCAAGCAGCAGGGTTGTAGCCGGGTCTTTGTGCACGCTTACCTGGACGGACGGGATGTTGATCCCAAGAGTGCCGCCCGGTTCATATCCGCCCTGCAGAAGAGAATGGATGTCCTGCACTTGGGTCAAATAGCTACTCTCAGCGGGCGCTATTGGGGCATGGACCGAGATAAACACTGGGACCGGGTGGAGAAGACCTATAATGCCATGGTACTGGGCGAGGGGGTAATGGCGCCCAATGCCTTTGCTGCGGTGGAGAACAGCTATGAAGCCCGGGTGACCGACGAATTTGTCGAGCCGGTTGTAATAATCGATGGGGATGGACAACCCCTGGCCACAGTAAAAGATGGAGACAGCATCATATTCTATAATTTCCGTTCCGATCGGGCCCGCCAGATCACCCGCGCCTTTGTCGACCAGGATATGCCACACTTCGAACGCCGGATCTGGCCACGGGTGCACTTTCTGTGTATGACCAGCTATGATGCGACTATTGATGCCCCAGTTGCTTTTCCGCCACAGAACCTGACCAATACACTGGGAGAGGTCCTGGCTCAGCACGGATTAAAACAATTAAGGATCGCGGAGACTGAGAAATATGCTCATGTAACCTTCTTCTTTAACGGAGGTATCGAAGAACCCAATCCGGGCGAGGAAAGGGCCCTGATACCCTCGCCTAATGTAGCTACCTATAATCTTAAACCAGAAATGAGCGCGATTGAGATCACCGACCGGGTGATCGCTGAACTGCAGCGTGATATATATGATGTAGTTATAATGAATTATGCCAATCCGGACATGGTAGGACATACCGGGGTGCTGGAGGCTGCCGTTAAGGCGGTGGCTACCGTAGACCAGTGCCTGCAGCGGGTAGTTGAACAGGTGAGATCCCAGGGGGGCAATATCATCATCACCGCCGATCACGGCAATTGTGAAATGATGGTTTGCCCTAATACGGGTAATCCGTATACAGCACATACTACGGAAAAAGTCCCTCTCATCCTGGTGGATGATGATTATCTCGGAAAGCAGCTGCGGGAAGGCAGGTCCCTGGCGGATATTGCCCCCACCATGCTGAAGATACTAGATATACCGATTCCGGCGGAGATGACGGGGCAGCCGCTTATATGAATTATTAATTTTGAGTTTTAAATCAAGGTTACGCAATCGTTTGTATAGTTTAGAAAAGCAGTAGCTTTTCAACAGCAATTAAGAATTGCAAATTTAGAATTTAAAATTACTCGAAAGGAGATTGTTCATGAGTATTATTGTTGACGTATTTGCGAGAGAGGTATTGGATTCCCGCGGCAACCCCACCGTTGAGACCGAAGTGATCCTAGATGACGGCAGTATGGGCAGAGCTATCGTACCCTCGGGAGCTTCGACCGGAGCCCATGAAGCAGTCGAGTTAAGGGACGGAGACAAGAAACGCTTTGGCGGCAAGGGTGTCCTGAAGGCAGTTGAAAATGTAAATGAGATAATCGCCTCCGAGGTTATCGGCATGGATGCTACTCGTCAGGTGGAGATCGACAAATTGATGATCGAGCTGGATGGTACTCCCAACAAAGCCAAACTAGGTGCCAACGCCATACTTAGCGTATCCCTGGCTACCGCCCGGGCGGCAGCTGATTGTCTGGCCATACCCTTGTACCAGTATATCGGTGGAGTGAACGCTCGGGAACTGCCGGTCCCCATGATGAACATCCTCAATGGCGGCAAGCACGCTGACAATAATGTTGATATCCAGGAGTTCATGGTAGTGCCAGCCGGAGCCAGTAGTTTCGCCCAAGCACTGCGCATGGGAGTCGAAACCTACCATGCCCTGAAAAAGGTGCTGTCAGACCAGGGACTAGCCACCGCGGTCGGAGACGAGGGAGGCTTCGCGCCGAACCTTCCTTCCAATGAAGCAGCTATTGAAGTTATACTCGCTGCTATCAAAGCCGCCGGCTACAAGGCTGGCAAGGACATGTTCATCGCGTTGGATGTTGCAGCTACCGAGCTCTTCAAGGACGGCAAGTATTACCTGCAGGGCAGCAAGCAAGGCATGACCTCAGCTGACATGATCGATTTCTATGCCCGTCTGGTCAAGGATTATCCGATCATATCCATCGAAGATGGCCTGGCTGAAGACGACTGGGCAGGTTGGAAGAAGCTCACCGACAAACTGGGCAAGGAGATCCAGCTGGTCGGGGACGACCTCTTTGTCACCAATACCGAACGCCTGGCCCAGGGCATCAAAACCGGGACCTGCAACAGCATACTGATCAAGGTCAACCAGATCGGTACCCTGACTGAGACACTGGAGACCATGGAAATGGCCCGCAAGGCCGGTTATACTTGTGTTATCTCGCATCGTTCAGGAGAGACCGAAGACAGCACCCTAGCTGATATCGCAGTAGCCACTAATGCCGGTCAGATCAAGACCGGTGCTCCGGCTCGGACCGACCGGGTAGCCAAGTACAATCAGCTGCTGCGCATAGAGCAGGATCTGGATGATGATTCCCTGTTCCGCGGATTAGGTTCCTTCTATAACATTAAGAAATAGTACGCGGATTTTTTGCCACAGATTTAGATCATGTCTGTGTGAATCTGCGGCTAATTAAAAAAACGTCGCTCTGTGATTAAAAATTTTTGCTCATTCTAAATGCTTTATGTTACAATAGTTAAGCTATATGTACATAAGGCGGAGGTGAAGATTTGCTTAAGATAGTTTTGTTGGTCATTCAGATAATCTGTGCGATCGCTTTGATGGCAGTTATTATTCTGCAACCAGGTAAGAGCGCAGGTCTCTCGGGTAGTATAGCCGGCGGCAGTGAGCAGTTGTTTGGCAAGCAGAAGAGCCGCGGGGTGGATCAACTCCTGAGTAAGATAACTTGGTGGGTGGCGGCAGGCTTTATGATACTTACCCTGACCCTAAACCTTATTTAATAGTTTTATCAGCCCGGAGCAATAAAAAATGGGGGCAGGTAGCTTTAGAGTTATCTGCCCTTTTGTTTTGGCGGTGAGTTTCCATGATTTATATTCATAAAGCAGCAGAACCATTTTTTCTGAATGGCAATACCGAAAAGGCGGTTTTGTTTTTACACGGTTTGACCGGTTCTCCCTCCGAGGTTCTTCCGGCTGCCATGCATCTAAATCAGCATTACGGCTATACTATAAGCGGTCCACTGCTGCCCGGTCACGGCTCGCACCCGCGTTTTCTGAATCAGACCGTTTGGCAGGACTGGTATGCAACCGTTGCCGAAGAACTGAATTATCTGCTTTCCTCTTATAAGAAAGTATGGGTAGCCGGCCTATCCATGGGCGGGTTGCTGGCTCTGCATGCCGCCCGTCAGATATCTGGTCTGCAGGGCGCTATCAGTATAAATGCCCCATATTATCCACGCGGATCGATCTTGATGCGGTTTACTCATATACTGAAGCACATTGTTCCTTACAGCAAAAAGCGCAACAGTGAACAAGTAGGTGCGCTGGCTGCCCGAGGTCGCTTTGCCTACGGCGTAATGCCGCTCTCGGCCTTTGACAGTATGATGGATCTGAGAAACATTGTAAAAGAAGAAGTCCCGGACATATCGATTCCGGTGCTGATAATGCAGGGCAGCCGGGACGAGGTGGTCTGGCCTAAGAGCGGCAAACAATTGGCCGCTATGATTCCCGGCACTTCTCTAATACTCCTGGAGAATTCGCAACATATCGCTACCATGGGCGAAGAGATTGCCTTGATCGCCCGGGCCATCAAAGAGTTTGCCAAATAGTAAAGCCTGGACGGAATGTTAAGCATTGTAGGGGCGGATTCCATATCCGCCCGCGAGTGGGATTAACAATCAAGTGTGTGGGAGATAATGATAATATAATTTTGTCTAATCATATAGATCTGCGCGCAGCGAAGCTGCCTGCGTCTATTATTTTTTTGGAGGTATTATGATCAATCGGGAAGCTCTATTGGACCATATGCGCCAGGCCAGTTATCGGCCGGTGTCTTATCAGGAATTGGTTGATGACCTTAACCTGAGCGAAGATGATGAACCCCGTTTCACCAAGCTATTGGGGCGCTTGGAGAAAGAGGGCGACATCGTTCGTACCCGCCGTAACAAATATGGGGTACCGGAGATGATGAACCTGGTTAAGGGGACTATTCGCCTCAATCAGCGGGGGTATGGCATTCTCATGCCCGATGATGCGATCAGCCCGGAGATATTCGTTTACGGACGTAATCTCAACGGAGCCATGCACGGGGATCATGTCATGGTGCGCATCCAGCAGCGGGAAGCCGCCGGCCAGCGGCCAGAAGGAGAGGTGGTTCGCGCTATCTCCCGGGCCAATCGCGAACTGGTCGGTACCTATAAGAAGGTCCGGCAGATGGCGCAGGTCATCCCGGACGATTCACGGCAGATATACCCTATTTATGTCCGCCCCACCAAGAAACTCAAACCCCATAATAGGGACAAGGTACTGGTCACTATCACCACCTTCCCCGATAAGGATCAGGCGGCGGAAGGCAGGATCATGGAGATACTCGGCCGCAAAGGACAACCGGGGCTGGATCTCGAGATTATTATCAAGAAACATGGCCTGTCGGTAGCTTTCCCCCCTGGAGTACTGGAAGAAGCCAGGAACAAGTCGGTTCCGGTCACCGATGATGAAATGTCCGGCCGCCGCGACCTGCGCGGGCTGAGCATGGTAACTATCGATGGCGAGGATGCCAAGGACCTGGATGATGCCGTGTCGGTGGAACGGATCGCCGGCGGGTACCGGCTGGGAGTCCATATCGCGGATGTATCTCATTACGTCAAAGACGACAGCAAGCTGGACAAAGAGGCCTGCAGCCGGGGCACCAGTGTATATCTGATTGATAAGGTGCTGCCCATGTTGCCGCCGGAACTCTCCAACGGCATCTGCAGTCTCAATGCCGGGGTCGATCGTCTGGCCATGACCTGTATGATGGATATCGATACTCAGGGCAAGGTCATGGATCATGAAATATTTCAGTCAGTGATTAATGTTGACGAGCGGATGACCTATACCGCGGTAAATGCCATTCTGGTCAATGATGATGCTGAGACCAAAGCCAGATACGCACATTTATTGGACCAATTTGTCCTGATGAAAGAACTGGCTGATATATTAAGGGATGAGAGATTGGAACGGGGGATGCTTGATTTTGAATTCCCCGAGAGCAAGATCATAGTCGATGAAAACAGTATACCGGTCGAGATCAAACGCTGGGATCGCGGACCGGGCGAGATGTTGATCGAAGATTTCATGATCAAGGCCAATGAAGTAGTAGCTGAACATCTGAGCAAGCAGGGCCTGCCCTTGTTATTCCGAGTCCATGAAAAACCCGATGAGGAAGCTATAGCTAAACTTAACCTGGTGCTGGGTGTCTTTGGGCACCGTATCCAGGAGAATAAGGTAGACCCCAAGGTCTATCAGAAAACTCTACATGCTATTAAAGGCAAACCGGAAGAGGAAATGATAGCTACCCTGATGCTTCGTTCCATGAAGCATGCCCGTTATGCACCGCAGGCTCTGGGCCATTTCGGACTGGCATCAGAGTACTATTGCCACTTTACCAGCCCCATTCGGCGTTATCCTGACCTGATAGTGCACCGGGTGCTATCGGCCTTGCTGGAAGGGCACATGAATGCCCGCAAAAAGACCTCCCTGGAGCGCAAGATGGCCTTTTTCGGAGAGCATTCCACCTTGCAGGAGATCAAGGCCGAAGAGGCTGAGCGCGAACTGCGCGACATCAAGAAGGCTCAATACATGCACAAGTTTATCGGTGATGAGTTTGAGGGCAAGATATCTTCAGTAACCTCGTTCGGGCTCTTTGTACAATTGGAGAATACGGTCGAGGGATTGGTGCACATATCGAGCATAATGGACGATTATTATATCTTCAATGATCGCAGCTATACCCTGATAGGCAAGCACAGCGGACGCAAATTTGCTATCGGAGATACGGTGCAAGTACAGCTGGTACGCGTGAATGTAGACGAAGCCAAAATCGACTTCGAGCTGATATAGAAGGACATTCAAAGGTGCTTAATTGTCATTGTTTATGAAAAAAGTGGGAAGATTGCCGCGCTGCGCTCGCAATGACACAATAAAGGTTTGCCGCCCAACGCCCTGCCTGCCATTGCTGTCAGAACTCGCGTACTGGTCATTGCGAGGAGCGTTAGTGACGCGGCAATCTTTCCCGGTCAATGTTTTTCCGTTCATCGTGATGGGTAAAATACTCGTGATAATTGCGAGCCGAAGGCGTGGCAATCTTAATTGCTCATTATATCTTAATTATTAGTACTTTAACGACACGCTGAGGGGCGGATACATATCCGCCCCTAAAAAAATGTTTATCATCCCCAACAATTGTTTGTAAATATATGGAAGTCATATCTTGAACTTCTGAACCAGTCCGATTAGAGCGTAAGAATGCTCGGCCATTTCTTCCGCTACCTTATTTATATCCACCGCAGCACTGGCGGTAGCTTCCGAATCATGGGCTATCCCCTGGATATTGTGGTTAGACTGAGCGATGGTAGAAGCCAATGATTCTATCGAGATATTAATCGTGTCCATCGCTTGTTTTACTTTATCAGAATCATAGGCGATTTGTTCAGTGAGAGAAACGATCATACTGCTGTCTTCCCGATAATGACTGCCGATCTTTTGCATGTACTGATAATCACTCATTACCTGACCATTTATAAACTCCAGCAACTGTTTAGCCGTACCCTGCAGATCATTTATGGATTGATCAACCTGTCCGGTGAGGTTTTGCATCTTACTGACTGTCTGGCTGGAGCTGTCAGCCAACTGACGCACTTCTTCAGCAACCACCGCGAATCCCTTGCCCTGTTCACCAGCCCGGGCGGCTTCGATGGCCGCGTTGAGTGCCAGGAGATTGGTTTGATTAGCTATAGAGCCGATGTCATCAGCCAGATTAGCGATCTGCTTGACCACTTCAGCTCCTGCTATAGCCTGTTGGAGCTGCTCCTGGATATTCTGGTAAAGCTCTTGAGTCTTTCTAGCCGCCGTGGCAGCTCCTTTTTCTACGTCAGCTGCCCGCTTCTGCACAGCCAAGGCGGTATCCATACTATTCTTGGCCTGATTGTATGATTGATCCATTGTGGAAGTAATTTGCCCCGTGGTCCCGTGGATCTCACCGGCTACCGCCGATAGGGCCTGCATGCTGGCGGCAATCTCTCCAGTAGCCTGGGAACTCTGCTGTGACGTCTGCATCACCCGCTGAGCCTCCGTTATCAGCTGAATGCTGCTGTCAACCATATTGGATGATTTGGTAGTGATGTTGTGGATAATATCCCGCAAATGCTCGAGAAAGCGATTAAATGAACCAGCCAGCTGGGCCAGTTCATCATTAGTCTCTACACTGATGCCCCGGGTCAGGTCAGCACCGGCTTCAGCCAAGTCCTGCATGCTGCGGTCAATGAAAACGATGGGCTTTTGAATAGGATTAGAAGTAATGATGGAAAGGGCCAAGGCCAGCATCATAGCCAGCAGGATAAAAAGCCCTACCAGTATAAGCATCTGCCGGTTCTTAGCTGCTATATCACCGGCATCGACATCCACACAGGCTATGCCAACTACTTCTCCGGCCGAGTTAAAAATAGGCGCGTAACCGCTGAGTTGGCTGCCCCAGGCATCAGTATAGACCTGGTAATCTGCGTTGGGGATGCCGTCAAAGGCAAGTTTCATTTCATCGGTCAGATCGTATTCAGAGTGCAAAGCTGAGTGGTCTTCGCCCTCGGTAGCGTCAATGATAAAATGCGTCTTGTCGTCGCCAGCCATAGCCAGTGTATAAATGAACTTCATTTTGGTCGCTTGTTGCAGCGACCGCAGCTGCTTGAGCGGCTTGATATAGGCAGCATCTTTTTCGGATTTTATAGTAGTGAATTCATCACCATCGATAAACATGGCAACTGACGAGGCCAGGTTTTTAGCATTACTTCGAGTGTATTCCAGTATATTCTGCTGTGAATACCAGGTGACGGCGATACCAAAGAGCAGAGTAGTAAGAAGACTGATGCCGGTCATAACGAGGATCAATTTGGTCTTGATGCTGATGAATTTCCGGGAATTCTTAAATCTATCTAATAAGTTCGACATGGTTCCCCATTCCCCCCTTAAAAGACAATATATTATTTGATCATTCAAATAAATTCGGCATGCATCTAGAAATCCCTGCTGGTGATGGCAGAATTATCTTGGATCTTATCGTCCTTCCGTTCACTTGACTCTAATACTCACGGCATATATAATAACAGTGCAAGCGATGTTGAGAACAGCCCTGACCCTGGAGCAACTCCCGGGTGAGGGTTTATTTTTCGGAGTGAACAGGATGGCAAAGGTGAAAGGCGTCAAGCCGGTGGTGGACAACCGCAAAGCCCGGCATAATTATCATATTAAAGAGAGCTTTGAGGCCGGGCTGGCATTGGTTGGCACCGAGGTCAAATCCCTGCGCATGGGCAAGGCTAATCTGCAGGATGCTTATGCCACGGTCAAGGACGGCGAGGTATGGGTTATAAATTTCCATATCAGCCCCTATGATAAGGGCAACCGTTTTAATCATGACCCGCTGCGTCCGAAGAAGCTCCTCCTGCATCGCCGGGAGATCAGTCACCTGCAGGGGATGCAGAGGGAAAAGGGTCTGACCCTGATACCGATGAAGATCTACTTCAAGGATGGCCGGGCCAAAGTGGACCTGGCTGTAGCAGTAGGCAAGAAGAACTACGACAAACGCGATGACCTGGCCGAACGCGATGCCCGGCGGGACATGGAGCGCACCCTGAAGGAACGCAACCGGGAATAGTTCGGTCATCGCGAGGAGCGACGCAACGCGGCAATCTTCCCTTACGCTAAGGCGTACCTGTCATTGCGAGCGCGGCGAAGCAATCTTCCCGAGGAATCGTAGGGGCGGATTCCGACGTCCAGGGATGGACTAGTGCCGCGGTGCCATGGACGGCAAGGAGCGGCTATATCCGCCCGTATAGAATAAAAATGTAAACATAGGTCAATCTATAGACCTGACAGTTGCATATATTTAGCGAAGATCCTATTATTCTTTTTGCGGCGAAGCCGCCAGCGGTTAATTATTTCATAAGGGGGCGTACTGGTTTCGACGGGGGAAAAGGTGGGTTGAGTAGCGAGCCGATTTGTCGCCAGCTCGATAAAAAGGCGAAACCTTAAAGTAACTGCAGAAGATAATTTTGCACTAGCCGC
>JAAYCK010000115.1 GCA_012729835.1 Syntrophomonadaceae bacterium
ACGGCCATTTGCTGCTTGACACCGGAAAAGAAATAGTTGAGATTACCACTGGTGATGTACAATTATTGAGCTAATAATTCATAAATCATAAGAATATCTGCATTAATCTGCGTCTATTAACATATCTGGAGGAAAGCTGTGTTTCTTAAACGCCTGGATATTAAAGGTTTCAAGTCCTTCGCTGATAAGACGGAGATCGCCTTGGAACCGGGGATCAATATCATAGTAGGCCCCAACGGCTGTGGCAAGAGCAATGTAGTCGATGCTGTCCGCTGGGTGCTGGGCGAGGGCAATGTGCGCCATCTGCGCGGTCATAAAAGTGAGGACATTATCTTCAATGGTACGGATAAGGAGAAGGGCCAGGGGATGGCCTGGGTAGAAATGACTCTTGAAAACAGTGACGGTTTACTGCCGGTGGCTTACCATGAAGTAACTGTATCTCGCAAGGCTTTCCGCAATGGGGAGAGTGAGTTCTATCTTAACAAGACACGGGTGCGCATGAAGGATATTGGCGAACTCTTTACCGGTACTGGTTTGGGCAAGAAAGGCTACTCCATAATCAATCAGGGTGAATTGGAACAGGTGCTCAATGCCCAGCCGCTGGAGCGTCGCCTTATGCTGGAGGAAGCCGCCGGGATCATAAAATATCGCCAGCAAAGGGACGAGGTCAACCGCCGTATTGAAAAAACCGGGCAGGATCTGCTGCGTCTGGGAGACATCATTAATGAACTAGAACAACGTCGGCAGGAGCTTCAGATCAAGGCGGCGAAAGCCGGTCAATATCGGCTATGGGCTGATGAACTGGGGGATAAGGAACGCTTTGTCTATCAATATGAAGGAGGACGCCTGCGCCGTGATCTGGCCAAAAAGCAGGAGGATTTCGTACATAGGAACCATGAAGTCGAGCGTTATCGCCAGGAAATAGCGGAGGGTGAAGAAAATCTTTTACAGGAAGAACTTAACCTGCGTGAAGTGGAAACCATTCTAAATGATCTGAAGGAAGAACGCCGCCAACTGGAAGGCACACTATCTGCGTTGACCAGTGATCACCGGATTGCCGGAGAGAGACTTAAGAATAATCAGGAAAGAATCGTAGCTGCCAGTTCTGATGCTGCCAGGTATGCAGGTATGCTCCAGTCATTACAGAATGATCTGGAACGTCAGCAGTTGGATTGGGAAGGTGAGTCCAGGGGCTATCAGGCCCGGGTGGCGGAATATTCCGAGCTGGAGCAGGAACTGCTGGATCTGGAAGATAAACTTGAGTCAGAACGCTCACGTTTTGAGGTGCAGAAGTCAGATTTTTTTACTCGTATGCAGGGTGAGGCTGAAGTAAAGAATGAGATTTTATCCAATGCAGAACAATTAAAGAGATTACACGACAAACATGAACGTCTGCTGGTAAGAGTAGATGAGATAAGAAACAAACTCAGCGGTATAAACCTTGATTTGGATCAAATGCAAAATGAGAAATGCGAGAATGAGGAGCAATTGTCACTTTGCACCGGCGAAAGGACTCGCCTGGATCAGGAATATAACAATCTATTGGGAGTAAACCGGCAGTATGAGGATAAACTTACCTCCCTGGCCCGGCAGGCTCAGGAGATCAAAGCGCAAATAATCCATCTGCAGGAAATGCAAAGAAATATGGTCGGGTATTCACCGGCTGCCCGGGCGATTCTCACGGCAGGTCAGAAGGGTGGCCTGACGGGCATAATGGGACTGGCTGGAGAAGTCATCGATGTTCCGCCGGGAATGGAGTTAGCCGTAGAGATGGCGGCCGGTCGGGGCCTGGAGAACATAATTGTTGAGAAATCCGGACACGCTGAAAAGGCTATTGAGCATCTGAAAAAGAGCGGTGCGGGACGAGTTACTTTTCTCCCCCTGGATTTGTTGAAGGTAACGGATGTACCGGAAAAAGTCCTGAGGGAACTGGCAGCCTATCCGGGAGTACGTGGTCTGGCTTCGCGCTTGATTGGATGCGAGGAAAAATACCGGCGGGCTATCGATTATCTACTGGGGAGAGTGCTCATAGTTGATGATCTGCCTATTGGTATCACCATATTCAAAAAAATAGCTTATCCATTTAAGATTGTGACCCTGGAAGGCGAGTTGATCAATCCAGGTGGGGCAGTAAGCGGAGGGAGTAAGGCCAGAGCTGATGCGAGCAGTCCATTGCAGCGCAAAGGAGAAGAGAAAAAGCTGCAGAAGAACCTGGGTGAAATTCAAGCCCTGCAGGCAGAGCAGCAGACCCGTTTAAATGAAAGTCGGGAAAACCTGCGCAAGTTGGAAGAAACGCGGGAGAGCATCAGGAAGTCCATTATGGAATTGGAATACCACCTGCAGCTATTATGTAAAGGCATTGACAGCAACAAAACCAATGCAGCCGCTGCTAGAAGAGATATAGAAGAAAACCTTTCGGAAATTGAAAGAATAGACGCTGAAATCGATAGCGTTTGTCAGCGGCTACAGGATATTGAAGAACGTCAACAGCAGGTGGAAGAGGAAAACCAGAAGCTTGCTGCCGAGATGGAAAGGGCCCGGGAGGAGTTGACTGCCCGCCATAGTGAGCTAGAGTTGCGGAGAGAACGCTTGACCTCCTGGCAGGAACAACTGGCAATGAAGAAAAACGAATTGGACCATTATGCGGCCAATATAGAACAGTTCAAACAGGTAGGCGCCTCATATGCCAGTTCCCATCAGGAGGCCTGCAGTTTACAGGAGCGACTGGAACAAGAATCTAAAAAGGAAAGCGATAAAAGCCAACAGCTCGAAGAGAAAATTGCCGGGCATAAGCAAAAACTAGCCGAGATTGCTGATAAGCTGGAGGAAGTTCAGGCGGGACATCTGGCGGCTCAATTGCGGCTCGATGAGTTGCGGGGGGCTCTCCACCCTGGCCGTAATCGTATAGTTGAGCTGGAGGCTCAGACGAGAAACCTGGAGATGGCGATAACCCGCAGCGGAGTGGAACTGGAATCTCTGCAGGAGAGGTGGCGGGAAAGATTCCATACGGAATGGATAGAAGAAGAGTTACCAACCGCAACCGCTGCCGAGATTCGTGAATACAAGGCCCGTATCGAGTATTTGCAGATGCAGATAGAAGAGCTGGGGCCGGTCGACCTTGAGACGATAAAGGAATACGAAGAGATCAATGAGCGGTTTACCTTTCTGACCGGTCAATACCAGGATCTTACAAACGCTCGAGATTCTCTGCATGAACTGCTCCAGGAGACGGAAAAACTATTGATCAAGAATTTCGGTCAATTTATTCAATTGGCAAACCAGAGTTTTAATCAGACTTTTCAGGAGATCTTCGAGGGTGGTGAAGCCACCTTGATCCTGGAGTTAAACAAGGATCGCCTGGAAGCCGGCGTCGATATCGAGGTCAAGCTGCCCGGCAAAAAGAGTCAGCTCTTAGGACTTCTTTCCGGTGGCGAGAGAGCACTGACCTGCATTGCTTTTGTATTTTCACTGTTGCGCTTAAAACCCGCGCCATTCTGTTTATTGGACGAGATCGACGCGGCGCTAGACGAGGTAAACCTCAATCGTTTTTCTCGTTTCCTCAGGAGCATGGCGGAAGTTATGCAGTTTATTGTGATTACCCATCGCCAGGGTACGATTGAGGCCGGCAGCAAGATCCATGGGGTGACCATGCCGGAAAAGGGTATCTCTTCAGTATTTACCCTGGACATCAGCCAGACCGAAAACCTGGCCGGGTAAACGGGGAAACCGGGGAGCGAAATAGACGCAGAGTTTTTTGTTTTGAGTGAAGGTTTTTTATTGCCTTAGAGTCTGCAGAGATTTAGGAATCCTTCATAGAATGCTTAGAACATGATACTATATTCGCGACCTGATGGCTGTGCGGTGGAAGTTGTATGATAAGAATTCTGCGTTAAACCTGCGCCCGGAGGGTCAGCGTGCGGCGTAAGCCGCCTGCGTCTATTCACTTAGTATTTACTTTTTTATAGTGGGGGATAGTAAAATGGCGTTTTTTGACCGTTTAAGGCGGAAAAAACAAGATACAAAAATCCAACCGGTTGAAGAGTTGGTGTGCGAGGAAAGCTTGCTGGAGGAAGCGATTGTGCCAGCGGTAGACCTATCAGGACCTGAGGAAACGATTTGCGAGCCAGTGGATGCTATGGCGAGTGAGCCATTTGACGAGGACTCTATGTCAGGACAGGATGAAGCAGATGAGGAAGATGATCAACAGGTAGAGGGCAAAAAGGGATTTTTCAGCCGTTTAAAACTCGGCTTGACTAAAACCCGCAAAAATATCGGTGAGAAAATCACCAATCTGGTCAAAAGCAACCGCAAGCTGGATGATGAGTTCTGGGAAGAGTTGGAGGAGATCCTGATCGAAGCTGACGTAGGGGTTAATACCTCTTTGGAGTTGGTAAAATCAGTCCGGGACAATGCCCGTCGTCAAAAGATGAACGAATCTTCCCAGGTAATGGCCTTGATCCAGGAGGAGGTACGCAAGCTGCTGGATTCGTCCGGCGATCTGTCCCTGCGCTCAGCGGATGACAAGCTTACCGTAATTCTGGTGGTAGGAGTCAACGGAGCCGGCAAAACGACTTCCATAGCCAAGATGGCATATCGCTTCAAGAACTATGACCAAAAGGTTATAATTGCGGCTGCCGATACCTTTAGAGCCGCAGCGATCGATCAGCTGCAGATCTGGGCCGACCGGGTCGGAGTGGAATTGATCAAACATCAGGAAGGTTCCGATCCGGGGGCAGTAGTCTATGATGCCATTAATGCCGCTCGTGCTCGCAAGGCGGATATTCTAATAATAGATACCGCGGGCCGTTTGCAAAATAAGAATAATCTCATGAAGGAAATCAGTAAAATCAGGAAGGTCATCGAAAAAGAGATACCTGGTGCTCCCCATGAGGTGTTGCTGGTCCTTGATGCTTGTACCGGGCAGAATGCTATCAGCCAGGCCCGATTATTTGAAGAAGCAACCGGGGTCACCGGTATAATCCTGACCAAACTCGACGGCACTGCCAAGGGTGGTATCGTACTGGCTATCGCCCGGGAATTGGAGATGCCGGTTAAACTGGTAGGGATCGGTGAGAAAATGAACGATCTGCGTGATTTCGATCCAGCTGCGTTTGCTGCTGCATTGTTTGATGAAGAGGAATAACGAGAGGAGTGGAGAATTTTGATCAAGAATGCGATTATTGGTGGAACTGGAGTTTACGATCCATACCTGCTCGACGATATGCAGGAACGGGTTATGAATACTCCTTACGGTGATGCTAAGGTGATCACCGGCAAATATCAGGGCACGGAAGTAGCCTTCCTGGCTCGCCACGGAGAAAAACACAGCGTACCACCACATCTTATCAACTACCGGGCCAATATTATGGCCTTGAAGATGTTGGGGGTCAAGAACATAATCGCGACTGCGGCGGTAGGGTCACTGCATTTTGAATATAAACCGGGAAGCTTCGTTTTAGCAGATCAATTTATTGATTTTACTCGCTGTCGTCCCAGTACCTTTTATGAGGGCGGAGAAGCCGGAGTGGTTCACTGCGACATGACAGTGCCTTATTGTTCCGAGTTGAGGCAGGCCCTGGTAAAGGCCGGCGCAGCCAACGGTATCGAGATCTGCAATGGTGGAGTCTACGTCTGTAATGAAGGGCCGCGTTTCGAAACTGCCGCTGAGATCGCAGTTTTCAAGCAGATGGGCGGTCATCTGGTGGGTATGACCAGTGTACCGGAGGTTTGCCTGGCTCGGGAGTTGGGAATATGCTACGCCAATATATCTATTATCACCAATTTCGCGGCAGGAATATCACCCGGAGTCTTGACCCATAGTGAGGTCCTGGACATGATGAAGAACAGTTTGGGCGGCATTAGAAAAATCTTAACCGGAAGCTTGAAATATATCGATGAAAAGGCGCCCTGTGACTGCGGAAACATTCTAAATGAACCCGGGGTTATGAAATGATAAAAACCATCGCCTATGAAGCGCCTTATGTGGTGATTTTGGATCAGAACCAGCTACCTCAACGGGTAGTTTATGAGTCCTGTGCCACCGCTGAACAGGTAGCTGGGGCTATCAGAGAACTCAAGGTAAGAGGAGCTCCGCTGATTGGGGTTGCGGCAGCCTTCGGACTCGCCCTGGCCATGCAGCAATACCAGGGCAGTGTCGCAGATCTTCATAGCTACTATCAGGGAAAACGGGATCTGCTGGCGGCTACCCGACCTACCGCGGTAAACTTGTTTTGGGCTCTGCAGCGTATGGATGAGGTCTTACAGAGCAGCCAGGGTTGTGCCCCCGGCGCTGTTGGAGAAAGATTGCTGCAGGCGGCCCAGGATCTTCTAGAGGATGATATCAGGGTCAATGAGGCCATGGGAGAAAAAGGGCAGGAACTGCTTGGCGGCAGTGTGCGGGTGATGACTATCTGTAACGCCGGAGCTCTGGCGACTTGCGGCTATGGAACCGCCCTGGGGGTTATCCGTTCTGCTGCGCGTCGGAACAAGATAGAGCAGGTATGGGCCTGTGAGACCCGCCCGGTGCTGCAGGGAGCACGTCTTACCGTTTGGGAGCTAATGCATGACGGCATTCCGGTTACCTTGATCAGCGATAACATGGCGGCATCAGTGATGCGCCGGGGAGAAGTGGACGCTGTCCTGGTGGGAGCGGATCGCATTGCTGCCAATGGTGACACTGCCAACAAGATTGGCACTTATGGTCTGGCTGTTTTAGCGGCCTATCATCGGATACCTTTTTATGTAGTGGCTCCATCCTCGACAATCGATCTATCCCTTGCTTCCGGCGAGGAGATACCCATAGAAGAGCGGCATGGCGATGAGATCCGTCAGTTCCGGGGAGTATACTTTACAGTACCTGAGGCGCCGGTTTTCAACCCGGCATTTGATGTAACTCCACATGAACTTATAACTGCCATTGTTACGGAAAAGGGCATAATCCAGCCGCCATTTGCCGATAGTATGGCAGCGGCTTTCAAAACAGGTTAGTAAAAAAACAATTCGGCAAGGACAGTGATGACATGGATTACATGAATGAGCGGCAAGAGGTAATGCACGCGGTAAGAGAGATTTGTTTGGCCCATCTGGTCAGCGGTACTTGGGGTAATGTCAGCGCTCGTATCGCAGGACAGTCTTTAATGCTGATCACTCCCAGCGGGATGGATTATTCGACTATGGAGCCGGAAGACCTTGTCCTGGTTGATTTCAAAGGGAAGGTGGTGGCTGGCAAGTTCAAGCCTTCTATCGAGACGCCGATGCATCGTAAGATATACCAGAGACGTCCAGAGGCTATGGCCATTGTTCACGAACATGGTTTATATACCACTACCTTCGCGGTTTCCAGAAAGAATATACCGGTGGTTACCGAGGAGAGCGCCGAGGTCATCGGTCATGAAATCGGCGTGGCGGCATATGCTATCTGCGGCAGTGAACTGCTGGCG
>JAAYCK010000014.1 GCA_012729835.1 Syntrophomonadaceae bacterium
GGGGGACGGGGTTGTTGACACCTGTTGTCAAGGGGACGGGGTTGTTGACACCTCGCTTCTGACACGATAATTAAGAATCACAAAGCCCAGGCTATTTCGTAATAACCCTGGGTTGTTTGTTTTGTGGCTACCCTACTATAAAATGATACAAATGCACACCCCCGGTCAATTTTTTAACGATTCCAAGGCAGGGGTGTGCATTTTCGTTATGGGTGTTCATAAGTTTAATTCATTTGAATAATTCTGGTGATCAGCACCCAAATACTGTACCAACCTGTATGTTAATTTTATTTACACGTATACACAACAGTGTAAAATACAAATATTAATGGAGTTGTGAAGGCTCTTTGACTAATTATCGGTAAACACTTAGTAATAAAAAAAATAAAAAAAAATTAACGACGAATGTTTAGTAATCACAGAAGTGATTAGATAATATGATGTTTTTATTCCTGTCTTACAAATTATATTAAATAACACATTGCATTTATATCCTTAGTCAAAAGGTCAAAATCAGATTTACCTGAAGTTAATTTTATAAATAACTATAACTAACCATGAAGGTGACTTTCCTGCTCCAGCAGGCGGATTATCTACATGGTTATTTTTTTGAAGATAGGAGGGATAGTAATTGATTTAGTATACCGGGGCTAATTGGAAAAATATATCACAACCTCTGAACTGAGTTTAGGCAGTAGTTGGCAAATCCTTGAATTATGAAAAATTATTCTTTAAGTAAATTATCAGAATGGAGCTGAAAATCGTGAAGATTGAAGAAATTAGAAAAATGTGGGTCACTCAAAATAGGGATGTCCAGAATGAAGTGCAGTTATGGGATTCGCAGTCGGAGGATCCAACCTATCATCATTTATATGACGAATTTCTCAAATTATTGGAGAGGGAACATATGCTTGACAAAAGCTACGATGTATTGGACATAGGCTGCGGCGTGGGCGTCTATACCATTGCGCTTGCCGATAGAGTCAATACAGCAACCGGCTTGGACATCTCTCCCAAAATGCTCGGGCATGGCCAAAAGATACTGGAAGAGTCCAGAATCAACAATGTCAGCCTTGAAATAGCGGACTGGAATACGGTCGATCTTGAGAAAAAAGAAATGAAAGAACGCTACGACCTGGTTTTTGCGCATAATACGCCAGCCATTTGCGATGCTAGTACATTTGAAAAACTAGTCGATTCCAGCAGGCACTTTTGTGCGGTATGCAGTCCGATAAGGATGATAGAACCAATCATGCAAAAAGTTCAGAAAATAGCTGGAATCGGGGACAATGGTTCAAGCTGCGAAAACTATTTTGCGTTCATGCTTGATATGCTGCTTTATAAAGGTTATCAGCCGAAGCTTTATTATTATGTTTAGTCCAATAATTGCAGGGGGAGCTATGGCTTTCAGCTCAGTATCAGTCGTTACCAATTCTTTGAGTCTGCGGCACTTTGACCCCTCTAAAGCGAGCCTCATAGCCGGTCTGGATCAGATGAACCAGCAAGGTAAATTGTTTGATTCTGCCGCATGAGATAATGTGCCATTAGAATAAAGAATAAGGAGGTGTTAATGATGCCGAATGCAGTTACTGAGGTACTGAATGTAGAGGGCATGTCCTGTATGCATTGCGTTAATGCAGTCAAGAATGCCTTGAGCTCTTTGACAGGTGTGGGCACTGTCGATGTTGACTTGGCTGACAAAAAGGTTACTGTTGGTTATGATCAAGACCAGGTAAACCTCGAACAAATTAAAAACAGTATCCAAGATGCAGGCTATGAGGTCAAATAGTTGAACTTGAGATCTGGAGAAATTTTCAATTTTCGGAGGAACCGAATGAAAGCAGATAAAACGAAGGTAAACAGGCTTTTAAAAACAGCTCGGGGACAACTAGATGGAATTCTCAAAATGGTGGAGGAAGACCGTTATTGTATCGATATCAGCAATCAGCTTATGGCTACTCAAGCTATCCTGCATAGTGCTAACAAAGAAATAATTCATGCTCATCTCCAACATTGTGTATTAGATGCACTTCAAGAAGGTAACGCTGACGAAAAGATGGAAGAGATCATGGCTATTATAGACAAGATTTCTAAATAGCCATTCGGGTTTGGATAAGTCGAAACAAATTTGTTCCAGCAGGAATGGTAAACAACAACTAATGGGAAAAATGTTAAAATGCACACCCCCGTGGCGGTCTTTCAACGATTTCCACTGTGGTGGTGTGTATTTTCATCAGGGGGTGTGCAGAAAATAGAAGTAAAACCCTCGTAATCATACCGATAGTCCTAACAAATTTTATATCTCCATCAAAAGGAGCCGGTCAGGACTCCATCGAACCCCCTCTGATTTTCCAATTGCTTAATTATTCATTGTGCTTATGCTCGTGGTGAATATGGGTATGCTCCTTCTCCAGGTTAACATCGTGATCATGTTCATGTACATGGACAACGGCTTCATGAGTGTGCTCATGTTCGTGCATCCGACCTTCATGTTCATGAGGATGATTGTGTTTGACTTCGGGATGGCTGTGCTCATGTTTATGTGAAATTATATCCATTTCTCACGCCTCTTTTTATTATTTATTTTACCACCGAATATACAGCTTAAACATACTAGAGCAATAGCCAAACAAAATCCCGGGGCCTGTAATTGGAACAGAAATTTCATTTATTGCCGAACAATTAGAAAGCTTTTTCGGCAACCTTTTTCCAAATAACTGGACCAGTTCTCTTTTTCCCTCCAAATCATCACTGATTACGACCGGCCCCAAATGTATGAACGCTCTTTAAATCAAGTCCATAGTCTCAGTGTTTCAACCCCGGTTAAAAACCTTTACTGCAATGTAATCTTTCTGAAAGCGCCAAAGTCCTTGGTCATTTGCGCATAGAGTTCTTTGCCGAGCAGGAGTTTGTAAATCTCGTCCGCTTTTTTCTCCGGATCGATATCCTGGAACTGGTCGGGATAGAGCACCTTGCCCATATAATAAGCATCAGCGATGGATGTATCGATATTGGTGGTATAGAAATTATAGGGCAATATGGCGAAAAGTTCGCCATTTTTCACCGCCGACAGGGTCTGATAGAATTGGCTGTTTTTCTTGTAATCTTCTAATATTGATGGGTACCCGGCCCCGTCTATGAAGATCTTATCCGGGTTCCACTTGACTAACTGCTCTTTATCTATCATCACCGACCCAGTTTTACCGGTTTCATCCACAACATTCCTGGCATGGATAGCGTTAAACAGCGAGTAATTGCCCTGGGTGCTCTCGATCCCATGGGTTCCTTTCATACCCAGGCCTCCTACATAGGTGGTAGGTTTTTTATCCTGGGGTATGTCCTTGGTTCTTTTATCCAGGTCGTTTTTAAACTGGTCCATCAAGCCCACCAGTTCCTGGGCTCTCTGATCCATGCCGATAATCTTGCCTATAAGAATAAGCGAGGCGTTTACCTGGGGATCAAAAGTCGATGTTTTGCCATAGCTAACTGCCACCACCGGAATTCCGGTTTTGGCCTGCAGGTTGTCTACGGTAGCTTTGTCCGGAGCATAGGCAGTAAAAATCACATCCGGTTTTACGGTCAGGATTTTTTCCGGGTCAGGGGCGTTGTTGGGGCCGCCCGGGCCAATCACAGGTAGTTTGGCCAATTCCGGATATGCGTAAAAGTATGGCCTGCCGGTCGGGCTGTCTATTTCCATTTGTTCAATGCCGGCAAATATAGCCGGGTTGTTAAAATAACAGCAAAGTCTCATGGCACCAGGGCCGATGGCTACGACTTTTTTGGCCACTCCGTTGATCTCAACCTGTCGATTCAGGGTATCGGTCACGGTTATTTTGGTCGGTGCGGTCTGTGATTTCTGGGCAGTCTGGGAAGAACACCCGCTTGAAAAGATGGACAGGCTAAACAACAATAGCACAAATAAACAGATAGTCCTCTTTTTCATCATGATCCTCCATATCAATTAGTATTTGTCGGTGGCTTTACCCCGACAGCATTAACGTTATACCGGCACCACCACCGGAATACCTTCGACCTCCGTGATCTTGACTGGGGTTGAGTAAACCCTTTGGATGTTCTCCGGAGTCATCACCTCCAGACCACCGGCAGCAAAAATCTCGCCATTGCTGAGTAATATGAACTTATCGGCAAAACGGATTGCCAGATTCAAATCATGCATGCTGACTACTGCCCCAATGTGCCCGGTTTGGATAATTCTTTTGATGACCCTGATGACTTCCAATTGGTTCTTGAGATCAAGGCTACTGGTCGGTTCATCTAGCAGCAGCAAATCCGGTTCCTGCGCCAAAGCCCGGGCTATGATCACTTTTTGCTGTTCACCGCCGCTCAATTCATTCAGGTATCTTAGGGAGTACTCTTCCAGTTCGAGCATATTTAATGCTTTTTGTGCAATTTCCAGATCATTCCGGGAAGCCTCCCACTGGATATAGGGTTTTCTTCCCAGAAGCACTGCATCAAAGACAGTGGTACTGAAATGTTCGTGGCGTTGAGGCACATATCCAATTCTTTTGGCAATCTCTCTGCGAGTAAGTTGGGTTGCTTCGTCGTTCTGGATTAAAACTGTGCCGGCACAAGGCTTCAAAACCCCGTTAATGCATTTCAGAAGGGTAGATTTACCGGCACCATTGACACCAAGAACAGCTAGGAAATTACCTTTGCAGATAGAAAAGCTGATATTTTGTAAAACCGAACGACTGGGATAGTCAAAAGCCAGTCCATTTACTGATAAAATCATTTCTTCTGATACCCCCTAATCAGTAAATACAGGAACAGTGGTGCTCCAAAGAAAGAGGTAATAGCTCCCACTGGAAGCACCACCGGAGCTACCATAGTCCTGGCCAGGGTGTCGGAAACCAACAACAGGAGAGAACCCATCAGGGCCGAGGCAGGTATAAGGTAGCGGTGATCTCCCCCAATAATTCTTCGCATGATTTGTGGACCAACCAGCCCGATAAAACCAATAATGCCCAGAAATGAAACCGCCACCGCGGCGATCAGGCACGATACCAGCATTCCGCCCTGCCGGAGCCTTTCCACATTAACCCCTAGGCTCTTGGCAGTTTCCTCTCCGCTGTCCAACGCGTTATAGTCCCATCTCCTGAACATGAAATAGATGAAAGATAAGGCAATAATAATGGCTAAAATAGTGACTTCGGGCCAAGCGGTCCGGCCCAAATCTCCGAATGTCCAGAATACGACCGCGGCAATCTGAAAATCCTGGGCAAAATATTGAATCAGGATGGTACCGGCTGAAAACAGTGAACTGAGCGCCACCCCGGACAGCACCATCGCCTCGGGAGAAAAATTCCTAATCCCCGCCAGAATGAGGATAACCACCGTAGCTAGTATTGAGCAGGCAAACGCAAAAAGGGTCACAAGGTAGGGGTTGTTGATGGTCACTGCATCAGTGCTTGTGCTCTGTATAGTGCCTGCCCCGAAGACGATTATGGCCAGGTTGGCTCCGAAGGCAGCCGCATTGGATATCCCCAGCGTTGACGGTGAAGCCAGCGGGTTGCGGAGATTGTTCTGCATGACACAACCGGCCACCGATAGTCCTGCTCCGGCAATAATTGCAGCCAATATCCTGGGCAGGCGAATCCTCCAGATCACCATATCAGATACATTACTGCCTTGGCCCATTATTGCCTGGATAACCTGCTTAAGGTTCAGATCCATAGAACCTGCATTTAATGCCACCGCTGATGATATCAAGATAAGAATCGCCAGCAACACCAAGACTAGCCTTTTTCTCCCCGTATACTTCTGGTAGTTGTCAATACCGGGCACTACCATCCCCGGCCGTACTCCTTGAAGCAATCCAGGCAGACCTTCTTCCCCTCCTGCAATCTAACTTTGTGCTCAGGGGTACTTTCACCGCAGGATTCGCAGATTACCGAGTTGAATATCCGTGCCGTCTCAGGCAGATTAAACGTTGGCTTCATGAAATTGAATATTTCATCTGCGGGCGTGTTCAGGATATACGCCTGGCGCTCCTCCCGCTCCATTTCCTCTGCAAACGGTTTAATGATCATGCGCAGACTATCTCCGTTCTTGCGGTTAAAGAAGCTAAACGCCATCTTCCCTGTGCCCCGGTATATAAGGTTTCCCTTCCCCATGGTGCACCCTGTCAGCACCTGCACCGCGTCGACACCGCAGGCATCGTTTTCGGTTACGCACACTACTTCTTCATCGGCCGAAAAGGTGATGCCCATCTTCTCTTTAGCTGCCTCCACCGCTTTTACTCCAATCGCCAGTCCCGGGCAGGCATGCCCGTGAAATTCCATCGCTTTTTCCCAATCCATTGCTGCCATTGATTATTTCCTCTCCTCCCGGTGAATTATTTAACCTGCCAGTATAAGGTGGCTATAGTGGTATCCACATCTTCATGAATAAAACCATCCCGGGCCAGGGATTTTATGTATTCTCTGACCTCTTCTTCCTGCGCCCAGCTGATGTCCTTATAGGTCTTGATCCGGTTAATATAAAGTCCATAAGCCTCATCCAAGGTTTTTCTCATCTTCCAGACCTGTTTCTCGTAGGCCAGCCGGGGCAGATACTCCTGCTGCCATAGCATGTTGAAAGCAAACAGAATATCCTCATCGGCGCTTTCCCGTCGTTCTCTAATGCCAACCATCTCCTTGACCGCATCGGAGACAGGATCAGTGCGCCGGATAGGCTTAGCCAACACGCACCACCCTTTTGACGCAGCCGAAAGTTTCTCAAAGGTATCCACGCTCTGGATCGCCGGCGTCATATGGGCAAACACCAGATCGAATTTATGTAAGTATCCTGATGCTTCTATGTCCATGTGGTGCCAGTCATCACAGTAAAAATCCACGTTATGGACATTGTAATCCGCGGCTTTTTGCCTGGCGATGTTAATCATTTGGGGTGACAGGTCTACCCCAGTCACATACTGGCAATGCCCAGCTATAGCTAGGGCATACTTACCTGCCCCGCAGCCTACGTCTAGGACCATACCATTCGGGCTCAACATATTTTGCCCGGCCAATAAACGCAAAAATGAATCTTTCTCAAAGTCAGGCAGGGCGAAATTGCCGAAACTCTCGGCCATCGAGTTCCACATGTCAATACTGGCTTGCTTGTTTTTTTGTTTAAGACTCCATTTGTGCCTAATTTTGTTCAGATCCACAGGAACGCACTCTCCTTCGACTGCTCAATTTTACTGCCCCTGGGCATTTTTAATGTTTGTGTATGAATCGTTTTCCCAAAATAAAAAACCACGAAAGTCAAATCTGCATTCTTGCAGATTATCTGACCTTCGTGGTTCATTGATTTTTAAATCATTTATATAGAGATGAGACTTCTCAACTCATTTTGAACCTTCATGGCTCATATTAATTAATAATAGCACACCAGGTTTCTATAATCAATCATGTTTTACACAAAATAATCTTCGAAAGACCGTCCGGGTCCCTTTTCATAACCTAGAAACTCCCCATAGGGCAGGCTGACTTACCGCCCTAAAAGCGCTTCTGCTGGCACCAGGTTACACTTTAGAAATCAAACGGCTCCTTCCTGTCTAATCTACTATGCTTCTATTTCCGTGCCATTCTTAAAGTTAAACTTGAGTTTACCACCAGGCAATGCCGTGACCTTGTCAACAATAGCTATCCATAGTTTTTTATCAAATTCCTCAATAAGTAAACGCCGGGTTTCTATTTCCCGGATAAAAGACTCTAGAGTTTTATATTTTTCACGGCGAGTAATACGGAGCGCTTCCAGTTCGGCA
>JAAYCK010000015.1 GCA_012729835.1 Syntrophomonadaceae bacterium
CTGATACGGCTATTTATGACCGAAGGCCAACCCAATGGTCTTCGTACTGTTGAAATTTCTAACATGACCATACTAGCAACGTTTTTTCCCCGTACTAAATTAGACAAGTTTACTGCTCGTGAGGCCGCCCAAAAACCCGGTGTATATCTTCTGCTGGGATACGATTATAATGAACCGGATCAATTAGTATTGTATGTCGGTGAGGGGGATCCGGTTCTACCACGATTGAAAAGCCATTCCGTTAATAAAGATTTTTGGACAGAAGCCATTGTCTTTTCATCTAAGGATGATTATTTAACAAAGACCCAGATAAAATATCTTGAAGCTGAATTATATCGGTTAGCCAAAGAGGCATTCCAAGTCAAACTTGATAATTCACAGGTTCCTACTAAGCCGAAAATATCAGAGGTTGATAATGCTGAGGTTGATCAATTCTTGGATGGAATTAGATTAATACTGTTGTCTTTGGGCATTCAAATCCTGGAACCCGGAATAATTCCTAATTCAATTGAGGATACGCAGAAAATCTTTGAATTAAAAGTTAAGAATGCAATAGGTAAAATGGTTATTAAAGACAATGATTATGTTGTACTGAAGGGGTCAACTGCTGTTGCCGATAACCGTCCATCATGTCCTGATGCCATTAAGAAGATGCGTAAAAAATTAAAAGATACCGGTATCATAACAGACGGTGGAGAGGGACTTTACACCTTTAACGAAAACATTAAATTTAGCAGTCCAAGTTATGCCGCTTCAGCAATAGTGGGGGGAGCCGCAAACGGCAGAAAACTTTGGAAGCATGGGGACAAAACATTAAAACAACTGGAGCAGGAGTCAAACCACGAAGAAGAGGACTTATTAAATGAGTGAGCAATTTAATAATTTTGTAGAGCAATTAACCGGATTGTTTGAAAGACTGATCTCCTCTCCGCTCTTATCCCGTGATAAATTAGATAACTTGCCGGCTAAAGGGATTTATGTCTTTTACGAAAATGGTGTGCCCGTTTATGTCGGTAGGACCGATAATCTAAAAAGAAGGCTCCTACAGCATTCCAGACCCAGCTCAGGTCATACTAGTGCTACCTTTGCATTTAACCTGGCTAAACTAGATGCCCAACAAAAAGGCCTGGATACTAGTAGAAATAGAACAGTATTAGAAACAGATAATGATTTTAACTTGCTGTTCCTTGCCGCAAAAGAACGGGTTGCCAATATGTCGATCAGAGTAATTGAGATTGAAGATCCAATTATTCAAACCCTGTTTGAAGTCTATGCAGCAGTAGGTTTAAATACGTTAGATTTCAATAGTTTTGAAAACCATTAGGTCGGATGAAGTTGGCTGATGTCCTCGAGATAATCATTAGTATAAATATTTATAGAGGAATTTAAGCGATTATGAGTGCCCATCATACTCAATCTATTCCAATAGAAGAGCCTTCGAATAAGCTAGAATATGCACTTGAGCAATGCCAAAAAGCGGCAAGACATGGGTATGAAATTGCCGAAGCTCATCTTATGGAATCAGCTATGGCAATAAGTGTTATGTCTAATTCCTTGTTAGATTGTCTTAATGCCATAGAATTAAACCCTATTAGAACACCGGGTATCGTTGATCAACTGAAGAATCAACTTACTGGCGTAATATACGAATTAGAGCAACTGCAGCGCAATACTGAACTAGATTTAGAAGAAAGAATTCGTCGGTTAGATCGTTTTTCCATAACGTTGTTTGGTCGTACAATGGCTGGCAAATCTACATTAATGGAAATCCTAACTCGAGGCGATGGATCATCTATTGGGAAAGGTGCTCAGCGTACAACTCGAGATGTTCGATCTTATGATTGGAAGGGCATGGAAATTACAGATGTCCCAGGCATTGCAGCGTTTGAAGGAAATGACGATGAAGAATTGGCTTATAAATCTGCTTCACAGGCAGATTTAATATTATTTCTTATTACTGACGATGCCCCTCAACCAGTTGAGGCAGAGTGTTTAGCCAATATACTGAGAATTGGCAAACCCGTTCTAGGTATATGTAATATTAAGGCAGCCGTAGATGTGTCCGATGACTTAGATATATTTCTTCGGAATCCTAACCGTTATTTTGACCCGATCAGAATCAAACAATTAATAAATCAGTTTAATATATTTACACATGAATACATACCCGGAAATCGGATTCCTTTTGTTGCTGCTCACCTGAGATCACGTTTTCTCGCTAATCAGACTCAAGATCCTGGTTTAAAAGAAAAGCTAGAAAAGGCCAGCAGGTTCTCTGATATTGAAGACTACATAATAAGGGATATTATCGGAAGAGGAACATTTCTTCGCACAAAGAGTTTCATAGATGGGGCTTTGCTTCCAGTATTAAATCTTACTGATATGCTCCTTGATTTCAGCTCCCAAAATTCAGCCAGTGGCCGTGTTTTAGTTGGCAAACGTCGCCAATTCTATACTTGGGCAAACGAATTTAAAATTGACGGTGAACAACGAATATACACGCTTGTTTCTAAAATATGTAATAATCTTAGAGATGATATCCCCGTATTTGCTGAAGATCATTTCGGTGATAAAAAAGCCGGAGAAAAGTGGACTAGTCATATAAAATCTTCTGGCATTAATGATAAAATTAACAACTTACAAAAAGCCCTTATAGAAGACTGTAGAATAGCTCTAATTGAAATAACACGTGAATTAAAGACTGAGTTGTCTCTTGTCAGTGAATTCACGGATGCTCGAAATATTAAGACAGATAGCATTTTTGATACTAAACGCGCCTGGAACTGGAGTGTTAACTTTGTTACAGGCGGACTCACTTTAGCGGCTATAATTCTTGGGAGCGGTCCTCTTGGTTGGGCCGCTGCAGGGGTCGGTATTCTAGGGTGGGCCGTTTCATTATTATTTGATAGTCGAGAAGCAAAAACTCAGCGAGCACGACATAAGCTTATAGATCAATTAAAGGCCAGTGTTGATCGAATTGAAATAGATTTACGGACTCGGCTCATTGATTGGTTTCACAAAGAATTATTCAATAAACTAATATATATATTCCTCAACGACCTAAAAACAGTTACTTCAGGATTATTTGAATTAGCGGATGCCCAAAGAGTGTTATCATGGACCTTAACTCGTAGACAAAAAGATCTTAATAGAATTTTAATCAAGGAAGCATTCATTAATTTGGGAGCTATCGACGAACTCAACTATATTCAGGATGTTGCGCGTATTCCGGGTATTGCTACAATGCTTATGATAAAACCTGATGTAAGATTTCCCGGCCCTATCCGTGTTGAGATTGAACGACTACTGGGAGAACCACTATGGTTTGTTATTAATAATGAAAATGAAAAATCTATTCTTTCACAGGCTATCGGGCGGGGATGTTCAAAAGAAAAAATCAATATTGAATGGGATTTGCGGGTTGTACATGTTCCCATGGATGAATTTGATCTATTAACAAAATCAAGGATAAAATTAGCACAACAACTTACAGAACTACACATAGTAAAATGAAAGGATGATAACCATGGAAATACCTGAGTTTAATATTCTTAATTGGGCAACGGTTGGAAATGCCTTATTAGATAAAGCGAGAAATATCCTCATTAATGCTCACAGCGATCAACTCCGTCTTTTAACTGGTAGAATTCCTTCATCCATTGTGCCTCCTGACGAGGCTATAGAAGTGGTTTTTGCAGGTCAATACGGTGCAGGAAAATCAACCATCCTAAAACAATTGACTGGAAGAGATGATATATCAGTGGGAGCCGGTATTAGTACACAACTTGCTCATAGATACGATTGGAATGGAATTAAAGTTACCGATACTCCTGGTATTCACACTAAAATCCGCCCTGACCATGACGAAGTTTCATATCGTGCTATAGCAGAAGCAGACTTACTTGTTTTTGTTATTACTAACGAACTTTTTGATTCAGAATTGGCTCAGCATTTTCGAAAACTTGCTATTGAGCGAGACAAGGCGCATGAGATGATGCTAGTGGTTAACAAGATGCGCCGTTGCTCTAATGGTAATAGTCCAGAAGCCCAAGAAACCATTAGAGAAGACCTCAGAAGGGTCCTTCTTCCGTTTTCTCCAGAAGATCTACGTACATCTTTTATTGATGCAGAGGCAGCAATCGATAGTATGTCCGAAAGTGATGAGCATATTAGGGTGGCCCTATGGAAAAAAAGCGGTTTTGAATACTTTGTAGAAAATTTAAATGACTTTGTTCGTTCCAAAGGCTTAACTGGCCGTTACACAACAGCACTTTATTCTCTTGAGCAAGTTCTCCAGGAAGCACTTGCACAAGAATCAACCGGCGATGCTGATATTGATTCACTTGAAGAGTTATTACTTCAACGACGCAGAGCTATTCTTGAAACCCAGGAGCGAATTCCAAGGGCTGCAGCGAATGAAATTCAAAAAATTAGTTCGAAAATACGCGAAGAGGGGCGAAGAGCTTCTGAACTTATTCATGGTTCTGCTGACCAAGAGGCCGTGAATAGAGAAATACAGGCAGCTCAAAACCGTGTCCAACAATACTCAGAAGAACTTAGCAAATCGGTTCAAAATGTCATTGGAACCCAAATTGCGAATCTTGATGAACGTCTGGGAGAAATATTAGACAGTGAATTAGCCAAAGAATTAATTCCTCGATTAATTCATCGTATTGAAGACCAAGATATTTCTCTAGAAGCCATTTCAAATATGAAAACAATATCCAACATTGCTAGTCAGCTAGGGACCTTTCTTATTAAGAACTCTTTCAAAGCAGAATCCGGCACTTTGGCGGGATTATCGAAACTCAGTGAATATTCAGGAACCCCAATACATAAAGCTGTTCTTGAAGTAGGTCATTTCTTCGGTAAGTCCTTTAAACCCTGGGAAGCCGTTAAATGGACTCGTGGGATAGCCCATGCTGGACGTGTTTTAGCTGTAGCTGGAACGGTATTAACATTCGTTTTGCAAATAAAAGACGATTGCGATGCTACTCAGTTGGAAAATGATCTTCGTGAAAATAGGTCTACAATAAGAAATGGATTTAATGATGCAGCACATGTTATCGAAATGCATTATGAAGAGGCAACGAAGGCATATGTAGCAAGTATTTTGACTACTGACCTCGAACTTATAGATCAACAACTTGAAGAAATTAGGAACATGCAACAACAAAGAAGCAATACATATAACAATCTGATTTCCTTGCTGAAAGAAACTAGGGAACTCATATCAATGTTACATTAAACATGATCTATCATTAACCGTACCCCAAAGCCCGCTCCATGCACAGGCTCCGGGCTTCCCTAGCGGCGCTCACCCGCGTGCGCTGCGCGATTACATACGCGGATGTTCGCGGCCCTGCGCCTGAGCCTTCCGCTCGGTGGCCGAGGGATACCCTGTCCGTCCTTGAAGAACTGAAGGGCCGTACAGCGTATCCCCGCACCTATCTGGTCGTATGGTCTGGCAGACAACCCGCCGCCCGGCTCTCTCCGGGGCAGCCGCCCCTCCAGGCCGGTTTACATTGCGCTGCGCGCCCAGCCTTCCGGGATAACATGCGCCTGTCCTTCCGTTCGCCCGGCTGATCTGGGTGGTTTCCCCGCAGGCCTGGCTCAATCGCCGCCCGTCCTCCCGCTGGTCGGACCGGCTGGCTGGGTGACCTGATCAATCCTTCATCCCTAAAAGAATCCTTACTCTCCCGCTTCGCGCCGGGGTTATTACAGTCCTCGCCGGACAAGCATTCCAGTCTTGCCAGACAGTCTATTCTTTGCTCGCCGCACGGCATCCCTGCTCCCGGTTCCTCCTCCGTCGTCACCCGGCTACTGGATATCATTACAGTGACCGGCTCCCTGCCGGTCGCCCGTCACGGCGGGCAGCTGATGAAGTGAAGTCTCGGCCCTGGCTCCGCTGCGCTGCGGCTTGGACAGGTCCTGTCACGGGGGTTGGCCTTATCCCTTGGCGATGGCATACCGGGGATGAACAGTAGTTTCTCTCCGCCATCGCTTAACCATGATACCACCCCCGCGCCACCCGTCCAGGCTGGCCTCCCCTTCCCTGTTCATGCCCGCTTTGGGGGTTTGGGGGTATCCGGCTCCGGTTCCCAGGGATAGGTTTTCCATTTGAGCGCGAATGAATGGCGGTCACGTTATTGGCCGCCGATATTGAAATTATGTGGTTGGACGCAGGGCAGCCGGTCGGCTGCCCCGATACTGTAATCAGTCCTCCATACCCAGAGCCAGGTAGCTCTCATAAGACAGGTCGTTATAGAATACGGTCATATTTCTACCGATATTAAACCAGTGGTAGCCATTACGACTGACCGGTACCACCGGCTGATTCACCGCTTCGCCCAGGATACGGGCCGCTTGCAGTGCAGCCGGGGTAAATTCCAGGTAAGGGTTCCGGCTGGTATGAAAATTAATATCGATAGTAGGGATCAGGCCTAACTCGTTCTCCAGGGTCTCTCTTAACTGGTTCAGGGCTTCGTTAATGCTCATACTTTCCTCTCCTCTCTAACTGTGGGGTAAGACAACCGGCAGTTCAATTACAACAGGCCTTCATCCCGGCGGCGATGGTACTCCATATCGGCAGCATCGTCATCGTACATCCAGGCTGGACCACTGCGCTTCGCCCTCCGGGCCTCCGGTTCTGGATCCCAGTCGTAAAACTCGCCGATCAGTTCGTCCGGATCCATGCAGTAGTCCAGAAGTTCCTCCAGCAGATCCGTAAGGTAATCCAGCAGGTAGTCCCTCACCTGGCCGCGCAGTCCGGTTATGGCCCCCTGGTCAGCTTCCCATCGGCAGCAGCACCGGTTATAGCTGGCCAGTTCAATATAGCCTCCAGCCAGGGTGTCCTCTAACCGGCTGCGTACCGCCTTCTGCAGTTCAGAGCGGTTAAGGATATGGTGTACCATTACTATTCCTCCCCTCTATGGTCCAGGGCGGGCGGCTTACGCCACCCCGGCCACCTGGTAGGCAAAATTCACGCCGTAATTACGGAAATGCTCTCCTCCCGGTCCCCCGGTGATCTCCACGTCCAGCACGTCTACCCTGATCCCGGCATCCATTAGCGGGGCTACCCGGTCGGCCCGGTCGCGGGAGAGATACCCGACATGGCAGGTATGACCGGAAGCCGGGTGGACCAGCACCACTGCTACCGCCAGGGGATCGGCCTGGTTCCCCGGCTCCCGCTCCAGTCGGGCAGTAATTCCATTAAGCCCTCTACGGGCCAGCTTCTTCAGGATCTCCTGCCGACCGTCGAAGCTGACTCCCCGGGCCTTGGTGTACTCCGGGTCCTGTGACCGGACCAGGTTCCAGGCTACAGTCAGGGCTGCCGACCGGGAGAGTTCTGCCTGGTAGTACAGCCGGTTAGCCATCTGAAACAACATCTGCCGGTTAAACAATCAAACCGCCTCCTTGTCGTGTTGCTTGTTGCAACCTTATATAATATATTATAGTTGCTTTATGCAACAACGGCAACCTTTCAAAGCCCACTATACCCGTTATTTATGACGTTTTTGCCTCAATTCACGCACGTAATCCTGCAGTTTAAACCCAGTTTTTGTATGGCATTAGCAGTGAATAAAGCCCAATGTTCCGGACTTCCTGCCTCCGAAACACGCTCCTCATCCCTGGGTACCAGAGCCGGGTAGCCCCAAAAGGCGCATGATAAGGCACGGGGCCGGCCGCCTGGATAGGTGGCAGCGGGGTGGTACAATCGGAAGGGCGGCGGGAGACCAATAAACCCTATCCCCGGTACACCGTCGCCACAGGCCGGGGACAGCCCCGCTGACGGAACCTGTCCAGGCCGGAGGGAGCGAGGTACGAGCAACCGGAGCCAAGCCGGACCCATGCCTACCTCAGCTGCGCACGTGCCGCGGCAGCGGCACTGTGATCCAGGGGCAGTGTGCTGACGGAGGAGGCACTCTGTCACTGGCGTTCTCCTATTCCTGCCGGGTGACGAAGTATGAGGAACCGGGCAGGAATGCCTGTCCGGCGAGGACTATAATATGCCCGTCTGGCAAGACTGTAATGCCGGCCGGCGAGGACTGTAATCAGGCTGGCTGACCGGAGGGAAACCTGCCTGTCCTCTGGTCGGGTAACGGGTCGCCCGGGATATAAAACGACCGGTTACCTGACGTTTACCGGGGTCTGCCGGAGAGGGTACCGAATCTATAATTACCACTATATAGCCGGCCTGACCGGAGGAAAGGCGGGCGGGGTTAAGGGGGCTGCTCCTTTTGGCGGATCCAGCATCTTAGCCGGGTGAACGCAAGGCCAGGCACTCGTAATCCCGGAGGACCGGCTGCGTCAGCGCTTGTAATCCGGTCCGCAGGGGTGCCTGGGCCGGAGTGAACCGGGCGGCGGATTTCCACCTGGATAGCCGGTCTGAGTGTGCGAAGACGGGCGGCGGGACATGTTGCCGGGAGCGGAGCCGGCCGGGCGTAGTTTCTGGAGTGGAATGGAGCGGACCGTAGCGATAGCGAAGGTTTAGAGGAATGCAACGGAAGAACGGAGGCCGGCCGGCGGAGCGGCCTGAGCCCCTTCCTGCCCCCCTATAACCGGGGCGAGGCCGACGGGGTGCGAGGGGGGCGGGAAGCCCCCTCCGGGGACAACGATGCGCTCTAGCGAGCGCCATTTGGGTCGGGGTTTGGGGATGGGCAGGGGGGTGAAGCAGGGGAGGGGGAGGCTGTGGCGGACCAGGCAGGAAAAGGTAATGCTATGACGAATAAATGGTTTAAATGCTAATGCCTGTATGGCGGCAATAGGGGTGAAACCAATGGATAGTTTTATAAGCCTGAAAACCTGGGGCGGGCAGAGTTCTTTTTCTTATTCCAAGTCGGATTTATTGGGCATCACTATTAAGTTTGGCGATGGGTTTACAGCGAAAATTACGATGGAGGAGTATGTGGCTTTGATTCAGCATTTTCAAGGTCAGACTGTAAATATCGGTACATCTCGTACTGACCGGCCCCCGGGCAGTGTTGGTGAGTGGTTGCATATTTATGTTTCCCGCGCGGCTATAGCTTCTTACCTGGGGGCTATCCTGGTTTACGAGGGCCATGCCGAAAAACTGGCCAGGGGTTTAATTAAATTCAGGCAAATACCCTATGCCGGGATTTGGAGCCAGTATCTGGGTAGGGCTAAGGATTATATGGAATATGATCAATGGATTAGGTTCCGTAGTGAGCTGATTGACAACGGTGCTTTTAATAACTGGGGAACGCTGGACAATGTGCCGGAAAAATGGCGAGAGCTTCTCCTCCATTTATGGTACCAGTTGAAAAAATCCGAGTATTGGCTGGAAGGCAGGTTTGAGTTTCTGGCACCGGGCGGACCGGAGCGGTAGCGGAGATCCGGCTGGTAATCTCCTGCTCAGTCCACTAGCCTATGTCGGGGAGCTTTCCTGACCGAAGGGAGCGAGTAACGTCGAGCGGCAGAAGCGCAGCGAATAAAGCGAGACGAATGGAGCGACCGGAGCCAGGAGGGCGGGCGGCCACCGAGCCGGAGGCGGGCTTTGGTGAATTTAATGGCTAATATTATCTTTTTCGCATAAAGCTAGTCAAATAAACATCTATTGTATCCAACAATAATATAATTTATACTAAAAATGAAAAAGAGGTTTGTTCTTTTCATGCGGACTTACGTCTCGTCATTAAAGAATCTACCTCTTAATAGCAATATTATTATTGGCTTGTTACAGCTTTATTATAAGCATATGAAATTTATTCGTCAATTGTGATTTTATAAAAGGATTATTGCAAATGCTAATTAATAGTAATAATAGCACCTTAGAACTTAGAAAAGTCAATACTGAGTTAATATTTTTTTACCAAAGGTGGCAAGAACTCCTGGGGGCTCGCACTCTCGATATGTACCAGTATAACATACTTAATGCTTGTTTAGCTTGTTTGGAATTGCAGGAAGTAATCGACAAAACTCTATCAGGGCTCCTCACTTCTCGTCATAATGTAGATGATATAAAAGCTGAAGCTCGTCAAATAATCCTTAATGATGACATTTTACCCAAATACGACAAGCCATTATGGATAACTCTAAAAAGAATTTTGGATATTAAGCTTGGAAAAAAGAAATCCGATGATGAATCTACAGATAATGATAATTTCAGGATAAGTCTTCAACGGTTAAAGTATCAGTTAACTAATCCATGTAATCTTTTGAAAAGGAATTATAAGAGCTATCTAATACAAGAATTAAGAGAAGATATAGCACAACAAAACTGCTCCAAAATGGAAATACATATGTCTGCTTTGATAAGCCAATGCCTATATGAAGGCTGGTCAACCACCGGCCTCTTTAATCTTTCTAATTATCTTCATGGAGATGGAACGGCGGATGATAAGATAAATGTGTTATTTGAGAGGATTCTATCAACTGATACTATTGATTTTATAGTCTACCACAGCATTAATATTGAAACACGACGTGGATTGAACTCAGAAGCAGTTCGGCAGACAATTATAAGTTTGGGTATTGATTTAAAAAAAGGTTCAGAAATAATTGAAGCTGAATCTATAGAAGATGCCGTCCGCAACTTACTATATTCAGAAAAACATTATGCAATTATTTCAGTGAATGCATATGATCTGCATTCAGCAGTTTTATATGCAATAAATACTATACAGAGAAAGTTAAGCATAGCAACTTTCTATAATATAATTAGCCCTTTTATCGCTAATACACCAACTATTGTCGCTTTTGATACATCAACCAATACAGCAATACCTCTAAAGCTAACAGACGTTTTTAGAACCTACGATCATGTAGATAGTTCAAACAACGTATTCGAAGATACCAAGAATTTATTTAACAATAGTGATAATAACCTGAGCACAATAGTTCGCCTAAGTGCGGCTTTTTCATATACTAATTTAAGTAGAACTTCCTATTTCCAAGAAACAAAGTTTATATCACTATGGATTGCACTTGAATCTATTATGAGAACCGGCCAATACTCAGATATTATATCTCACATAAAACAACCCCTACCTCCGGCTCTATGTGTTCGGTATTTCTATAAAATAATCAGGAATTTTGCAGAGGACTGTATTAGGTGCCGAGTCAAATACTTAACAGCACCGATAGAACTTGATCTACAGGACGAGAACAAAAAACAAGTTGTAACCCGACTTATTTCTATTTTTAGAGATTCAGCAGAATATCAGTTGTTATTGCAGCGTTGTGAAGTAAACAATTTACTTCATTATCGTTGTGAGCAAATCCATGATATTATCACAGATTCTACTGAAATGAAGAATAAGCTTGAACATTATAAAACTAAGATTGAATGGCATATTCAAAGACTATATAGAATTCGAAATGAAATAACCCATTCGGCTTTTAAGAACGATCGGTCGCTGGTTATCTACATTGAACATTTGTATTTTTATTTATCTCAACTCATTTCTGAGATCGTATTCTATTTTGAACATAAAGAGGCTACGTCAATAGAAGATGTTTATGCTACTTTAGAAAACAACTACTTAACTCTTATTGAATTATTAGGTAATAACACAATGGCAATAACGGATATACTTCCTGATGGTGTTATTAACGTGATTTAGATTATGTTTAACAAGAGACTGTGTATCAAACCTAAAACGGTTATGTAAGGTCTATCCCTTCAAAATTCAAAATCCTACCTCCTCAATTACTTCATCTACCCCATCTGCTTCTTTGCAAACTGCTCTAATAGCACCATACTAGGATGCTGTGAGAGAGACACCAGTTTATTAACCAAAGCTACGGGGATTAATGCATCATCATACATATCACACTTCAGCCTGGCCACATTGGCCAGGATAGTATCAAAGTTGGGAAAGTCAGCCCAGGAGGGGCTGCCAGTAAGCCGCGTTGTCGGCAGGGTCAATACATAGAGCTTGTCTTCCCCCGTGCGATATATGACCTTATTTCCATAGTAAGTAGTACGGCCATAAGGACTACCCGGATCAGCCGTACCCGGAATAATATATTTATAGATATAGTCATTATCCAGAATGAGCGTTTGGCCTGGCCCCAGCTTACTTTTTACATCGTGGGCATGGTCAACAAAGGCTCCTGATTTCTCGATTCCTACCATATTTATGTATGGAGTTTCTCCTCCTTTTTGGGCCAGGAATGCTACCAATTCACGCATAGGCTTATGAATATTGGCAGTTTGGCCAAAGAAGGCGAGCGGCCCATCTTTGATAAAAAGAATGGACTTCAGTAGTTCAGGCTTCATATCCCAGATAGTCTTGATAAGGTGCACCATAAGGATTTGCTCCAAGAGTCCCATGGTATAGCCTACCACCCCACCGGCACCTTGTTCATCATCAATAACCTCATGGAGACGAAAGATATCAGTTAAATAGATGCGTTTTCCGCAATCGGGACAGTTAAACTGATCACCCATGCTATCTTTTATCTCTATATTACGGGCCTCACAGGAAGGACAACTGGCTAGATTCCAGGTGGTTTTTAGTTTCCCGCCCTTGTATTGCTGGAAAATAAGCCATCGCAGGGCCTCTATAAAAGGCTTTTCCCCGTCTTGGCTCTGACTGAAGAATTCAAATAATGCTAAACGAACAGAATTAGTAAGCGTATTTCCGCCCAGGGAGATATTCTTGATAGGTAGGACAAAGGGAAAACGTTGGATATTCTTAAGTCGAGCAATATCTGTAGGATCAATGAAGGGAACTGTTTTTAAATTTTCCAAGTCAGAAACACGAAACATCAAGGCACCAACATTAAAAAAGGTGATGGTACTGGAGGGGAATTCCTTTTGTACCACAGCTTCTCCATAACCACCATCGATAGCAATAATTATCTCAATAGGATTCTTCTCCGGGATCTGCACATCTACCAGGTTGACCGGGAGCATCTCTACTTCTCCACAACGGGGGGGCAAACTACAACGTTCCAGGAAGGTATTAATTGCTGGTTGATTAATGATTGTAATATGTCCACCCTTACTGGCATATTCAGCCGGACGGCGATTATTACGACTCATGTAGCCCATACTAATTAACCCTCCTGATTACCCGGCTGACTCACAGCAAAACGATCAATCTGGACCGGCACCACATAGGGGTTGGAATAGGTCTTCATGCGCACAAAACCTTTATCAGAATCGGCACTGAAACGTGTAAGCCCGTCCGTAAAATCCCGGAAGTCATAGTATTTTTTTAGCTCCCGCAGTTCATCGTCATTATTTAAGTGAGCCACGAACCAGTTCTGAGTATTCTTCAGAATATTGCTGCTGATAGAACTTACTTCCTGGGTAGCATATATAAGTCCCAGATTAAGCTTGGCTCCTTCCTTGGCTATACGGTTATAAACCTGAGAGAGGTCTTTATCATCTTTCTTAGGGAATAGGTTGTGGGCTTCCTCGAAGTAGAACTGAATGAAGTTATTGGGACTAGTATTGATAAATCGGTTCATGCTATCCTGAAAAATACGCTTACAGATACGTTCTGAATATAGTCGTTGCACTTCAGGATCACCCTGCGACAAGTCTACTATTATAATCTTTCCGTCTCGAAGCATCTCTACTATTTCTTCTGCAAAGGGCTTGTCTACAGTACTAGTGTGGAGACTAATCAATGGACGTAGCTTACGATATCCACTAATAGTAGCTGCACGATTCTGACCCGAGCGGCTCTTGCGGGTAAGAAAGACCAGTATATTCTTAAGATCTTCATCCGCCCATTCCCTGTTCTTTTTCTTGCGGTAATCTTCAAAGATCTTATGATCATCGTAGTTCTCCCAAACCCAGGTGAACCAGGCGATGGCATCCTCGAATTTAATGCCTTTGGTAGGATTAATAGGATTGTCTGGGTTTACAGCTGAGTTTATTTCCGCTTGACCGGTAAATTTAATCGTCTTTTGCTGCGTATCAAAGCTGGCTGCATAGAGGCAGCACTGGTAGGCAGCTACTCGGCGTTCATAACGGACTCGGGCCGAATCATCGGTAGGGTCCTCTGGCGGGGTCAAATCAATAGCACAGAAGCTCTTTACATAATCACTGGTATCATTAGCCTCCAAGTGGGAGCGGATGAGATCAAAACCCGCCAACACATCTTGATAGAAATTTACTTTCATTACCTTGAATCCGGGTTTTTCAATAACACTGTAACGAGTAACATCTTTAGCATACATCTCAAAAATAGCAGTACCAGCATCCTGGAGGTTGGCATTGGCATATTCACCGTTTATATCGAATATTATCTGACCTACCGGGAACTTGGGTCCTCCCCCTTCGGTAAATGGATCGAGATATTCCTCCACTCCCGTTTTGGCAGTGAGAGCAGCCGGAGCAGTGGCACTAAGATCAGCGGTAGCCTGAATTACTTTTTTAACCGTATTGGATTTTCCCGTACGAGTCATACCAAAAAGGGCAGTCCGCTTTCCTAAGAAATCAACGGAAGAAACGTATACCGGGACCTCATCCTTCTCTTTCTCCTGGAAACGGCGGCTGGAGCTGTAGCGTACACGACCGATTTTAATATCGGTCTTTTGTCCAGTCATACGGTTACCATCACGGAAGTTGGCAATTTTCTCTAATACCCGGCCACTAGCTTTATAAACACTATAATTATGGGAACTGTAGAAGTTCTCAACGTCAGCTCCGAAGCGAGTTTTAGTATCTATGTCTCTATAAAAAGTACCCAGGATGCGGCATTCTAACCCTGAGAAACCGAACTCATAGCGGGTGAAGTCGTCCAGTTGGGTCTGTGCCCCTGCGGTCTTGAGATCATCCTTATAATATTCAATCATGGCTCGGACTACGTCGTCATCGGTGGGGAGCTTGGCAGGACAGAGGGCTCGTAGGAGCAGGGCTTCTTCCACTTCCTCCTCGTTTTCATAGAATGCCAGGAGAAAAGCGCCTTGAGGTATACCTCCTACCCGGTTCTTCCAGGAGTCGGCCACTAAAAGATATGCCTTTTCATAATCCAGGTAGAAGGGACGCCCTATAAAAAGCTCCTGCTTCTTACCTTCACCAAAAACATCAACATCCACCAGGCTGATAAGGTGATCGGTCAGGGTCATTCTTTTTTACCTCCCTTAATACGTTTACGTTTATCTGTATGAAGGTCCAGGTCAGTAAACCTGAGCCTTGATTGTTTAACGTAATCTTCCCGAGCTTCAATACTGACCCATTGCCGTCCGTTTAGCTCTGCACAATATCCTGTAGTATTAGATCCTGCAAACGGATCCAACACAAGATCTCCAGGATCAGTAAGAAAATTAATAAAAAAGCTCGCCAGTTCCGGTGCCATGCGAGCCGGATGTGGTAATATATCTTGTTCCCGACAGGCGCGGTGATAATGGTCAGCTGAATTTGTATTAGAAATGCTGAATGCGTTGCTAGGTAAGCGCGGATCCTTGGTGGGATCTATTGATTCGATCTCCAGAGCATTAGGCATTATACTTCCACCATGGTTAATCAAAAACGATGATTCACTTATATTATGACCGGATGGCCGTTTACCCGCATTATACTGTTGTGTATCATGAAGATGCTCCATACTCTTACTATATGGTCTTAACACCTTGCGATTATCGGCTTTGGGTCGATCGCTCTTGGCCATCCACCAAATATGAGTATAACTGTCGGTAACCCGGCAACGCTCGATGTTGACCCACTGAGCTGGTGAAGGCAAGCGAGCTGGATTATGGCAGATGAATTCCTGACACAGCTTAAGGCCTGCCTCCTGGTTTTCCACAAACGCCAACAAAGTCTTCATCGGCAGCAATGATTGTACCGGGCTACCTTTCTCCCAGGCGTTGCCCAGTTCCATAACTATAGAACCATCCGGGGTGAGCAAGCGGGCAAATAGCGGGGCAAAGCCAGCTAACCATTCTATGTATTCCTGCCCCTGAAGATTCCCGTATTGTTTCTTTTGATTAAGCGGAAATGGGGGCGAGGTCAGTATTAACTGAACCTGACCACTATACTTTCTCTTTAGAGTAGTGCTAAGAACATCCTCAGCATTAGCATTATAGCAACACCCTAAACGGGTATAATACTTGGGATAATTCCGTTTTCGTCTCTCCTCAATCAAAACTATTCTCCTATCTGAGACTATGCTTTATTAAATTGAATATCATCCAATGTTATGAATGATTTAAACTAGGTCGATTGTTTAAAACTATCAGCCAAATAATATTGATCCGTAACAAGAATTAAAATTCCCAAAACAGTATCGACAAAAGCTTTCGATTTAAGCAACTATTCGCTCTCAATTCCAATCTATCCTGGAATCAATAGTGACAAGTCAGGCTATCGATTGGAGATATGCTGCCGTTTCAGCTATCGGGTCATCTGTTTTCGTCTCCAACACTACAATACCCGTTGCATCCTTGATTATGAACTTCCCTTTTTTGAACTGCACTTTGCATCCTTTGGTGAATAAATAGCGTTCTGCCCATGTACCCATGTCTCCAAGAAGACTCGCTTCAATACCCAACTGTGTTATCACAACGTGCAGCGTTGTACAAAATACCTCGTAATTGTATCCGCTAGAGGATTTGTTAGGAATAATGAGCATTTCGTCGTCATTACGCAACCGTAAATGCGAGGCACTCATCCATGTGAATAAGTTAGGGTACTTTATAAAACAATTTCGCCAGTCGTTTTTGGGAACGGTTGACTTGTTGATGATGCCTTCTAATTGGCTTCCAATGTTATCACTTAAATTTAGTTCATCAAGAAGCTGCTTAACGATGGGACCGTGGTTTGCAAACAACCGTTTCAAACTCGGTGTGCTTGCCGCTTCGTTCGGGTCGTCAACGCACAATGTTTTGTACGCTGCTACCCGCAGAGTATAGTCCCCGAATGTCAGCAATGCCCTTCGAAGTAGATGTCCGTGTTTAGGTTTTGCATCTTCAAATAGCGCGGATATTTTATCCCAGTACTGTTCAAAGGCTTTCAGGTCATAATTCCCGGTACTGTCCTTGGAATAGTATAGTGCAGAGCGTATTTGCCCGCTAAAATAGTGATGTTGCTCAGCATTGTAAATTGCCTTGGCAAAGTCATTACTCTGCAGAATTAATCGGGCCTTATTTTGTTCTTCCTCTATTTGTTCAGGAGAGAACCCTGTCACGCTGCCATTTCCGGAGAAATATCCGAGCAAACTATCCCAATTATCCGCAAGTTTATTTATCCCATCAATGGCACGGCGATACAAATCCGATGTATCAATCTCAGAATTGAGGGCTAGATTTCGGATAATCCGAACCCATTGTGTTAATGAGCCATTATCAATGCCTTTCGCCAGATACATATAGGTGGTTACAGCATGGAACAATACCCTATCTTGATATGTACGCCTTTCTATTAATGAGTTGAAGACAAGCTGAAATACCGCCTTGCAGTTTGGATTTTTGCTCAGGAACTTCAGCGTATAAAACGCCGTTTCAAATACTTCAGCTTCAATCTTCTCATAATCAAGAGTGTTCGACCAATTAGTATCAGTCGAGCATATTTTCTTGTTCATAAGGAGAACTCCGAAAAAGGTCAAGTAGGTCAGGTCAAAACTATCTTTACAATTTAACCAAAAAAGGTCAGTCCATTCACGATCAAAGTTTTGCTCAAATTCATTTGTAAAAGGCAATTGAAGTTTTTGAAGTCTGCCTATCAGGCGCGCCTTGAAGTTTTCAAAGGGCGTGAGAGGCTTCCCTCTCGCATTGAGTTTAATATATAAACTATCCTCCATCCCGAGGTCTTTCATTTTCAGGAATTTAAAAAAGATGGGCTCAAATTCCTCATCGGATAGACACTGAGCCAGGTTATCCACATCGTCGAAGACAACCCTAATGTCATCAAGCATGGTAAGAGCGGATTGTATTGTCGGGTCATATTTCCAACCCGAAACGAACCACTCGGAGTCCTCAATTTCTTTGGAAGGCTCCAGCGTAGACGTGAAAATAGCACCACGGTTCTCAGTCAGTTTTTCTAAAAAGTCGCGTGAACTCGTGCGCGTCTCATACGTGAATCTATGCAGTAGCCTAGTTTTGGAGTCATCGTCGTAAAAAGCATACAGGTGCAGGAGAAAAAGTGTAGTCAGCCGTTGCTGCCCATCTATGGGTATAAATTTGTCGCCTTCTGCTTTGCCATACACGAAGTTTAGGTCAAGTGGCGGCGTTTTACGCAAGATAGCTGACCTCATGTCTTCCAAAAGGTTGGAGCGGACCATTTTCGTATGGTCGTCCAGCCGGCCATGAGCATAGTCGCGCTGAACGATCGGTACTTCAACCATATAAGCATCAAGCAGTTCGAACAATGTATCAAGGGTATTTTCGTTCATTTCCCAAACCTCCCCTCAAAGAAAGCTTCTATCGTCCTATCCACTGCGGCTTTGTAGTCTTCCTTGTCTTCTTTTCCCCAAATATCCATATTACTTAGATTCCCGGAATACACCTTTAGGAAAATGTTTTTTGTGCATAATGGAACGAACAGTCCCCTTGACTCACGCTCGATGATAATCGAGCGCTTCTCCACAAAAGGTGCGTCCTGATAGCTGCGATTTGTTTGCGCATCAAGTAATGTTAGATTGCCAAAGCTGTCATCTGCTTCATCGGTCTCGTCCGCCGTTGCATGGATATGCTCGATGTCCCACTTTATTCTTTCTCCTGTTTCACCCTTATAAATGTCAAATGGGAAACGGTATTGTTTTTCGCTTTTGCATACCAGAGTGGCGATGTTAAACAGCAGCAGCAGTTTGCGTATTCTCACACGATCGTTGGCATTATCGTATGTGATTGTTGAAAGATCGTATTTACCCGTTACCCTTTTTGTCTTTTCAAGCAGTGCATTCATAACATCGCTTTTACGTTTGCCCCTCGTAAGTGCAAATATCTCAGCAATCTTTACTCCCGACGATATTAGATAACCTATTATGTGGTACTTATTTAAATCAGCATACCAGTCCCGGAATTCGGCATATAACTTTTCTACATCACCCCATAACCCCTTCACAAAGTCCTCTTTATCAGGTGTGGAATTCAACGCAGCCGAAAAAACTAAAAATGGGAAGTAATTTTGATTGGTGGGTATAGGAGAGGACAACTTGGCGTTGTGCTCATTTGCCAATAACTCGAACAGCATATCGATGCGTGTGCCGCTTTGTTCCTTCTCGTTAAGGAAATACCAGAAGGAATCATCTCGCAGTCCTTGCTCAATTCTGTCCCACGCTATGGAGATTTCGGTTTGGCGCTTATTTATGTCGGTGTTAAAATTGTCTTTGTTCAGCAACAAGGCTTTTATGAGTTCCGCGTTTGTCAGCGGTATTTTCCCTAAGTTTACCTTGGTAAACATAGCTATAGGGTCGCTGTCGGATGGTATCTCGTACCAGATAAAAAAAACAGATTCTATGAGCCTCTTAAAAAGATCGTTAATTGCTATATATCTTATTTTCTGGCCATCAAGCCAGCGATTAATAGTATCCCTCGCAGTTGTGATGTGGAAGTAATCAATATTGTCGTTATCGATTTTGCCTTTCGGAGAAAGCCCGGATAAAAACATTTGGCTGTTTTCTCTGGTTTCAAACTCCAGCTGGAACGGCAGATACTCTGTTTTTTCCTCCGCTATTTTCATAAAGATATAAATTGTGGTGAGACGTTGCTGTCCGTCAACCACCTCAAATGCCCCATCAGGACGGCGTTTTACTATGAGTGGCTGAATACAGTAACGCTTACCACCTTCAGTCGAAAATTCACATATGTCATCAAGCAGGGTGGCTACTTCATATTCTGTCCAGCGGTATCCGCGCTGATATGAAGGCACAAAAAAACGATGATCTTTAAGGTCACCAATGGTTATTGGATCGATAGACATATACTCCCTCCCCAACAGCTGATGCTTGTGGTTGATTTTTAACTCTCAAGTACACTTATCTATATATCAATCAACAAAGCACTACTTCTTTTTCAACTCCACTCCCAGATTCGTATCACTGTCCCTCCTCTGCAATGTAAACATATAACCAATATAGCTTTAATTTAGGCCAATAATACCCGATATCTGTGCCCCATAGCCTCACTGGCTTTAATTATTTGGTAGCTCATGGCGTTGGCCATGGCGAGTTGTTCAGCATAGTGTTTCTTGGCCTGGACCACTGGATCATCAATACGATCGTCCCCCTTAACCTCCACCATGACCCAGGAACCGTCCTTCTTCTGGAACAGGAAATCTGGATAGTAGGTCCTAACCGCGAGTGAATCGGGGTCAATATAGTGGACATAAAAATCAGTCTGCCCGTGGGTCAGCATCCCGGTGAAGTAAACCTTATCGATACGGCCCTCGTGGAGCAAATCCCAGAAAAGAGTCTTTTCAGCCTGAGAATCAAAACAATAGTTGTCCAGGTGGAAGCTCTTGTCTGCCCAAGGGGCAGCCTCTTTATCTGTAGCCCTAACATGCAAATCTTGCTTAGCTGTAAAAGCAAAATGGTCTTTGGGTGGTTCCGGGTCCTTTACTAACTCAATCTCCTGTACTTCCTCCTGTTCGGTGGTGGTTATAGTGTATAGTGCATGAAACAAGCGGGGAATGATCCAATCATAGAGCAACTCATTGAATTCATTTACTGCCCGCAATATTTCCAGGATCCCTTGCTTTGATTCCTGCAGAATATCTTCCACTTCCAGGCAAGACCGGTTTAGGTAACGGGCGATTTCCGCCACCAAGGTTAGTTCGCTAAACTTGCGGCGCTGCCGCAAATGAGTAAGATCTTCGACACTTACATATTTGCTTTTTAGGGCCTCGGGTACGCTGAGTCCCTCCTGGATAGTCCTTAGGAGGCGGTACTTCTCCGTGTCCGCCTGGTCCAGTTCCAGATCTATGCCTGGCCCTGGTTTATTCTCCGTCAATTGATGCAATTTGCGCAGGCGCTTCAGGGTTAACTTGACGCGAGGCGGGCGTGGTCTAACTTCGATCGATTCGCCACCGCCACCAGCACCCTGGAACTCACCAAGGCTCATGCGGAAATTCTGCTGTAGTTCATCATCAAGAATCTCCTTATTATCCTCTGACAAATAAACGCTGGCAGTTTCATGAATATCCCCAATGGCACGCAGACAGCGCATGGTGGCCTGGAGCACGAACACTTTAGAAGAGGGCGTCCGATATAGTGCCACCCCAAACAGCGATCGGCAATTCCACCCTTCACGTCCCTTATTAACCAATAGTACAAACTGCTTCTCCGAGTCCGAGCTATCCAAGTGGTTGAACTCGCGGATCTCATCATTGGTGGTTAGTTTGGAATCCCCAACGTTGACCAGGATGCTGTCCAAGGGGATGCCCATTTCCACTAGAACATTCTCCACTGCGGGACGCAGCTCAGTCGACAACTCATCGATACTCGAAGCAAAAAGGGCTAACTTAGGCAACATGTCTTCCCGGCGCTCCGTGTTGTACTTCTTCCAGAAATCCGCTATAACGGCCTTAACAAATTCCTGATTTTTCGGATGAGTGTAGCTACTTACGGTTACCTTCTTCAGGTACTGATTGTCTATGGCGTCGCGCAGACCATAGGCATAGACTACCTCCGGCAGGACCTCGCGTCCTACATAAGGCGTACCCGTGTAGTTATAACAGGCTACTACCCGGCTGCCGGCCCGATTTAATTCATTGGCCAGTTTATCTATGGTGGTGCGCAAACTGGTTTTGCTATGTTCCAAAAGATCTTTTTTTAGCTTGGTTCCAAACAGGTGGTGCGCCTCATCCACATATATGCCAAGCTGCTCTAAGCGGGCTAACTTAAGGAAGCGCTGGTTCAATAATAGGGATGCATCATCCTCCGGTTCGTCACTCAGGTATAGATCAGCATTCTCAGCTACTACCGGGTTGCGGGAGAGCGTGTTCTTCTCTGCTTTGAACAGGAGCTCGGCTGGACTGGGTTCCTTATGCTGCGCCTTGAGAATGATCTTCTGGGTATTGGAAATGATGATATTGAATTTCGAACCATCCATGGTATTCAGCGTTATCCCGGCCTCATCCAGGAAATGAAACTGCAGATGCGTGTTCAGGAAGTTTACATATTCCGGCGGCACTACCTGGCTTTTATCAAAGGTCTGAATCTCCAGCAAAGATTGCAGTACCGTCTTATCCGGGGCAAACACCAGGGCATTATGGCAGAACCGCTTGTCATCGGGGAAGCGGCTGGCCAGAATAAACTCATAGAATATACAGGTGGCCATGAGAATGGTCTTGCCGGTCCCCATAGTTAGGGCAAAGATATAGTTGGCATAGCTCTGGTCACCAGCCGTCTTTTTCATCTGGTCAAAGGCCACCTTATATTGCTCCTTGCTGATATCCCCAAAGAGCTGGCCTTGTTTGCCTGGTAAGGCACTGGAGGAACGCCCCGCAAAGCGGCCTTTACGTTCATACCAGTCCTCGAAGATACGATAAACTGGCTCGTTACCCAGGTACTCCTTCAGGAAAACATAGATCTCGAGGGCCTCAAACTGGGGCCGGCGGAGGAAGGCTATTCCATTGTCCGGATCATTGAAGTCCAGGAACTTTTTTGAGGGTAGTTTGTAATAGCTGCGTATTCTACCGCGATTCTCGCGGTAGAACTGCTGCAAATAGAGGAAGAAAGACCAATCCAGATCTACCGCTGAGCTTTTTGCCCGGGCCATGATTACACCTCCACTTCCAGCGACTCAGATAGCAGGTCGATAATCTTGACCCGAATAATACCTATATCATCAGGGACAGGGTACTGCCCTTTCACTAGCTCATTTTTGCCGGGGATATCGACTTCACTAGGCTTGAAGGAGGCTCCATCATAGTCCCAATCTATCATGACGGATTCCACCAGTTCGCGCCAGTCATCTACCTCTTCCTGAAGCAGGCCCAATTTTTGCAAGAGGTTGCTGGGATAGAAGCGCTCGATGATAAGCTTGCCTTTCTTGCGGGTAATGCGAGCTTCTGAGTCGCGTTTGAACTCCAGGTTTGTCTTATCCCTCAGGATATCTACGACCTCAACATCCAACTTGAAGCCGGTAGCCATCTCTAGCTGTGCCTTTAATTCCGGTTCATGGCCCATACAAACCAGGAGTATACTCTCTACAGGCTGGTTGGGATGCTCATCCCGCCGCTTTTCAAATTCCTTGTAGTTGAAGCCGGTTATTAGTTCGTTTAGATCAGCCCGGGTGGCGATGCGATCTACCGGCATAATCTTGACCAGACGGCCATCTTTCTCTCCATCGAAAAGGGAACCGGCGGGTAGCGGCTGAACCTCCAGGGCTTGCAGTAGTATATCTCGAGCCTCCAGAGGATTACGGAAGACGTCATAATGATTTACGTTGTAAACCTCAAAGCCAGTATACCTATTGGTAATACTTTCACCATCAACTTCATATAAACCCGGTCCTTCGGCAGCTAGATCCAAGTTTAAGTTTAGCTGTACATTGGATGTTTCATTTTTATGTATTTGCTTAGCTATCTTCAGCAACCGATTGGTCGTTATTTGAATGGCTCCCAAATTAATATCAGCCCCAATGAAACGACGACCTAACTTTGTAGCTACTGCCTGGGTTGTCCCAGAACCCATGAAACAATCAAAAACGATATCACCAGGATTTGAAGAAATGCTTATTATTCTTTCAAGTAGTTGTTCTGGTTTTTGGGTAGGGTAACCTGTTATCTCTGAGTTTTTTCCTTTCAATAAAGATATATCTGTCCAAAGTGTTGTTACTGGCTGCCCAAGATATTCATCCAGATATATCTTTTTATAAATCTGTTTAGATTTATCTGTAGGATAATACAAATAACCAAGCCGATCTAATTCATCCATCTTCTCCTTAGAATACCTCCACCCGTTTGGTGGCGTTTGATATCCTTTATAATCGAAAATGAGATTGGCCCTATATGTGGGACTACTTGCCACAGTAATCATAAAACGTCTTCCATCATCTTCATATTTCGTAAACATATTATCCACATATTCTGGGTCCGGTTCCATATAGACAATGTTAAATATTGGACTAGAACTTTTACTATATAAGAATATGGTATCTGTAGATGTCGACATTCTGGACATATTACTTAAGGCTGACCCGCCTTTTCTTCGCCATATTATTTCATTAATAAAATTATCTCTTCCATAAATTTCATCCAGAATGCATCTAATGTATTGTCCCTTATGCCAATCACAATGAACATATATTGATCCGTCATCCGCCAATAGCTCACGCATAAGCATCAATCTTTCATACATATACTGAAGGTACTCGTCATTGGTCCAAATGTCGGTATACTGCTTTTCCTCAAAAGCAGTATAATCATTGTCTACCTCGTGGCCCTTCAGTTTTATAGTTTTCTTATAATCCGCCTTGGAATCAAAGGGAGGATCTATATAGATAAGCTTCACCTTGCCCCGGAACTCTTTTAACAGGTGGCTCATCACCTGCAGGTTATCCCCCCAGTAGATGCGGTTGAACCAGCCCTCTACCGATTCCCCGTGGGTCTCTTTCAATTGAGCCGGATAGTATTCGGTGGACCTGAAGGGCCGTTTCCCTCGCCACTTTAGCTCGGGATATCCCTGTATGGGCTCATAATCAAATTCGTATTTTTCTACTGATTCGACCACTGGTCCCGCCAGGTCCAGTTCTCCGTTCTGCATCGTCTTCTTGGCCATCTAAATTACCTCCACAACGAATCTGATTTATAGATTATCACAATGATGTCTTATATCACAGTTGGCACAGGTTTTCCCCCCTGGTTGATGGGTTATCCGATAGTCCTTATTCTCAATACGGGCAACAATATTATCAATAGTCGTGATGGTACCATCGATCGAAGTCTTATTCTTCTTAAAACTAATATAGGGACTGCCGTTTTCCTCAGCAGTATAATACAGGTGCATCCCGCTGACGGTCAGACCCATGCGCTCCTCAACCACGTGGGCATAAACCTCTAACTGGCGGCGGTAGCGTTCAACGATATCCCGTTCTGATTTCAGGTCAGGCTTCTGCTCTGACTTGAAATCGATAATTTCCACCGTACCGCCTTGTCCCGCAATCAGGTCGATTTTGCCTTTGAGTATGTAAGCATCCTTTACCAGGGCCACTTCCACTTCGGCTTCCCGTAAACGTGACCAATCACCCTTCTGGTTATCTACATACCTGACCACCTGCTCCAAGGCCACCCGCTGGGTCTGCGGGGCCAGATAGACCCGCTCTTTCTTACTCAGGTGGAGGTAGTTATCATTAAACCAGGTCTCAATCTGGCTCTGGTTGATCAAATGGGGCTCTCCCCGCAGGGCCGCCTTATGTATATCCTCGATGGTCTGGTGCACCAGGGTACCAAAGAGTATCGGGGCTTGCCGTACCGGCACAAAGCCCAGCTCCCGAAAGAAGCGATACTGAAAAGCACAGGTCTCATAGGGAGTAATATCGGCAGTAAAGGAATACTCCCGTTTAATATTTATATCCTTGATCGTCTCTAATTTTAGGCGGTCCAGATGAAAAGAGGCATCCCCCCAGGGAATCGCCCGGTCATAGGGGTCCTCTAAGTATTTCGATGGCACCCTTTTATCACCCTTACCCTGGGGCATATGTTCACGGCAGCTTAGCACCAGTAGATTCTGGGCACGGGAGAAGGCAGTATAGTAGAGCCGCCAGAAGTCATAGTACTTGGTCTGATCCAGCGGCTCAAATGGCTTCTTATGATAGTAGCTATCCTGTAGGATCTCATCCAGATCTGTATACTGTTTGCGAGGTATTCCCTCCATGGAGCCTACGATAACCACCGGGAACTCCAGTCCCTTGGACTGATGTATGGTCAGGAACGATACGCACCCGCTGGGTGCATATTCTGTATCATCCTCATATTCATTCAACCCGCCGTCTTGCAGGTAACGCATATAGTTATTGAATAAATCCAGGAGATTCTTTTCCAGCCACTTGGGGGTCAGGACGGTTATGCGATGCAGGTATTCGAACTTACCCAGTAACTGGCTGAATACGCCCAGGTTACGGGCCGGGCGGCTATCTATTACTCCGCCATCAGCCTGAAGCCCTAGAAATCGGGAAAACATCGGGAACTGCAGTAATTGATAAAAAAGGCCGGAGAAGCCATAGTCGCTATTCTTACTCAGGGCATTATGGGCAGCAGCGCGTTGTTGGCACCATTTCAGCAAATCCTTGTTCTTGGTTTGACGAAGCTGGGTAGCAAACTCACGGAAGCACTCATCATAATAATCCCAGATGCCAAGCTCAATTTTGGGATCCCATTGGCGGTTGTTCATATACCAGGGAAATATGAAAAGAAAGGCCCCGATAATCAGGCGAATCTCCTCGCGCTGGAAAAACATATTGGAACGCGGAGAATAAACCGGAATTCCGTTCTGCTCCAAATAATTGGCCAGCTCTACAGCTCCGTTGGGGCCATCGCCCTTTACCGAGCGAAAAAGGAAGGCCACCTGATTCCAGTCGCTGAGCTTTCCTGAGTCACGCATGGTATGCAGAAAATCCAATACCTCCTGGTGCCAGGAAGCAGGGCTATCCTGTCCGGATACCTTCAAGACCGTGCTCGACTTAGGAAATTTGCCAGGCTGCGGTTCTATGGTCTTAGCGTATCGGAAGTTCTGGCCGCCATGAGACCAGTTCAGATCAGTCATCCAGGCATTATAGAAACTGACTATCTCTGGATGGGAACGGTAGTTTACCGTCAAGGTCTTGACCTGGCATCTGCCAGCGGCAAACTGCTGGGGGAATTCCAGTATGTTACGAATAGTGGCCCCGCGGAAACGATACAAGCCCTGGTCATCATCACCTACTACGCATATATTGGCCTGATCTCCAGCTAGCTTCAGCATAATAAATTCCTGGATAGTATTGGTATCCTGGTATTCGTCAATCATCAGGTATTGAATCTTCTGCTGTAATGCCTGGAGTACCTCCGGTTGACTCTCTAATAGGCGCAGGGCCTCGAGCTGGATGGTAGATAAATCCAGGGCGTTAGCCTCAGCCAGCATTTGTTCATACAGCTGATAACAATCGGCCAATACCCTAACTTCCGCCTCAGGAGCTGCCATCAATGCGGCTAGATCAAGGGCTTCCTCGCTTACCTTATTAAGCCACTGGACCAATTTTTCCGAGCGTTTCCACCGGGATTTTTCAGACGGTGGGTCGGTCAGCAGTTCTATCCCCGACATCTTATCGAATTCCTTCATTTTGTTATATATAAAATACTGCTGATCGAATTCGTCCATAAGGGTGTAGCTCCGTTTCAGGCGGGTGAATTCCCGGTATTCTTCGAGAAAACGCAGACACAGGGAATGGATGGTACCAATATACATCTCGTTCAGGTTAAACTTAATCCCTGCTTCATGGAGCCTATTAGAGATGCGGGTGATTAGCTCCGCCGCTGCCTTCTCAGTAAAGGTGGCCACCAATAGGTTCTCCGGGGCCACCTGACGGGTTTCTATTATATAGAAAACACGATCAACCAGAGTAGTAGTCTTACCTGACCCGGGACCAGCAATCACCAACACAGGACCGTCGATAGTTTCAACCACTTCACGCTGTTTCGGATTAATAGCGATCTTTGCCATTACTCTTCCCCCTTTGGCCCACCCTAAGATACTATGTTGGCCTGTCAGCAGGTCAGGATGCAGCATTTTCCGTGTTCTAATGAACTAAAAGGACTAAATATTTCTATTTTCAAGTTAATTCGGTTATTGGGTAATATTTTCCTTCCACTAAGTTAATTGTAAATTCGACAGGGTTCGATTGGTTGTTTGGACATGGTTTCCTATTTTCTAGGATAGAAATTATCTTACCAACTCATAGTGACACTTACCTGTCATTAAGAGGTTGAAACATAAGAAAAGACCCGGCTTGCACCAAAGGTCCCGTCAGGTCTTATTATTATGTTTAAGCTCTCCCTTGACAACGGCGCATCATTTTATCCATGAATAACCATAATATAGGTCATTATGGTGATAGCCAGAGTCAAAACAATCATTATGATAGACTGGAACGTAGTAGCTTTGGCTACTTTTTCATTTGATTTGATCAGTTCTTCAACAGATTGTTCAATTTGCTTAGAAAGAAAGATAAGGGCTACAGCACCATGGACCATTGTAGCCCGATCGTTTAAGGTATAGGAGTTTGCTGTATCCTCAATAAAATTGTTTTCATGTTCGTTTATGTTGAACCTATTAAAAAGCTCCTTTGCATATTCAATCATTTTATTACACTCCTTTAATGCCAATAATTATATATACTATACTACACCTTCCGTTTAATCCCTTCTTATGGAATTGGTGTCATGTGGCAAAAAGACCCGGCTTTCACTCAACCGGGTCTCTTTAAGTCTTAATATTCTGTTTTAACTCGCCCTTGATCTCGTCGATATCCTCCCGGATATGCCCAACTTCTTCCGCCAGCACCCGCTGGTTCTCCGCCACCTTCTCAATGCAAACCTCCAACCGCTGGATACACTGAGAATAACGTTCTTCCCTGTCTTTGCTGTCATTTAATAGCCGCTCCTCCCGCTTCTGGCTTTCCGTCATAATGCGGTTGTTGAATTGATCGAACCGCCATAAGACCCAGAAGAGGAAGGCCGCCCAGGGGCTGGCCTCCAGGAGAGTTTTCATAATCGTGGTCTCTATGTGCCATCACCTCACTTTTCTGACCCAGGCGAAGCCTTAGACCAGACTCAGATCAGCGCTGTCAGAGGTCACGATCCGGGCCGATACCTTGCTGGCGAGCGCACCGTTATCGGTGTTAAAGATGTTGCGGGCGATGATCTTATCCATAAGTGCAGCCGCCTCAGCGCCGGTATACGGATTCTTCACATTGGGCACGCGCAGGGAGTGCTTCTGGTTCAGTTCGGTACCGAAGGTCATTTCCAGTACTCTGGTTGCCATGAGCGGATTCCTCCTTTCATCTAAACTTTAAGGTAAATTTCCTCGTGTCCCGATTACTCGGGAGTCCCGTCCAGTTCCCCGTTCTTATTGCGGATTATGGACATCACTGCCAAGCTCATCGCACCGGCGATAGCATCCGCCACATCTTTCACCGCATTATCGGTAGCAGCAGAGCGCACATCGGGATACTTCACAGTCTTGGTCAGCTGCTGGCCGGTGCCGGAAACGCCGTTATCCAGCACGATATTCAGAGTATCGCCAATCGGAGTAGAAGTTACTGCCATGCTCGATTCACCTCCTCACTGAAGAATTTTGTTCTTACAGTGAGAAGGATAACATGGGGTAGGTTTGTTTCCTAAGATTACAGGTATTTAATGGTGTGCAACTTTCAGAGATAGTAATGCGGCAGCCTTCCGAGCATGAAACCTCGTTCTAGTTGATTGATAGATGATCTATATATAAAATCTGTTTACCACGAAAAAATAGCGGGCTTATCACCCGCTATTTATAGCCATTTGGTATCACATTTTTTGTCTGACACTTTGTCTGACACCTTACAGATTCTTATTTTAACTTTCCCAATATATCGGGATACTTACGGAACTATACTGGCTATCAGTCATTTTTTGCAAAAGTTCCTCAATCGCCCAATACACCGGCTTTAGAAGATACTCAAATGGTCGGGATGACAGGATTTGAACCTGCGACCTTCTGGTCCCGAACCAGACGCGCTACCAAGCTGCGCTACATCCCGACGCAAATAATATTGTAGCATCGCCGGGATTTTAAAGCAAGAGCAGGTTTCAAAGATGTTGTTGATTGGGCTTCTACGTTTTCAGTTCGGACAAGGCCTGGCAGACCAGATCATGATTCTTGACCAGTTCGACAAATAGCTGTTCCTCCTCAGCATATTGCTCCTCAATAGCACCTTGCTCCATTTCTTTAAGTATAGCGACCATAGCCGCAGCCCCTACAAAGGCATTCACCGCCTTAAAGGCATGGGTGATTCTCCTGATCTCCCCGCTATCCCTGGCGGTTATCGCTCGTCGCACGGCTTCGATTCTTTCATGACTGTGCTTCAGATAATCGGATATGACATATTGTTTTACTTCTTCATCGTCACCCACATAAGATCTCAGTTGCTCCAGGTCGATCACAGAAGTAGGTGTCTTTTGCGGAGAATTCTCCTCACTGGCCTCAGCAATATCGATCACTGACTTTAAGCAGGGTACCCATTTGATGAGCATCCGGGCCAACGACTCCAAGCTGAAGGGTTTGGTCATATAGTCATCCATTCCGGCCAAGATACAATTATCTATGGAATCAGCTGACGAGGCAGCAGTCATGGCGATAATGGGGATATGTCCGCCGGCCTTTTCCTCCAGTGACCTGATGATACCGGTAGCTTCATATCCATCCATGATGGGCATCTGACAATCCATCAGTATGACAGCATGTTTCCCGCTTTGAAACAATCTGACTGCTTCGAAGCCATTCTCCGCATAGTCCACTCCCAAGCCCAGCTTCTCCACTTGCGATTTGATTACCTGATATATGACCTGAGAATCTTCTACTACCATGACTCGATATTTACAGGAACTGTCTTGATGATTTTGTAGAGACAATGTTTCACTCCTTAGATAAAACCGGCACAACTACTGCTGCGTTTACTTCTGCTGCCAGTCAGCAGTCCTGGTCATCTCTCCCCATTGGGCCTTGCCGCCCCGGAGCCAGTTCCAGATGCCCTCCATTCTCCAGAGGGTAACCAGTTGGCGATAGCCAAAGTTCTCAAACAAGCTGCACAAGAACAGCATAAATATCTGTTTTGGTTTTGCGTAAATATGGAATGAAATAACCTCCAGAAGCAGGGCGGTTACCGAGATAAATACCCCAAACCCCACGGATAAGAGGAAAAACAAAACGAATACGGTCGGCGTCACCACGCCCAGTATGAATCCAACAATACAGAAAATATAGCCCAGTATCTCAATAATCGGCCCCATGGCTTCGAACAGGATCATGAAGGGGAAGGCCAGCCAGCCTACTGTCCCGCCCCGCCGGTTGAAACAAAGGCTGCGGTTTTTTACCAGGCTCTGCAACAAGCCGACCTGCCAGCGCACCCTTTGTTTGCGCAGTACCTTCAATGATTCGGGTGCCTCAGTCCAGCAAATGGGATCCGGTACAAAGGTTATCCGGTAAGGTTCCTTTTTCATGCGCATATATTTGTGGAGCCGTACGACCAGTTCCATGTCTTCGCCTATCGTGCCCACAGTGTACCCTCCGGCTTGTATCACCATTTCACGGCGAAAGACGCCAAATGCTCCGGATATTATGAGCATAGCATTGATGGGAGTCCACCCCAGCCGTCCGAAGAGGAACGCCCGGAGGTACTCGACTATCTGCAAACGGACCAGGAGTTTGCCCGGTAATCCAGCCAGCTCTAAAAACCCGTTTACTACCCGGCTGCCATTGACAATCCGCACCGTCCCACCAGCAGCTACAGTTATAGGATTCTCCAAGAAAGGGGCGACTACTCGTTTGAGGCTGTTTCTCTCCAGAATCGAGTCTGCATCTACTCCGCAAAACAGCGGGTAGCGCGAGGCATTGATACCAGCATTCAGTGCATCGGCCTTGCCGCCATTTTCTTTGTCGATGACCCTGAGATTGGGAAACATCGCTGATTTGTAGAATCCCCGGATGGGTTTTACCGGCAGACGGACCTGATAAGCCTCGGGTATCTGGACCAGTTTGAATTTATCAAGCAGTATACTCATGGTCCGGTCGCTAGAACCGTCATTGATAACGATAACCTCGAATTCTGAATAGGAGAGTTGCATGAGCGAGCGCACGGTCGCTTCCACGGTTGTCTCTTCGTTAAAGGCTGGAACCAGGACACTGATAGGCGGTTCAAAATCCGAAAAGGACTGCAGGAATTCATCAAGGCGATGATCCCTGAGGTATCGACTTATGCTGATGAAAGATATTAAATTGAGCAGGAGGTAACACATGTTGAGGATCAACATGTATAAGAGGAAGAACCACTGGATGATTGTCAATACCGTATGCAGCATCACTTTACCGCCATCTGCTTTTCAGCCATTACTTGCGCCATGATATTACGGGCATACCGGTCGGGATGATTGTCTCTCAGCTCTAAAAGCTGGTCTTGAGTAACAAATGGTGCATAGCATATAGCCTGAGCACTGCGATAGCGCACCCACCAGTTAGAATCGGCCAGTTTGTCGGTGAGCAGGGGCAGATCCTCACTGCGTGCCAGGATGCCCATAGCGTTGACGGCCTGCACCCGGACGGTCCACGCCTCGTGATCCAGATATTTTTTGACCAGTTCGATATTTTGATAATCACCCACTGTCTTGATCCCGGCCAGACAGGCTGACAATACCTCCGGTTCCGTATGGCGAGCCAATATATCACCCAATACCTGCAAAGCGATGCCTCTCTCCATAAAGGGCAGCAAGCGCAGCAGTCTAGGCAATTGCTCGGTTTCCGCAGTAAAAATTGCGGCAGCTATATGTATGCTTACGGCATTGGGCTCCATATCTTTCAGGATAAGAGCCACCCGGGATGCCGGCCATTCCTTACGTTGTATGAAAAGGGGCACCAATATCGGGACTGATCCCACCGGATCGATGCGGGCCAGAGCACGTGCAGCCACCTGTCCCGAAATACCGATATGGTTTTCCGCCATGACCCGCAGCTTATCCCATTGAGATATTTCTCCCAGGTTGCCAAGGCTCATGGCTGCAACCGTACGTTCGAATTCTGAACGCCGGTCCAGGAGCTTGACCGCTAACTTGTCCATTCCGGTTTCCCGGGCCAGCATAATGAGTCCCTTTCTGGACTGACCGCGCAGAGAATCCATAAAAAGGTTCCATTGCATCAGGAAATTTAAATAATTAAACTTTAGAAGTGGCGGGCGATCAACCATTGAATCCTCAATACTGGCTGCCATGATTGGTCGCCAGACCTCCATGAAACGTCGGTTCTGATTGTCCCGTACGGTTTGGACCACCCTGATAATGATTATTAACAGCAGCAGCAGCAAAGAAGTCACTATCATGGCCAGGAACGCCCATATAACCAGATTTATTACCGCTTCGGATCCGGGTTCTCCCATTTTACTTCACCAACCCCAGTTGTAAAAATTGAGCGGTGCATTACTTGGCCGGAACTTCACTTAGCCGTTTGACCCTGGTAATGAGTTCCCTGGTATTGAATGGTTTTATCACATAATCATCAGCCCCCGCTTCCAGCAGGGCTACCATTTCGTTTTCTGTCGAATTAGATGAAAGGATCAGGATCGGTGTACTGGACCACTCAGCTTTAGTTCTGATCTGTTTGGTCAGCTGCAGACCGTCGGTATATGGAAGCATTAGGTCAAGGATAGCTATATCAGGCGGTTCTATTTCATCTATTAACCTGCTGGCTTCCCGACCGTCGGCAGCCTGAAGTACCTCAAATCCTTCGCGTTCCAGCATAACCTTGAGTATAGCGAGAATGGTGGCATCATCGTCGGTAGTAAATGCTCTAAGCCTGGATCTCGATGTCTGTTCAGCAGCTGCCGTGATCTCAGCCTGCTCCATCGACTCGCCTACCGATTCTGCCTCCGCTTCAGCTACCTGTACGATGGATGCCGGGACAGTGATCACTTCAGATATCTCCGGTTGTGGTGCCGTTAGATCTTTAGGCACCGCAGCTTCCGTCTCTCCTTCGGGCACCCATTGCATTTTTTCCACGTCAACCGGCATTTCCTGCCGCTCAATCGCCTGCGGCCCCCGGCTGACCAGCTTTTGATAATCCGCCAGCAGCACCTGACCTGCCTGGAATTCTTCGCCCAGGGAGGCTACCATGTCCTGCAGATGCTTCTCCACCGAGGCTAAAAAGGTTTCTAACCAGATTATCTCTGCTTCCGCCTTTTCGCCCTGCTGCTTAATCTCCGCTTCTAATTGAGCAGCCGCTTCTCGAAAATACTTTATCTCTTGCCCATTGCGCTGCTCACTGCGGCTGAAATACTGCTGCAGCGCTTCAGAAAAGGAATCAAAAACATTACTCCGGGTCCGGGCTTTTTGCATCATCAGGTTTAAAACGATCTGTTGTCTGGTTAGCTGTTGCTGATATGTAAAGAGTTCCTGGAGTTGGCTTTGTTTCTCGGCCAGTGCGGCTTCATAGGCTTTCGCTTCTTCCGCAAAAATGTCATCGGTCTGGCCTTGCTTATACCCGATAAGGGAATGCCTGAGTCTCAATTCCCTTCCCCCTTTCCGATGAGTGGTCAGCAGTCTGGTAAGGCTCCTGGGCGCCCGAGCCAAAACGTCCTGCCTGAGAGAGTTCGCCGGACAATCCATCTATCTTGGCGCGGATAGCATCTAACAATTGATAGAATTCATTAAGTCGCTCCAACTTATCACCGGTGAGGTTTAAGGCTTCCTGGATCTGTAATCCGGTTTGATGCCTGACCTCTTCGAGAGTTTTCACCTGTTCCCATACCCGGTTGGCAATAGAGCGGTCTTGACTGTTATATCCATCTAATTCCATGATCAATCTATCATTTTGCGACAGCAACCCATTTATTTGAGCACGGCATTCGGCAATCCGCTGGTCAACATCGGCCAGTTGTTCTTTTCGCTCATGGGCAGTATTCTCCTGGTACTGGTCCACCGCCGCTCGTTTATATCCAAAAAGCTGTTTGCCGATAGGCATGACCAACACCACCTTTCGGTATTTTCAATAAATATCGTCAAAAATCGACTATTATATTTATATTTTATCATTTTCCCCGAACTAATGATACTCAGCAAAACCTAGGCTGAGCTGAATCATGTTGTTGTGAATACTTATATCCCTAATCTTTTTCGGGCGTTATCTAAATTTTGCCGGTCGGAAAGCACCGGCTGGAAAACATCGCCTATGCGCTTGAGGCGGGTTAGTATGGTTTTAATGGTGAAATCGGCAGGCGATACTTGACTCACTTCCTCCCAGTAAAGGGGTGCAGAAACTGGTGCTCCCGGGCGGGGCCGAACGCCATAGGGTGCACACAGCGTCTTGCCTATTACATTCTGCATATAATCCACATACACCTTTTTGCCTCTTCGCGCTACACTTCTTTCAATGGTCGCAATATCGGGCAACAGGGTGCAGATCAAGCCAGCTATACCCCCGCCCAGGTTCCTTATCTCCTCATAGCTGTACTCTCCCACTACCGGAACATAGATATGGAGCCCCTCTGCCCCGGAAGTCTTGGGATATCCCCTCAGCCCCAGCTCATCAAGGGTTTGCTTGAGTAGCAGGGCGATATCCACTACGTTTTGCCAGGTGCTACCTTCGGAAGGATCGAGGTCAAATACCAGATGGTCCGGATGGTATATAGTGTTGGTGCGGGAGAGCCAGGCATGGATCTCCAGACAGGCTTGATTGCCCAGCCAGGCCAAATCAGCCGGAGTTGCTGCAACGATGTGCTGGTTTTCTGAGCCGTCTTCGTTCTCCCAGGGAAAGGTCTTGATCCATTCCGGCAGGTATTCAGGAGCATTCTTCTGGTAGAAATGCCGTCCGCTAATGCCGTTGGGATAACGGGTAAAGACCAGCGGCCGGTCACTAAGGTGCGGCAGCATGAATGGTGCTACCTGGATATAGTATTCGATCAAGTCTTTTTTCGTATATTTATCTTCTGGCCAGAGCAGCTTATCCAGGTTGGATAGCGTCAGCTCGGTGCCGGCAATTTTAAAGACTGCTGTATCACCCATACACTTAATATTCCTTCCATCAGCTGATGAATGCTTTGATTACCGGGGCGCGCAGGTGCATTTCCTCGGTCCATTCGGCGAATTCTACTTCAACTCGAATTGACGGCTCCACAAAATGATAAGCAGCCGGAGGACGGATGAGATTAAAAAAGGGTGAGGTTGCCCTCTCCTGGCCCGGCAGGAAAGCGGATAAAGCCTCCTGCTGCTCACTATTCAACCCGCTGCCGGCCCTTCCTACAAAAAGCAAGCGCTCCCCCTGTTCCCATCCCAGCAGGAGTGAGTTTACCATCTTACCTCGTAAGGTATAGCCGCCGACCAGACAGCTCCCTTTTCGGCGGTGCTTTATCTTTAACCAATCTTGGTGCCGTTTGCCGGCGATGTAGCGGCCCGATCGCTGCTTGGCAATGATTCCTTCCATATCCATGCTACAAATTGATGCAAACAGCGCCATCCCCTCGGAAAAATCCTCCACCAGGTGAACCCCGCCGCCTGCCGATAAAATCTCGCGCAATATCCCTTGACGCTCCTCCAACGGTTGGTCTCTGAGGTCATCTCCCTCGAAATACAGCAAGTCAAAAACCATATAGTCTATTGGCAAGAACCCCTGCGCCTGCTGGATACGCGAGGCATCCCGCAGGTTGTCCCGGCTCATTACGGCGGGAAAGCTGGGTTTACCGCCCTTCAACACTACGATCTCCCCATCCAGGACTGCACTGCGTCCTGCCAGCCGCTCGGGCAGTCCTTGGAGTTCAGAGTACTGGCGAGTCCGATCATGGTGGCGCTTGTTGATCAGGGTCACCCGGCCATCTTCGATAAAAGCCAGCATGCGAACTCCGTCCCATTTAACCTGATATAGATACTCGTCTGACTGAACAACTTGCCCGCGGCTGACCGGCTCCATGACCTGCAGGTCTTTATCAATCATATCCCCGTTCATTAACTGCCGGTCTTAGCCTTCTTGCGGCCCTTAGATTGTGGTGCCGGCTTAGTTTCCGCGCCCTGACGATTTTCCTCCGCCAACTTAACACTGGCCTTAAGCGCTTCCATCAGGTCCAGGACATTACCGCGATTTTCCGGAGCAGTTGGGGCCACTATCTCCTGCCCGGCAACCTTGGCTTCGATCATCTCCCAGAGAGCTTTCCGGTATTGGTCCTCGTAACGCCCGGGTTCAAAATCTACGGAAAGGTTTTCGATCAGGCTTACTGCCATCTTGATCTCATTGTCGTGCAGTTGCGAGGTGTCAAGACCGTGGTTGAGTGAAGCCGGCGAGCGGATCTCATCCGGATAGAATATGGTCTCCATCACCAGATATCCTTCCTTCACCCGCAAAGCTGCCAGGGTCTGCTTGGAACGGATAATGACGCGAGCTATGGCTATCTTGCCCGTTTTTTGCATGGCCTCCACAATCAGTGTGTAGGCCTTCTCACCGCCAGTTGCTGGTTCCAGATAATAAGACTTATCGAAATAGATGGGATCTACCTGGGCCAGTTCTACAAAATCCAAGATATCGATGGTCTTGGTGTTGTTCAGCGGTATCCGAGCGAAATCCTCTTCGTTGATAACCACATAAGTGCCTTTCTGGTACTCATATCCCCTGACCAATTCATCGCTGCCGATCTCCCGCTGGCATTTGGGACAAAACTTCTTATAGTTGATGGGACTCATACACTCTTTGTGTAGATAATTGAACTTAATATCCTTGTTCTCCGTGGCGACATACATAGCAACCGGTATATTGACCAGTCCGAAACTTACCGCACCCTTCCACAGCGTTTTCATGGCATACCCTCTTTCCAGAAATAGAACAACAAGCTTTAGATTAGCTTTAATTGTTTATAAGAAAATTATTCTGTGGTGGGTTAAACACCTCGGGCCAGACAGCCGGTAAGATATGAAAAAACCACTAATGACCAGAACACCAGTATCGACCAGAGACAGGCCAGATAAGGCAGGACTATGATGAGAATCAATCCTAAACAGGTGCTTAATATCAGAAAGAGATAACCTGATAAATATAGCTCCAGATGACTGCTGATCTGATGGATAATATCAATCAGGCTGAAGGCATCAGATATATCACGGCGCATAGCAAAAGCCGCCAAGGCCATCGGTGTTAAAGCCCCGGTAAGAAAGATGAGGATCGCACCTAGAAGAATGCCGATCAATGGGATATGGGATAAAATCACGGTAAGGGCCATGGGAATAATGAGATAGGCCAGCACGATAAGGCTGGCTGACACGGCGTCGCGGATGTAGTCCTGCCAGGCGTCCCAATCCGGCAGCCGGCGCCTTCCCCGCATTCCCAGTTCGATACAGGCAATGGCATAACCCAACAACAATAGATTAACCACCGGCACCAACATGATCAGACTGCCGATTATAACCTTAAGGATCCATTTATCATCCGCCAGCGGATATCTGAGCAGTTCCTGCCAATCCCTCAAAACAATAATCCCTCCCCGTAAACTTTATGCTTTTCGGAGAGGGATTAGGTTTAAATTTTGGTGTCAATTCTAGTCAGAATAATTGCCCTGATTGATATCCACACTATGTTTTCTCTGGATATCGTTAATCTGCGGCGCCCAACCCTGGATACGCTCTCGTATGTTGTCGGCCTTAGCCTGGTCTACCACCAGGACATCGTTTTCACTCAATTGTACGCCGATATTATACAGGCCAGTGGATTGGTCGGCGCTGACCAGAAGCCCCTCATATTGTTCCTTGCTCCACAAGCCATCCCGCAGGAACTCTGTCTTGCTTACTACCTTGCCTTTGATCATTAAGCCAGGCCTCCTTCTCGAAAAAAATTGTATTAGCATATTCTTGCCCCGAAGGAGTGCCCTTTATGTACTTCGGATCAGTGTTTCCTTTTCACTTCTGGTCAATTTTTTAATGGCAGCTTCTCGCCTCATCGCCTCGCTTTTGCTAAGCAATTTTTCATGATAAACCAGTGATACCGGCCGGCGTCCCCGGGTATATTTACAAGCCATGCCCTCCTGGTGCTGTTGCAGTCTTTTCTCCAAATCTACCGCATAGCCAGTATAATAGGTTCCGTCATTGCATTGCAGGATATAAACGTAAGGCAAGATCAAGGCCTCCTTCCCCAAGGCATGAATGAAACGCAGGTGGCAGGTAATGGCGACGAATTAGACGCAGATTTACGCAGATTCTTATGATTTTCGCTAATTTTCATTAAGCAGATTATTATAGGCTTAATCCTCTTAACCAGGCATGTATCTTAAGATTATATTTGTTTGAATTTAATGGCATTCATCATATCTTCTTTTTCCATAAGTGAATGGGTAGATTAAATTCCTCATTTCCTGCCAGTAAAATTTTCTGCGTTAATCATATTGGTTCTGCGTCAATCTGCGTCAAAATCCGTTTCTGTTTATCCCCAATAAAAAAGGGGGAATAATCCCCCTGTAATGATGCCAGGGCTATGATAATGCAGGGGCGGATTCCATATCCGCCCGTATGCCTGACACGGCGGATATGGAATCCGCCCCTGCAATTATTAACCTGGACTAAAAACGGTGGTGGGTAACACGCAAAGGCAGATTAAACTTATGGGTTATAGTGTTGCCCACTTCTTCGATGTCGTCCAGGGTCACGTCGATAACCAGACACTTCAGGCGAGCATAGATGCGGTAAGCATTATCCAATTCTTCCGCTACCATTTCATCAATACTGTCAATCTCTTCAGGCAGTTCAAAGCTTCTCAGCCTCTCTTTACGCAGATCCAATAGGGTTTCCATATCGATGGTCAGACCTACCATAGGCACCTTGTCCTTGAGGTCCAGGATCTGCTGAGGCAGATCGGTGTCAATATTGATGGGGTAATTGGCTACCTTGATTCCGAGATTGGCCAGGTGCATAGACAATGGCGTTTTGGAAGTGCGTGGCAGGCCAAGTACGATCAGGTCCGCTTCTCCTATGGTTTCCAGGTTTTGTCCGTTATCATGCTCTATGGTGAACTCGATGGCTTTCATACGGTTGAAGTACTGATCATCCATCTTGTGCGTCAAACCGGTTATATTCTCAGGATTCAGACCGGTCTTCTTCTGTATAGCATCAAACAGCGGCTGCAAAACATTGATCGCCAATACTCCTTTTTCTGCCGCCTGCTTATCAACAAAATCCGAAAGTTCCGGCTTTACGAGGGTATAAATGACGATGGCATCCTCTTCGGCGGCCCTGTCCATGATCTTGACGACCTGATCTTCCTTATTGACCCGGGAAAATCTCGTGATGCTCCTTTCTACATTGAATTGCAGTACAGATGCAACCGCTATCTTTTCTGCGGTTTCACCTACCGAATCAGATACGGCAAAAATGTGCAGATTTGAGGCCATAATATCATCTCCTTTTCTACTTGCATGCCGAAGGTCCCGACAGACTGGCCTTATTATAAAAATATTCTACAGTCTCCTGATTATATCCTCCTTTTTAAATGGAAAAGATATCGGCTCGATTCCTAATTCATGCCTGGGCAGAATAGCTGTATGTTCTATAATATAGAGCCTAAATAAAAATCTACTCTGAGCTTACATTTCGTGTTAATATAGTTTAAGGGGGGTTATGCTAGAGGTGATATTATGGATGCAGAATCGATTTTTGTATTGGTGTTGGTCCTTTGCCTTGGAGTAGGATTGATAGCCACCGTGATTGGAGTATTTTTCTTTAACGGCTTCCACTGGTGGGATAAACTATAATATAGAGAAAAAATATAATAGACTTGGCAAAAAAGCTATACCAGCTAAGGGTATAGCTTTTTCTGATATTAGCATATTATCTTCCTATGCGGGCGGATATGGCCGCTCCTTGCCATCCTTGGCACCGCGGCACTAGTCCATCCCTGGACGTCGGAATCCGCCCCTACAATATGAACCCGCTTTATAAGCCGCGCGAACTTTCACTGCGCAAATATCTTTTGTCCCGGGTTTCCAACACCTCATTAACCATAGCCAGCATTTTGTCCCGGTCCTTCTGCAGAGTCCCGGTTATGGGCAGATAATTGGATGCGTGGCTGCCTACAAATTTTAGATTATCAATGGTGATATTCTCAAACATCCATTTCATTTCTTCCAGGGTCTCAAAGGGATCCAGCAGTTCCAGTTCGCCACTGTTAATCCGGCGATAAAACCCGGTGCCAGGAACCGGCGTCACGGTCAAAGCAGCCAGGTATTGGGGCTTCATCTCGTTGATTATTCTCGCGGTAGCCAATGCATGCTCCTGTGAACGGGGACCTCGACCGGCCAACCCTAATAAAACCATGGCTGACAGGTTGATCCCGGCATTGATC
>JAAYCK010000016.1 GCA_012729835.1 Syntrophomonadaceae bacterium
GACCACGGCGCCAGGAAAAGCCAAGGTCACGGTTATCGCCGATGATGTGATACTGGGATCCCCGGAAGGATTGATCGATTACTCCTGGTTGGAGAAGTTGGCCGACCTGTTTAGCCAGGCAGGTATACCTACCCGCGCTAGTGACAGGATAATGCAGTACGTCTGGGGCAAGATCATCTATAATTCAGCTCTGAATCCACTGGGAGCCATACTGGAAGTAGCTTACGGCCGTCTGGCGGAAATAGAACATACCCGGCAGCTAATGGATTCCATCATTGAAGAGATATTCACCCTGCTTTCCGCTATGGGACAGGAAGTGCTCTGGAAAGACGCGGCCGAATATAGAACCGCTTTTTATGAGCAGATGCTCCCTACCACCGCCGGGCACCACGCCTCCATGCTGCAGGATATACAGCGGGGCAGACGCACGGAGATAGACGCTCTGAACGGTGCTGTAGTTGAACTGGGTCGGAAGTTCAAGGTTGACACCCCGGTCAATGCTGTAATTACCGCATTGCTCAAGGGCAAGGAAACCATGTTTCTTAAACCCGTCCCCCAAATTTCTTGATAATGCCAACCGCTCGATCTACGTTGGCATCTGCAGTGACCACGGTCAGCATAAAGGCCTCACCGCCAGCTATGCCTGCTCCGTCGCTGGCCATGCCACTGGCCGAATCACTTGCTGCTAACAGAGGATTCGCTCCTCCAGAGTCCGCTCCATATAAGGTAGGTCCGGAAATCGTACTGGTATGATTGATGGGACTATTCATTTCATGATTATAAGAGACCCCATAACTTGAGACCCGGTCCACGCTGATCGCTTCTGAATCGCTTACCAGACCGGCTTGAATGATCTCTTTGGATGCACCGCTAGCTCTGGTACCAGAAGGAAAAAAGGAAATAATACTCCGTTGGCCCTCGGGCAGTTGCATATCTGTGACCTCCAACACGTTTTGGCAATAGCATGGCTAATTTGTGCCGGCTTATACTGGCGTAATATTCCATTCTTCGGACCATAATCAGGCGTGGGATAGCTTTTCAATTTCATAATTTTGATATATCATAAAACAAAGTATAAGATACTCCAAAAGTCACCAGCCGGGTCAGACTCTTAGTCCGTTGCTATGGTGCGGTTCAGAGCGGGAACCTGCCCCAACATTCATTACTCAGCCAATCAATACTACCGGCTCCTTAGCCGGCATCCCCTGACCAGCGATTGTTTTCTGATAAATTGCAAGGAGGCGTGCTTTGTGGCAGCTGAAGAAAGTAAAGGAATCCTCTTAGAGAGCGGCACCAATGAAATGGAGATCATCGAGTTCGGTATCGGGGAAAGTGCCTTTGGCATCAATGTCATGAAGGTACGAGAGATAATCAATCCGATAAAAGTCGTTCAACTGCCTGGCACCCACCCCTGTGTGGAAGGTCTGATCTACTTGCGCGGAAATGTAATGCCGCAGATCAACCTGGGCCAGTACCTGGACTACGAACCTTCAGCCAACCCTCAGCATGACCGGGTGATCGTAGCTGAATTCAACCAGATGAAAATAGCTTTCCGCGTTCAGACGGTGGCACGAATACACCGTATATCGTGGGAGCAGATAGAAAAGCCGTCGGATCTACAGAGTGGCGAAACCGTAGCGGTAGGTATCATCAAGATGGGCGAGCGGATCATTCTCCTGTTGGACTTTGAAAAGATTGTTATGGAAATCAATCCGGACCTTGGGGTAGCTACTAACAAGATGAATATGCCGATAACCACAGATCATTCCAAGCAGCATATAGTGATCGCCGAGGATTCAGCCACTCTACGTCATTTTATCGAAGGTGTCCTCAACGGAATTGGTTTTACGAACCTCAGCTTTTTCGAAAACGGTGCTCTGGCCTGGAACTACCTGGAGGATCTCGCAGAAAAACGCGAAGATAAGTTTGTTGAAGATATTCATCTGCTCATAACCGACATCGAGATGCCGCAGATGGATGGTCATCACCTTACCCGCCGGATCAAGGAGCATAAGTTCTTGAAAAAACTTCCGGTAGTCATCTTCTCCTCCCTGATCAATGAGGATCTATTCCATAAGGGAGAAGCAGTAGGAGCAGATGTCCAGATCAGCAAACCGGATTTCCCCGGCCTGGCACATTCTCTCATTGATCTGGCCCTTAAGCCCTAATTCTCAGTCAAGAAAACTTTCAGCAAACTTTCATTTTCGTTTGTTATAATTAAGCGATACTTTTCAACCTTTACCTTATGTATTAATATTCAGGTTGAGAGGAATCGCTTAATTTTTGTGTATAATGACAATGACAACTTCTGATGGAAAGGAGCATTCTAGAATGAAAAAAGGCCAGTATGTACTCTTGTCAATCGTACTTCTATTCGGTTTTGTTTTGGGAGGAGCCGTGGTAGCCAAAAATACGAATGTTGATTTGCGGTCGGCCATAACCGGCTCAAAGACTACGGATAATCCAAAACCAGTTATAGCCGCTTCGGCTCCTATCAGCGGGGTTGCTGATCTGGTAGAAAAGACCGCACCAGCCGTAGTAAATGTAGAAACCCGGGTCAAGGTAAACAACGGGCTGGACGATTTATACTTCAATGATCCCTTCTTCCGGGAATTCTTCGGCAACCGGTTTCAGCAGACACCCCAATATCAGACCGGAATCGGAACCGGTTTTATCATTTCCAAGGATGGATATATCATTACCAACCAGCATGTCGTGAATGGGGCAACCCAGATCACAGTGAAGCTGGCTGGAAATAAGACCAGCCTGCCGGCACGCCTGGTGGGCCAGGACTATGAACTAGATCTTGCGGTACTTAAAATTGACGGCAACTCATATCCAACACTGCCGCTGGGAGATTCCAACAAAATGCGGGTAGGAGATTTCGTAGTAGCCATCGGTGAACCATATGGTCTTGACCATACGGTTACCACCGGAGTGGTATCAGCCAAAGGGCGTCCGATAACCATCCAGGACCGCAATTATAAGAATCTCATTCAGACCGATGCCGCAATCAATCCAGGCAACAGCGGCGGCCCCCTGCTCAATCTGTCCGGCCAGGTCATCGGCATCAATACAGCAGTCAATGAAAGTGCGCAGGGAATAGGTTTCGCTATCCCTATCAATACCGCCAAAGACGTATTGCAGGAATTGATGAACGGCCAGAAAGTCATTCGGCCTTATATAGGCATCAGTATGAGTGATGTGGATGAAAGCGTTATCCAGCAACTGGGTCTGCCGAGCGGCAGCCAGGGTGTAGTGATCCTTCAGGTTTCTGCGGGCAGCCCGGCCGCCAAAGCCGGACTCAGATCCGGGGATTTGATTACCCAGATCGCAGGAAAGACCATTACAGGATCTTCGCAGGTACAAAACATGGTAGAAGACAGCCAAGTAGGTGATAAGCTTAGTGTCGTCGTCAACCGTCAGGGTAAATCGCTCACCCTGACGATAACACTACAGGCCAAGCCTTAGCTCTCAGTTTATTTCCAGTTGTGCATTATCCAAAATTTACACATAAAAGGGTATTTTACTTCGATGCAGAAAGAGTATATAAGTATACGATTAGATGAGTGGGGGCTGGGGAGTAGTGTCCAGAATACTAATTGCTGATGATTCAACCATTGCCAGACGCAATCTAAAAACAATACTGCAAAAGGCAGGGCATCTGGTCGTGGCAGAAGCTGAAAATGGAATGCAAGCATATCAGCTCTATTCCTTGCTCAAACCAGAGCTGGTTACTATGGATATAACCATGCCGGTCATGGATGGAGTAGCTGCAGTCCGCAAAATAACCAGTGAGTTCCCGGATGCCAACATTATTGTTATCACTGCCTTAGACCAGAAGCCCATGATCGTGAAAGCGATAGAAGCTGGAGCCAGGCATTATATCCTGAAACCTTTTCAACCCGAAAAGGTAATTGCTGCCGTAAATCTAGCCGTGGGCAACCTGCCGGGAAAAGCTCAAGCCCCGGCCAGGGGGCAGGGAGGATCTGCTGCAAATTCAGCTGAGGACACGGAGCCATTTAAGATCAAAAATCGCAACGGGGCTTTTGTGGTTAACATCAGCCAGTATTTTGTAAGTGAGCATCTCCCGTTACTGACCGCCAAAACTACTCCATTGCTCCAAGCCAAGCCCTTGCGTATGATATTTGACTTCGGTAGTACCGAAATAAGAGATACCTCGTTGATGTTACCACTGGCCCAGCTGATATTATCTGTCAAGGATGCGGGCGGGTTGGTATTGGCCAGGACCAGCAACCAGCGTTTGGCCAGCTTTTTAAGTAAACAGGGCATAAACATAGATTAGATCAATTTACCCCCCAATAAAGGACATAAACAAGCCCCGCCATCAAGCCGTACTTAGCGTACACTGACTGATAGCGGGGCTAGTTTTTCCTTACGATTCCATTCTTTATGTTTTCTTTATTCCTTGCCATTCCAGCAATAAGTGCATATTTTATCCGGAGCAATGCCGATGGCATCGATCATATCGTGCAGGTTCTGGTATTTCAAGCCCGAGAAATTCAGTTTCTTCTTGATGCAATCCACCATGCACTGGTACTTCTCATGGGTCGGATCGCAGTATTCATCATAAGATGCCGGTTCCTTGCCATTCTCCAGTTCGATGATAGCCTGTCTGGCTACCAGATCCATCTCCGAGCGGGAGTTCGAGAAGTTCAGATACTTGCAGCCAAATACCAACGGCGGACAGGCCGGGCGGATGTGTACCTCCTTGGCCTGGCATTTATAGAGTAAATCCACGGTCTCGCGGAGCTGAGTGCCGCGGACGATGGAGTCATCGCAGAACAAAAGCCTTTTCCCCGATACCAGTTCAGGCACTGGCATCAGTTTCATCTTGGCCACCAGGTTTCTAATATCCTGGTCTTGTGGCATGAAGCTGCGGGACCAGGTGGGAGTATACTTAATAAAGGGACGTCCGAAGACTACCCTGGACTCATTGGAATAACCGATAGCATGTCCTACTCCGGAATCTGGTATCCCCGCCACCATATCGATCTCTACATCATCATTCTTGGCCATAGCGGCCCCGTTGCGATAACGCATGACTTCCACATTCATACCTTCATAAGTAGATGAAGGATAGCCATAGTAAACCCACAGAAAGGCACACATTCTCATCTTGTCGCGAGGAGGTGAAATCTTCTCGATGCCATCCGGAGTTAACAAGATGATTTCTCCCGGCCCCAGTTCGTATTCGAAGGTATAGCCCAGATTGTTGAAGGCACATGATTCAAAGGTGAGCGAATAAGCACTATCTTTTTTACCCACAATTATCGGCGTGCGTCCCAATTTATCACGCGAGGCGTATATACCTTTCGGAGTCAACACCAGGATTGAGCAAGAACCCTCAACAATTTCCTGCGCCTTTAGCAATCCATCCTTGAATGATTCCTCCTGGTCAATAATTATAGATACTAATTCGGTGGGATTGATAGCCCCCCGGCTGGTCTCCAGCAGGTGAGTGTTCCGAACATTAAATGCCTGGTCAGCCAACTCATTGAGATTGTTGATCTTGCCTATGGTACTGATCGCATATTGACCCAGGTGCGAACGCACGGTAAGTGGTTGTGCTTCAGTATCGCTGATACACCCAATACCCAGGTTACCATTGATCCGATAGAGTTCTGATTCGAACTTCGTCCTGAATTGGGTATTCTCAATGTTGTGGATGGTCATGTTGAACTCGCTGCCGGTCCAAACAGTCATACCACCACGGCTGGTTCCCAGATGGGAATGATAATCCGTACCGAAATACAAATCTGCAACGCAGTCCTCTTTTGAACATACGCCAAAAAATCCGCTCAAAATTAACACCTCTGATTTCATTTTCGAAACATGCTGCCCTCAGGTCAGATGCTTCAACACCATAAACATTTTATCATAATCATCATGCCAAAACAGCATTGTCACAATGAATACAGCGCATAATGCCAGGGCTGTTTGTATAACTTCCCGCGATGCTATGCTATATACTTGGGCGGCAGCGCCGTATGACCCATAGCCAGCACCGCCTGAGCTATAGTCTGCAATCCTGGGACCACCATCTGCTTGGAAGTACCATGAGCCAGGTATCTGCCGTTCGCATCAATTATCGAGGCCTCAGCTATGCATATGCTTTTACCGGCCTTGATCCTTTTCCCTACTACCAGCAAATGCCCTTCCTTGACTGGCGCCAGGTTATCGACCTTAATATCCAGGGAGATAAGCCCCGTATCCTCTTCTAAGTCACAGTATACCGCCCAGTAGGCGGCAGTATCTATCAGCGACGAATAGACGCCCCCGTGAATGCCGCCAAAGGGATTAAGGTGCTTCTCAGCCAGATTGACCTCAACCCGGCAGTAACCGAAAGCCAGTTCTCGTACTTCCATGGAGAGCAGGCGAAAGTAGGGTCCCTGGTTGATGAGGTCGATAATGCCAGCAATATGTTCTGGGTTCAGCCTGCGCAAGAAATCACCTCCAACAATAAAAAAGGGGTTCTCAACCCCTAAAGCTTATATATTCTCTTACTATTATAGCATAGGCTGAGCATCAACCGGGCTTGGTCAGCCTATTGTCACTTACAGGTCTGGCCCAAGAAATCTTACATATTCATTTACTAATCAGCTAATGATAAGCGGCAGCCGGATATAAAATGTCGTGCCGGTTTGGTCAGTGGTTACATCGATCCTGCCCTGGTGCCGCTCGATGATGCTGTAACAAACCGGGAGCCCTAAGCCGGTACCCTTCTCTTTAGTGGTGAAAAATGGCCGGCCCATACTGGCGAGAATGTCATCGGTCATACCCGGTCCCTCATCCCGGATATAAAGAACCGCCTTACTTTCTTCCTGAAAGGTCCCGATGGTAAGGGTCCCACTTTGGTTCATGGCCTCCAGTCCGTTGTGAGCTATGTTAATGATCAATTGGCGTATCTCGTGCTTGTCAGCCATAACATCCCGAGGATTATTCAATTCAAGCCTGATGTCAATCTCCCGCAAATTAGCGTCAGAGCGGAGCATCGGCAGCATGGCACTGACTATCCCGTCCAATGACTGCGGCTGCAGATTGATCATTTTGTTTTTGGCCATGCTCAAATATTCGGAAATGATGGAATTTGCCCGGTCCAATTCTTCTATCATTAAATCAAAATAGGCTACATCCTCCCGATACTCCGGTTTACTCTCCAGCATCTGCAGAAAGCCGCGAACAGATGTCATAGGATTCCGAATCTCATGACTGATACTGGCCGCCATCTCTCCCACCAGATGCAGGCGGTCCAGGCGGGCGATCTCTGCCTCCATGCTGCGAAGTTCGGTAACATCGACAATAGAAGCCAAAGCCTGCTCTGGTTTGCCGGGTAACCGAGTGACCGAGGTTATAACCCTGATCTGACTGCCGTCCGCTAGAAGAATATCCACTTCCTGACGGGCATTTCCTTCCTTGTATAAATTGATACTCATGGCTTGCCATTCCGGAACCGAGCGGTGATAAACGCCTGACTCTTCCCAGGTCTTACCTAATACCTCTTGTTTATTACACCTGAACAATTTCTCGCCGGCTGGATTGACATCGATGATCTGTTTGTTTTCATAATAAAAAACAATCATGGCTGTGGGACAACTGTTGAAAAAGGTCTTAAACCTGGCCTGGGTTCGTGCCTGCTTGACTTTCCATTGTTTTTCTCGGGTCACATCCTGCATCATGGCCACCCGGCATAAATCCTCGCCAAATTGAATCAGAGTGGCCGAATGTTGTACGACGATCATGCGGCCCGCTTTTGTGCGCATCAGGTATTCGCGGACAGGCAATTCCCCATTGCTCATCAAATCACTGATCAAGTTATCTATGGGCTCATTGATTTCTTCCCACACCCCCAGGTCAGTCACACTGGAACCCATGGCCTCCTCGCGGGTAAAACCCATTACTTCCAAAAATCTTTTATTGGCCTCCAGTATCTTATTATCCGACATTCTTACTATGACTATCATCGCCGGGCTGTATTCAAATACCTTGGTAAAACGCTCTTCTAACTTTCTGAATTCCTCCTCGGCCCGCTTGCGATCGCTTATATCTATGGCCTGAAGCAAAGCACAGGGTCTTCCATACATATCTATCCTTTGCGTTGTGATCAAACCATCGATCTTCTTACCATTTTTAGTTATAGTAGTTCCTTCAGTTATTACTCCATTCTCCCCTGTTTTCAGGGCTTCCAGAATCATTTTTCTTCTGGCCTGGTTTTCTGGTCGTTCATCCAGAGCCAGAGAGTTTTTCCCGACTAACTCCCACCTTTCATAGCCCATGACTCGCAAAGAGGTATCGTTGACATCAAGGATAGTGCCGGATTCCAAGTCGACGATCGCTGCCGAGATGGGACTGGCATTGAATATCATACGAAAGCGTTCCTCCGACTCGTGCAGTTTTTCTTCCGCCCGTTTTTTTTCAGTTATGTTGCGGAAAACAACTCCCACGGTATTCATAATATAGGGGAATATTAATGTCTCATACCACTGACGGCTTCGTTTCTCATAGTATTCAAGATAATGGGGCTGGCCTGTGCTTACCATGTCTTTTAACCCATCATCCAGCTCCAGGTAGATGTCTCGGGCTGTTTTACCACCGATATGGGATGGGCTCACCCCGACAATCTTTCCTGCCGCTTCATTAGCATGCAGCACCCGGAAATCAGCCGGTTGCCCTTTTTTATCATAGATAAGTTCGGCTAAAATAAAACCGTCCTTACTCTTTTTCAGCAGGTTACGGTATACCTGCTCGCTCTCTGAAATGGCGATTTCAGCCTTCTTACGAACCGTTATATTCCTGAATAAGACCGCCGCCTGGTTGCTTTCACCCTCTCCTATCTTACAGGCAGATATATCATACCAGCGACCCAATCCCTGTACCTTATCCTCCAGACGCCCGGGGACTCCGCTTTTGACCACACCGCCAAAAAAATCCAGCCATGTTTTCTCAATACCCGGAAGCATCTCACTGATAAGCTTACCCTTGGCATCGCTTATGCCGGTGTGGGCCATCAACCGCTCATTGACCTCCAGGCAGCGCCAGTCTGTCGCCTGTTCCGTCTCATCGAAAATAACCTCTATTATACAAAACCCATCATCCAATGAATTGAATAAGGTCCGGTATTTCTCTTCCGAATCACGCAGCGCCTCTATTTGCTTTTGTTGTTCCGCAGTAAGTTTCCTCAGTTCAACTAATTCGTTGATAAGATCCTGTTTGCTGCATAGTTCATAATGCAATTCGTACTACCCCCAGCATTATACAGTTAATTCTGTTAATTTATATATTGTCACACGTGTCATGGGTAATAAGTCATATATTGTCGACAAGCGTGGTATTTCTTTCTTAAATTTTTTACTTCAAGTTATAAATTCAAACAAAAAGCCCGCCGAAACGGGCCTGGTTGAATTAATGGAGTCATTTTGACCGACGAATTTTCTTATAAAAAAGTAGTGCAAATCTAGGCTAGGTTAAAATATAAGAAAGGGTCACAATATAACAAAGAGATGTTCTCTACCGGGCTTACAGAATTACGCAGGAGGAAATGGAGATATTATGGCCTTTTCAAGACGTTTGGAAAAAGATACTGTTCGGAAAATGATCACGATGTATTGCAATGCCAACCATAACACTAAAAATGACGGACTATGTTCTGATTGTTTGTCATTATTGGATTATTCCGAGCAGCGCATTGATAAATGTGTTTACGGAGAAAATAAGCCGGTCTGCTCAAAATGTCAGGTTCATTGCTATAAGCCGACCATGCGAGAAAAGATAAAAGAATCCATGCAATACTCCGGCCCTAAAATGCTATTTAATAGCCCGATACTTTCCATTAGATATATGTACAGGAAAATATTCAAAAGCAATATTCACTAATATTAAAGAATGCTGAAAGCGTTTCTTTTTCTAAATTATTCCCGGCGTCCTTTGAAGAATGCCGCTAGAACCAGAGCAATTACTGTCAAGCCGGCAGCTACTATAAAACAATCCCCCATAGCCATAACCATGGACTCTTTTACGGCCTGCTGCATAATCATACTGCCGGTCATACCAAATATCGAATCCCCTTGGAGACCCAGACCGGTTGCCATTGACATAATCTCTGCTTGTATATGCAGATATTCATTGCTATTCACGTTTATGGCAGGTACCAGATCGGCAAGATAGCTGGTCTGACGGTTTGCCAGAATGCTGCTGAACATAGCGATTCCAAAGGCGGAAGCAATCTGACGAACAACATTACTTAGAGCTGAAGCCCTCCCCACCAGATGTTGCGGTACAGTATTCATACCTGCCGTAGTTGAAGGCATGAAACAAAAGCCCATGCCGAAACCCCTTATTACCAGCCATAGAATCATTACCCACACGGGTGTAAACGCATTGAATCCGTGCAGCATGTAGGTGGTTATCACCAGAACTACCAGCCCGCCCATCACCAGAGCCCGTGCCCCATAACGATCAAATATTTTGCCGCTTAGCGGCATGACAATACCGGAAGCCAGAGCAGCAGGTAAAAGAATGAGTCCGGTCAGCACAGCTGATTTCCCTAGAATACTCTGCAAAAGCAAGGGGATGAGGAACACCACTGCAAACATCCCTATGGAGATAATCGAGCTTACCACCAGGGAAATAGAAAATACATAGTTTTTGCATAAACGAAGGTCCATTACCGGTTCGTCGTGATGCAGTTCATTGTATATAAATATAGCCAGCGAAAAGGCTGACACGAAAAGTAAAAAGACAATATAAGGTGAAGTCCAGCCGTGGGTGTTGCCCTCGCTGAAGGCTAACAACAGACAGAAAAAACCGATAGCAGAAGTTACCACACCAACTATGTCAAAACTATGCCCTTTGATTAAGGGAGTCTCTTTTAAGCGTGCTTTAGCCATATAGAGGTTTAATATGCCTACCGGTACGTTGACATAAAAAATAAAACGCCAGGATAAGTAGTCAACCAGGTAACCGCCCAGCGTTGGTCCGATGGCCGGGGCCAACATCATTGAGATTCCCCAGAGCCCCAGCACCATACCCATCCTTTCCCGGGGAAAATTCTGATAGAGGATGGCCATACCCAAAGGCTGCATGATTCCTCCTCCCACCGCTTGTAAGACCCGGAAGATGATAATACCATTGATGCTCCAGGCTGCCCCACATAAGAAGGACCCGATAACAAAAATCAGCAGGGCGGTGAAATAAACCCGCTTGTAACCAAAACGATCGCCTAAATAGCCAGAAATCGGCATGACTATGCCCAAGGTAAGCATGTAGGCAGTTACTATCCACTGGGCATCCGCCGTTGAGGAGTTGAAAACGCTGATCATTTTGGGAAGGCTTACATTGACTATGGTCCCGTCCATTACGGCCATAAAAGTACCTAATATAATGACCGGGAGTATAGTAAAGTCGAGCTTTTCCTCGGACTTCGCTACAACTGCTGCGTTAAGCATAGGATATGCTCCTTTACTTGCCCGTGTAAATCTTAACCTGGGCAGAGGTACCAACTTTTAATGCCAACCCCTGGTTGTCAAAGCTTATTTTAACTGGTACTCGTTGACTGACTTTAGTAAAGCTGCCGGAAGTGCTTTCACTGGAAAAGAGGGCGAAGGTACTCTGGCTCACATCCCCAACGCTCGCAACCGACCCCTTAAATACCTTCCCCGGATAGCTGTCAATGCGGATTTCCACTCCCTGTCCTGCGTGTACACGGTTTATTTTCTTTTCTTCAATGTTTGCGATGATCCAGGTATTGTCAGGACAGGCTAGAGAAAGCACCGTCTGACCCGCGGTAACGGTTTCCCCGACCTGCACAGCGGTTCGGACCACCGTACCTTCCAGAGGGGATTTTAAAATAGAGTTGTTATAGTTATAGGCCGCGGCATCGTACACCGCCTGGGCTTGTTTGACCCCGGCCAGCAAAGCTGGTTCGGAAGTTTTGTCGGCAGCGACCTCCTGCTGCTGGTTATCCCGGAGGCTGATCTGAGCAGATTGCAGGCTGAAGCGTGCGCTTTCCAGTGCTGCAACCGCCTTCTCATAACTGGAGCGAGAAGTATTTAAGCTTTCCTCTGAAATGGCACCGCTCTTAAATAGTTCTTCGTTTTTACTCAGCACTCGCTGGGTATCATTTACTGCAATTTGGGCCGTACTTACAGCAGTGCCAGCAATGGCTACCTGGTCGCGGGCTTTGGCCACTGCCATGTTTTTCGATTGTAAATCATAGGGCAGACGTGCATAGTTCGCCTTGGCCAAATCCAAAGCTGCCTGAGCCTGCTCCATGGCAATACGGTATTGTTCTCTATCCAGAGCAGCTAATTCCTGACCTTTGGCAACCTTATCGCCATCGGCAACCGAAATCTGCTCCATTCGCCCCCCCACCCGGAAACTGATATCGCTGATATCAGTAACGACTTTGGCGTTTTCAGTACTAATGGTGGTCTGCAGCAAATACCACCAGTAAACCCCTGCTCCAGCCGCAGCCAACAATATTATGATCATAACAACCATAAATTTTCGGCTTTTAGGTTTCTCCGTTTTTGTTTCTTCATCTGGACCCAGCACTTTAGATACCATTTCAGTTTCCTTCTCCACCGCAAACCCTCCTCTGAATGATTTGGCTTATATTTTTCCGGCAGCTGCGATTTAAGCAAGCAAACCCGTCCATAACATGGCATTGATTAATTGCAGATCCTTTGCACGGCTATTATCCAGGAACGGTTTTTCAATATGATTTATTATCAGACCTTTAATAGCTGCTTCCATGCCCCGAATCAACTCCAGATTGTCCGTCCCGAACTGCATTCCGGCATTTCTGGCCCGTTCAAATATCTGTTCCAGCAAATCACTGTGCTGCTGGTGCCGCTCCCTGATACGCTGCAGGTAGTCAGGGTCAAAATCATCGGATTGGCGAAAAACCAAAGCCAAAACCAGATTGCTGTATTCGGCATAGAAGTCATACTCCAATTCCAGCAACGATTCCAGCGCCTGTCGAGCATCGCTGCTGCCCAAGCATTGTTCCTGAAGGTCGCGACACAAGTTTTCTATTCCCTGGCAGATAACATGGACAAGAATTTCTTCTTTACCACTAAAAAGTTTGTAAATAGTGCCCTTGCCGAATTCGGCTTCTCGAGCGATCTCATCCATGCTTACTCGATCAAAATTGCTGTGGCTGAAAAGTTCCAAAGCCACTTTCCCGACAAAATCCTTTTTGAAGCTTTTTTCCGCTTCTTTGCGAGATATTTTCATTCGGTCTGGGACCTCCTAAGTTTCTTTTAAGAACTCATGAGTTCTATTTTAGCCCTTGCTTTCCTTTTGCGTCAAGCTAAAAAATATCATCAAGAATATTCAATTTGATCAATAAAAAGAGCCTCCCTAATTGAAGGCCCATTGATAGTTATACGGAATTGTCATTATTTATTAGTGTACGGAATTGGCGCTAGGTGTTGTATTCTAAGATGAATTATTTGCAGGGGTTTATCGTGTTCTAGGATGAATAAACACTTCATATTTATGTCCTCCTTTTCTCGTTCTTAAAAAGAAAAAAGCCGGGAAATTAATCCCGGCTTAACAGCAGATATAGTGGTTGCCACCATTCGCAAAACGCTACCATAATAACGATAAATAATACCTGTGAGGTCCGAAAGGACCTCTTTTTTCACTAATAAAAATCATATTTGTTGGAGCAATATGGAGTAATAGATCGTAGATTGATTGAATTGTTTAATTGGCGATTGGTATAATGATATTGAGGTGATTGTAATGTCAACACTGGATAAGGCCATGGTTCTCTTAAAGGGATTGCCTCCTGAAAAGCTGGATATGATAGTTTACTTGTTAGAATCCTTAACCGTCAAACAGCAGATTGAGGCCATGAATATCACAGAATTAACCGCCGAAGAGGCCGTCATTATTGATGCTGCTCTGGCAGAATTAGAGAGCGGCTTGGGAGTTGATGCGGATAGTGTCTGGAAAGAAGCCGGAATATAAACAAATAGTCTTTTCTCCGACTGCTAAAAAGCAATTTCTGAACCTTGATAGGCAGATACAAATAAGAATCAAAGCCGGCATTGAGAAATTAGCGATGGTTCCGCCCCAAGGAGATATAACCAGACTAAAAAGCCGGGAGGATCAGTACAGGTTGCGTATCGGTGACTGGCGAATAATATTCAGGGCGATAAATGTGGTACAGATCATAGCCATACTTCCGCGAGGACAAGCTTATAAATAACCTGTTTGAGTTAATAAAAATAGTTTACTGGGAGGCCATAAGGGCCTCTCTTTTTTATCCATAAAGGATAAAAGACCTAAACACAGCAACATTGATAATAGTTTCTTCAAAATATCATCTCCTTTTCAAGTCATAAAAAAAGCTCCCCTTGCGAGGAGCTTTGTGAGATTACTTTTTACCACCCAACCGGGTTGATGGAAATGGAAATCCAGGGGCTTTTGCTGGACGCAACTGCTACATCGTGCTGACCGCTATAAAAACCATCACCGAAATGCGCCCAGGCATCATTCTCTTTGTACTTGGTGATAATTGCCTTAGCTCGTTCACCTGCGGTCGGGTCATCCAGTATATAAGGCTTTTTGTACGGCTCTTTGTTGGCTCCTTATATGCCCTTCCCAATACTTAGGGATTCTTATAAGACTATACCCGGTTTCCTAAAAAATTTTTATATGCTTGCAAATCCCTATATTTCGGGAATTGCGGATAACCAAATGGTCGGGATGACAGGATTTGAACCACGCACACCCCACCAAAAGCACCTATATATCGGCCTTCTTATTTGTTTGTCTGCCATTTTGTCTGACTGCTTAATGTGTCAAGAATATTCAGGCCGGTTTTGGTAAAGTGGAGATAGTCTTTCAGACTGTCAATATTCACATGACCACTCAGAGCAAGGATATCAGCTATAGGAATGCCACCATCATTAAGATTGGTCAGAACACTGTGACGGATACAGTGGATTCCCATTTCCTCCAGACCGACCTTCTTCAGCATACGCTTAAAGGTCAATTCCACCGCCCGGTGGCGCATGGGTCTGCCGTCATCGGCCACAAATACCAGGCGTTCATCCTTCGAAAAGAATACAACCTTCAGAGCCTGCTTCTTGAGCCTGAGATATTCCAGGGTCTCTTTATCCAGAATAATATTGCGCTTAGAGCTTTTGGTTTTAGTTCTGTCTTTCTCTTTGCGATTGCGGGAATCAACCGTTTTTACAATATGAATCTTGCCGGTTTCGAAATCAATATCATTCCAATGCAGACCCAGGATCTCGCTTAACCTGGCCCCTGTGACAATCAACATTCGGACTATCAGGTAGTGCTTGTAGTTCCTGCCGGTTTCCAGCAGCAACTGCAGCTGTTCGAAACTGAGTGTTGGTTTCTCAGGGGTTTCGACTTTGGGGGTACGGATGCCAGCCGTAACATCATTCGGCATCAAACCCCAGCCATAACCACATCTCAGTGCCGTACGCAGGGTAGAATACAGGTTCTTCCTGGTCCGGCTGGATAGGTCAGTATACTTACCTCTCAAAGCCTCTTGAACTGAATAAGCGTCCAGGTTATAGAGCCGCAGCCCTCCAACGACCGGCATAAGCTTGCGTATGTGACCAGCATAAGTCTCAATGGTCCGTTCTTGGGCTTGGCCCAAATCCTTAAGATCTTCCAACCAGAAACCTAACAGCTCTCCAACCGTAGAGATCTTGCTGCTCGGTCCAGTATTAGGTGTTTTCAGCCGTTTGGTCAGCTCCCGCTCACGTTCTTCAACCATGCTCTTTTTGGGTGCCTTGAATGTCTCATAGTAAAAATCCCTTTTACCAGTGGCAGCATCCCTCCCCAGGTATATAGTAATAAGCCAAGTATTATTACCTCGCTTCGTTATCATCAGTCAGCCTCCTTGGTTGACTGACAGCCAGTATAAAATGATATATTCTCTGCGAACCTCGCCTCTTCCTGCCTGATGAAGTCATTTAATGCTTCTTCGCTGATCCTGAATCGTCTTTCCGATATGCGGAATGCTCTAAGCCTGCCGGTGTAGATTAAATCATAAACAAGCTCTTTCCTGGTGCCTAGAATAGACGAAACTTCTTGCACTGTTTTCATTGTCCTGGGTCTATCATTGATCGAAGCATCAAATGCTATCGCTTGTCTTGTTTCATCTAAGGGGTTATTCATCCGGTCCATCTCCTGTTATATAATGCCATTTGTCAGTGAATGACCACTGCTCACTATACTCCTCGCCTTAACCAATTGTTTCAATATTGGACTTAACCAGGATCAAATACCCCTCCCCTACTCCTTAATGTTGATCGCCCCGGGTACCAGGTAATACCCAATCCCGGTCCGGGTAGCGATTACCGGGCGGTCCGGCCCATGGCCCAGCTTGCGGCGGAGGTTTGATATGTGAAAACGAGGGTTGCCGCCCCCGCAACCAGCCGGGTCACGATCCAGTTCTTCAGCCAGCAATTCAACCGTGATGGGCCGGCCTTCCCGCCGGTATAAAATGGCCAGCAGGCGCAGCTCAGCCGGGGTCAACCGGTTATCATTGTCCTTAACCCATATTTCGCCCCGTTCCAGATCTACCATTAATTCAACTCCCTGCAGCCTCCGGCCGCTGGCCGGGTTTTTACCTCTTTTCATCGCTACCTCCTAGATTTACTTATCTGCTTACTACAACAGACTTGGATCCGGCCAGGGCCGCTCCCAGTGATTGGGGAGCGGGGCCAGTGGTACCGGTTCGATGCGGCTGCGGTATCGTTCACAAGCAATTACCGAACGTACTGTGTAATCCCTTATATTGCCCCTGGTCGGGCGTTCCTGGTAGGACTTCACCCAGTCCCTATGTTCAAATGGTACCTCCAGACACAGGTGCCCGTAGGCCAGCGCGCATTCAATGCAGAGCGAATAACAATAATGACGTTTCGGTACCCGTATGTATTCCTCAGTACACGCTGTCATCGAAGCCGACCTCCTGTCCGTAGGCATACCAGTCATCAGTAGTATCGGCGGTCTGCCCGGCAGTCCCTCCGGTCTGGTTTGGGTTCTTCTTGCCCAGGAAGTGAACGCTGGCCGCTACTACTTCCACGGCCTTGCGCTTCTGGCCGTCCTGAGTCTGGTAGTTCCGAACCTGCAGCCGTCCTTCTACCGCCACCTGTGATCCCTTTTCCAGGTAGATGGCCATGTTTTCCGCCACCTTGCCGAAGGTTACGCAGTCGATCCAGTCGGTGACGGAATTACCGTTCTGGTCGGGGCGGCGGTTGACCGCCAGGGTAAAGCGCATGACGGCGGTGCCGGTCTGCGAATAACGCAAGGATTCGCCAGGATCCTGGCCCAGCCGGCCAATTAAATTAACAGTGTTCAGCATACTATCCTTCTCCTCTCGTAATCCAAATCTCGGTGCGGGGATGTTGCCGGTCCACCAGAAATTCCGGTTCCGGCAGGCGGACCAGCTCGGCCCGGTCATCAGTCAGGATCCCCGCCCGCTTCAAGGCGTCCAGCAGGAATTTGCCGTTGTAGTTGTCCTTATCCCGGTGCCGCCGGTCGGGAAACAGGTAGGTGATATGTACCGTAGCTTCCACAAAGCGCGGCAGCCGGCGGACTCGGGCCAGCCAGCCCAGGTTCTCGCTCAGTTCGTCCAGGTAGCGGCGGCGTTCCGCCCAGTGCCAGCGCAGGTATTTATTCTGGCTGGGAGGCAGCAGCGGCAGAGCCAGCCAGAGGCCGTCCGGCAGAATGTAGGCATCCCAGGTATTTGCTGTACTTTTTTGAATTGCTGTTTTCATCACTCACCCTCCATAACTCGTCCCCGGTAGACGGTGTGAACCTTTCCTTCAGAGTCCCGGTAGCGTTCGTATAGATAGGGGCCGTGGGAAGGGCCGTTAAGGCATTTCAAGCAACGGGGATTTCCGCAGTTAACCAGTCTCTGGTACCGGGAAACGGCATAGCCCTGGTCCGATACCGGGTTGCTTGCTTCCCCTCTGCGGTTCTTGCCCCTGCCGCCTTCTCCTGGCATGGCTTCCTCTCCCTTCGGGCCTTCTGTCTTAGCCCACAGTTTGTCTTCGGTTAAGCATAGAAAAAATCTGTATTTATCCAAAAATATCTGTAAATTTATCTGTAAAAGGTCCTTGATACCCCATTATATCGGGATTTATAAATTATGTATTTATAATCAAAAGCCCTTATCTTGATTTGCTTTCCCATCCATACCGTCTGTCCTCCGGCCTTCCGCCCACCGGGTGGAAGCGACGGGAATTCGTATCAAATCCTAAATATATGTCCACGTCCTGCCTGCCGCCAAAGCGGTTCTTTAGTACCGTAAGCCGGGCGTCTCCCTGGAAAGCCTGGTTCCGGATCTCTCTGGCCGTTGGCCGGGCCAGGACCAGGACATTATCGGCCAAGTTGGTTATGTCGCCGCTCCCCCCGATATCGTTCTTGGTCATCTGCGCCGCGCCGGTAATCTTGCGGGGATGGACTACCACATGCACATGGGCGGGAGTCTCCCGGGCAAAGGCCACCATCTCCAGGATCAGTTCGCGCTGTGCCCGGTACTGATCGCGGGCGTTCATGCGGCTGACGGTCATGGTCAGGTTGTCCAGGAGGAACACCCGACAGCCATACTCCCGGCTGGCTGCGGCAAAGGCTGCCAGCATTCCGGCACGGTTCTCCATCTCGGCAGCGTCATACAGAAACAGCTTGTCCCGGTACCAATCCCGGATAGCCGGGATTAATTCCGGTCGCAGCCGGTAGATCGTACCGGTTCCGTCGGTATTGTCTTCGGCCTCCAGGTTTTCCGGCCCGGCTACCTGCAGTTCCAGCCAGTAGCGGAAAACCCGGTCGGGCAGTTCTCCGGAATAGGCGCAGACTCCCTGGCCCTGGTCGATGGCCTCCAGCAGCATCTGTCCCAGCAGGGTACTCTTGCCGGAGGAATTGACCCCGCTCCAGATGGTCAGCTCGCCGGGACGAAAGCCCCCGCCCAGGACCCGGTCCAGTTCCTCCAGCCCGCTGCTGACCGCTCCGGTATTGACCGGGTCCCAGTCGGGCAGGTCGGCCACTGCCTTCAAGTCTCGAACTCTGCCTCTATTCA
>JAAYCK010000017.1 GCA_012729835.1 Syntrophomonadaceae bacterium
CCAAGAAACGGCTAAGAGGGCAGGGGCGTCGCACCCCGCGTGGGTGCGTGGATTGAAACGGCATCGGATATACCGAGTTCATCAACGATTTCTGTCGCACCCCGCGTGGGTGCGTGGATTGAAACACTTCAAGCAGATAAAGTGCGGATGCTCCATTGTCGTCGCACCCCGCGTGGGTGCGTGGATTGAAACAAGAATACGGTGTTACTATTTACTGTGGTCGACAGTCGCACCCCGCGTGGGTGCGTGGATTGAAACTACGAGATCATCGATTACCGGAGTTCCCGTAAGGCGTCGCACCCCGCGTGGGTGCGTGGATTGAAACTGGAGGAATACAACCGGCGGATGGCTGCCAAGAAGTCGCACCCCGCGTGGGTGCGTGGATTGAAACCTATTCTGTTACCCCGGGGGATGATGAATATGGTAGTCGCACCCCGCGTGGGTGCGTGGATTGAAACAATGGTTGTAAATAGTAGAGCTGCAGAGGGCACATGTCGCACCCCGCGTGGGTGCGTGGATTGAAACTATAGCTTCCGTTATCCCCTTTTCTTCTGTTAACGTCGCACCCCGCGTGGGTGCGTGGATTGAAACGTTTTTAACTTGCTGCCAGAATACTTTATCTTTGTCGCACCCCGCGTGGGTGCGTGGATTGAAACCCTGTTTTTATCATTGTATCATGCTCCCAACAATGTCGCACCCCGCGTGGGTGCGTGGATTGAAACATATACTCGGCCTTGCGGTTACGCACGGCATTGTGTCGCACCCCGCGTGGGTGCGTGGATTGAAACATTTCGTCCGTCCACGGTCTAAATCCTGTTGTTAGTCGCACCCCGCGTGGGTGCGTGGATTGAAACTCCCAATTCCAACCGAGCAATAGTAGAATTGGCCAGTCGCACCCCGCGTGGGTGCGTGGATTGAAACTAGCAAAAAAATGGTTAACGTTACGGCTGCCGGCGAGTCGCATTCTGCGTGGGTGTTTGGTCTAGCTTTCTTATATTGTTTCACGATTGCAGGATCTAAAACTCATCGGAGCGGATCGCCTCGGTATGCAGATTTCCATCCTGGCGGGATTGCAGTGTAATAACCTGTCCCATAATCTGAAAATCGGTACGGTAGAATTCTATTGATTCGGTGGTCTCAGTGAATTGGGTTTCGGGGCCGAAGTAGGCTTCTTTCCCGTACCAGGTGTCCCCTTGTGCGGTGCGCATTTTATAAGTACCGAGAGGAATCTTGGTTTGTACAGTTTCCCCCGCTCGGAGAAAGATAGTAACCATGGTTTGACCGGTATTGTTGTCCACTAGTTTGATATAATAATTGACGCCCGGGGCACCGGAGATCTTGAGCGGAGCTAGTGAATCTGCATTGCTAAAGGAAGCGATTTTACCGGTTGGTGGCAGGTTAACCGGGTTCAGGCTGCCTTGACTGACGCCAGCCGGAGTAATAGGGTCATTATGGGAGCGTGTATCCGGAGTGGGGGAAAGCCTAGCCAGGACTATAAAAGCGGTTATAAATATCATGGTCAAAATGACACCCGTATTGTTGGACCGCCTCATAGATTGCCTGGTTGAGTGCTGCGAAGATGACGGTTTTATTTTAGCGGGGATGACCCGTTCATCCGCCCGTTTTTGGGGTGGATTTTTCAATAAGAAATCATACTCACACCGGTTCAACTCATCACCCAGAACTAGGTAAGCCTCTTTGAGTTTTTGTATCCGACCGAAATTCTTGTTTGGCTCAGACTCCAACTGCTTCATCAGTACCTGGAACTGTGCCTCGATAGTGCTGAGATCCGCTGTATGTTCCACCCCGAGTATTTGGTAATAATCATCGTTATAATTCTTTGACATAGCGCCCCCCACAGCCATTTATAGGAATATAATAGCAGATAGCCTGAATAATGGGAATGGGCAAGGAGTAAGCTGCGCACTGGTTTGCCCAATCCTTTTTGCGTAATTGCTGCTTATGTGATATGTATGAAGAACGTAAAACCTTATGGCGGAGGATAATAATGATACGCTTGAGCAATCTGCCGGCCCGGACTCTGAAGGCTATCGGAACGGTGTTCAATGGTTTTGATGGGGCTTTGATAATTGATGAGAAGGGGCATATAGCAGTTATTACCGAAAACTATGCCGACGTGGCTGGGGTAGATCCGGAAGAGGTGACGGGGAAACATGTGCTGGAGATCTTCCCCAAGAGCAGGATGATCGAAGTGCTTACCACCGGCAAACCGATTTTTGCTGAACTGTGGGAAGCGGGCAGAGAGACAGTTTGGGTAACCCGGGTACCTATAGTGTCCGACGGCAGGATCATCGGGGCGGCGGCCGTCAGCGTGTTTCGTTATATGGATGAAGCGAAGCGCTTTGCCAAACAGTTGAAAAACATGGACAGTGAGCTGGAGTATTACAAATCGCAGGTGCGCAAGCTGTCCGGAGCCAGATATTCCTTCGATGCTATCGTGGGGACCAGCGCGGCTATTTCCATTGCCAAGACCAATGCCCAGCGTATGACCAGAAACCGGGCGCCGGTGCTGATCGTTGGGGAGACCGGGACCGGCAAGGAGCTGTTCGCTCACGCCATTCATCAGGCCAGTTCCCGTCGCGACCGTCCGTTTATACGGGTCAACTGTGCCAGCATACCAGATAACCTCAGTGAATCAGAGCTGTTCGGTTATGAAGAGGGAGCTTTTACCGGGGCCCGCAAGGGCGGAAGGGCTGGTAAGTTTGAACTGGCTCACGGCGGAACCATCTTCCTGGACGAGATTAATGAACTGCCGGGAAATATTCAGGCCAAACTGTTGCGGGTCCTGCAGGAGGGAGAGATTGACCGCATTGGTGGGACTGACGTCAGTCTGATAGATGTCCGCGTTATCAGCGCTACCAGTGCTCATCTTAACGAATTGGTCGAGCAGAAACTCTTCAGACAGGATCTGTTTTATCGGATAAATGCTTTCATACTGGTAATACCTCCGCTGCGGGAGCGCCTGGAGGATATCCCGTTGCTGTGCGAGCACTTTATCGATAACTGCAACTACGAGCTGGGCACCGCGGTGGCTGGAATCGACCGCAAGGTGCTGCAGGCCTTTGCCCGTTATGATTGGCCAGGCAATGTACGGGAACTAAGAAATGTGATCCAGCGGGCTTGCTTGAATGCCGGTTCGGACATAATTAAGACCAGCCATCTGCCATTTGAATCCATCGGGCGCAAGGGGACTTCTGCAAGTACTGATGGAGGGAGCCTTGAGGAGTACCTGGCTGGAGTTGAACGGGAATATATTGTGGGAATACTGCAATCAGTGCGCTGGAATCGCAACCGGGCAGCGGAGATCCTGGGGATACACCGCACTTCTCTTTATGCCAAAATGAAAAAGTACGGACTCCTGGAACAATAAATTAGTTAAGCCCCGAAAGGGGGCGGTGGTATTGATTGCCGCGTCGCTAACGCTCCTCGCAAAGACAAGTTGGGGCACCGGGGCGAATATTGTGTCATTGCGAGCGCAGCGCGGCAATCTTACCCCGTTTTCGCAGCAATGGCAGGAATGCAGCATAGTGTATTCAAAATGTTGAGATAACGCAACATAAACTAATATATAATATTCAGGCAAATAATTCCTCTTGCTGATTGGCTAGAGGAATTATTGTTTTCTAGGGCTTATACCCCAACCAACACCTATATAACCGGCAAAACGAAATGGAAAACATCTGCGGAATATTCATGCAATTTTGTTCTGCTCGGGCTGATTGAGCGAAGGGATTGTATGACTGATGTTGCGTTATCACAACATGCCGAAAATGTTGTATGCCGTAATTTTGGGGATACCAGCGCTGGCATGGATCTTGCTTAATAAAAGGCCATGAGGGACCTGTCCAATAGCTATAGAAAGGAAGGAGAAAAAGGTTATGAGCACTTTTATGGATGAGTACAGATCAAAATTGATCAGCGCTGAGCAGGCAGCCCGACTGGTTAAGTCGGGAATGGTTATCGAATATGGACAGTTTGCCACCAAGCCGGTAGATTTTGACCGGGCGCTGGGGGCCAGAGCGGGCGAAGAAAACCTGACTGATGTGACGATACGAGCGACCGGCACCGTATTGCCTGTGCCAGAAGTGGTGAAAAATGACCCCCAGCACAAATCATTTACCTATGGCAGCTGGTATTGCACGGCAGTTGATCGTAAGATGGGAGATTTCGGGCTGTGTATCCACTACCCCTTCAACTATCACGAAGCTAATAATGTGGGGACGCTTTCTTCTTTCCAACATCGCTGGTGTGACATCTGGGTAGCGCAGACTACTCCGATGGATCGGGGCGGTTGTTTTAACTTCGGTTTGGGGAACTCTCACAGTTATGCCCTGGGCAGCACTGCGAAGTATCGCATTGTAGAGGTTAATACCAATATGCCGCGCTGCCTGGGCGGATTCGAGGAAGGTATTCCTTTAGATGAAGTCGATTATATTATCGAAGGATCCAATAGCCCGATTTTTGCTACTCCGCCATCTCCGGCTCCCAACAAGGCGGAACAGAAGATCGCCGAATATATAGTTGAGGAGATCAGGGATGGTTCCTGCATCCAGTTGGGAATAGGAGCGTTGCCGAATACCATCGGCATGATGCTGGCAGAATCGGATCTTAAGGATCTGGGTGTGCAGAGTGAGATGTTCTGTGATGCTTTCGTAGCCATGTATGAAGCGGGGAAGATAACTAATGCCAAGAAGGCCACCGACCGTTTCAAATCTACTTATACCTTCTGCCTGGGCCAGCAGTCGACCTATGATTTTATCCACGACAATTCACGGCTGGCCTCCTGCCCGGTGCAATACACCAACGATCCAGCCCGAGTGCGGCTCAATGACCGCATGGTATCGATCAATAATATTCTGGAGATAGATCTGCTTTCACAGGTTTGTTCAGAATCCAAGGGCCTGCGCCAGATTTCCGGTACCGGGGGACAGCTGGACTTCGTTATTGGCGCCTTCGAATCAAATGAGGGGATGAGCTTCCTGGCTTTTTCATCAACCTTCAAAGATAAGGAGGGTAATCTGCATTCCCGTATCCGGCCGATGCTAACGCCGGGCGGAGTAGTAACCGTTCCCCGTACCATGGTAAACTGGGTAGTTACCGAATACGGCAAGGTCAATTTGAAGGCCTTATCCATCTGGGAGCGGGCTGAAGCCCTTATCAACATTGCTCATCCGGATTTCAGGGATCAGTTGATAAAGGACGCCGAGCAGATGAAGCTCTGGCGCCCTACCAACAAAATTGCCTGTTCCGCATGATAGGTTCCTCTAGGAATCTCCCAAAATTTTGCCTCCCCAAAGGATGGGGAGGCCTTTTCTTTTTATGGTCAATTGGCGGCAGCCGTCTATCCCAGGCGGATGCTCAGATCACTCAGTGGATAAGCCTTGCATGAGTGTACATAACCATATTTTTTGTCACTTGCTCGCAGCAGTACGCCGGCTGGTTGGTAGACTTCACCGGAGAGCAGTTGTACACGGCACTGGCTGCATTCACCCGAGCGGCAGAGCACCGGCACCACGATACCGGAGTTTTCCAGGGCGGTGAGTAAGGTTTCTCCGGCCTGGGCGGTAATGATCCCCCGACCGTTGATGTCGATATTAAACTGGGTATCTCCGGGGATATCCGTAGGCCAGCCAGCTTCCTGGGTGATGTCAGCCGCGCCTATAAAGAGTTCATGGCGGATTCTACGTTCGGGGACCCCCAGTCGCCAGAGATGCGGCAGCAGAGCATCATACATGGCCTGCGGCCCGCATACCATGATCGAATCAACTATTTCCCCGGCCAGTATTTCCTGGAGCATATCGATGTTTATGGTGCCGACCCGGCCGTGGTAATGTTTTTCCGCTTGTTCTACCACTGGATAGTAGTGGAAATTATAATGCCGCAATGAACGCTCCCACAGTTCGGAATGGAAAATGATGTCGTTGGAAAAACGGTTCCCATAAACTAGATGGATGGTGCGGTCGAGCCCCGCATCAGTGATTTCGCGGATCATGCTCATGAAGGGGGTTATGCCGCTCCCGCCGGCCAACAGCAGCTGATTCTTGCCGTGGAACAGGGGATTATAATAGAAGTTGCCAGCCGGACCGCTGCTCTCTAATTCATAACCGGACAGAATGTTGTCCAGCAGATAGTTGGAAACCAGCCCGTCCTGCACCCTGCGTACCGTTATATCGTAATAGGCCGTCTGGCAGGGAGAGGATGATATGGTATAGGGACGGCTGGTTCTTATACCGTCTATGTTAAGAAACAGGTTGATATACTGGCCCGCCTGGAAAGGTGGCAGATAACCGTCCTGGGCAACCAGGCGGAAGGTGTCGGTAGTAGTGCTCTTGGTGATTATCTCTGATACCCGGAGTTTTAGACGGCGGGGATGAAGGCGTTCGACCAGACGGGTGGTCTTGCCGCGTTCCATCGAGTAATCGATGCCATATTTACGGCAAGCTTCGATATCGCGAAGGTTCTCCTGGTAGCCAGGCAAGTTCATTCTGAAATCATTCATTATTCCACCCTCCCCAACTCGCGAATTACTGCTCGGGCGGCCTGGACCCCGGAATTAAGTGTAGGCTGGAAGCCGCCGCTGCCTGCCCAGGCGCCGGCCAGGTACAAACCCTGCACCGGTGATCGGGGTGACGAAAAGAGGGATGATTCTTTGGCATACTGATCGAAGCCGTAGATAGCTCCGCCCGGATGGCCCAGATAGCGCATATGGGTTATGGGAGTGGCTATCTCGATTTCTTCTATATGTTCCCGGAACCCGGGATAAAGTGCATCCACCCGGCTCAATAAAATCTCAGCATACTCGAACTTGGTCTGATAATACTGCTGCGGCGGAACGGATTCCCAGGGCTCGGAATACTTCAGATCAACGATGACCACCTGTGCGCAGCCCGGAGGAGAAAAGGAGGGGTCGACCAGGTCATAACAGGTAACCAGCAGCATGTCGTCAGAGGTATCCAGCTGACGAAAACGGGCATAGGCGTAATCCATATCGGTACTCGTGCAGATGAAGTTGGTGGCTTCACTGATACCCAGCTCTGATGCTTCGCAGTCCAGACCAACGTAGATAGTGAATGAGGAGGGGCCTACAGTGCTGCCGCGCAGTTCATTCATTTTATCGGGTTTAAGGGCAGCAGGTTCCATAAACTCGAGATAGGTATCCAGGCTGGAAGCGTTCGAGACTACGGCCCGGGTTCTAATAAGCACATCATCCGAGGTGTAAACGCCAGTCACCCGGCCATCCTTGACCTCCAGTCCTCGGGCGGCGCAGTTGAAATGTACAGAGCCCCCGTTTTGCAGGATCTGGTCCAGCAGGGCAGCGGACATGGCCTGTGAGCCGCCCAGCAGATGAAAAGGCTTAAATTCCAGATAGGAGAACATGAGGACTGCCATGTCGGTAAAGCTTAAGCGACTGGGGGGCAGTCCCATGTAGCACCAGTAAATTGAAACGGCCATCTTAAGCAGCGGATTATGCAGGTACTCTTCCAATACATCTGAGGTGTTCTTCAGAGCATATTTAAAGTACAACGGATATTTTTCGGGAGTTATTTCGGGGTCTTTCATATAGAAAGCCCTCATCAATTCATAGAAGAAAGCGTAAATCAGATCAAAGTAGGCGGCGATTCCTTCCTTCTCCTCGGGGAAACGGTTTTGCAGCGCATCGATACAGCCTTCCCGGTCTGCTGGCAGAGTGAGCAGCAGTTGGCCGGGCAGGATCACCCGGTAAAGATTTTTCATCGCTACCCATTTAAGATCCTGGGCTACTTTCAGATCATCCAAGACCTTGTATAAAGGGCCTGGCTTATCAGGGGTTCCCAGGCCGCTTAGTTGGTGAAGAGCTACCTCGAATTCGAAGCGGCCCCGGCAAAAGCTGGTGGCGCAGCCGCCTGGTATGTTGTGCTTTTCCAGCACCATTACCCGGAGACCCGCTTGGGCAAGTGTAGCAGCAGCAGTTAGTCCGCCATTGCCAGCACCAATGACTACTACATCATAATCAGTCATGAAAAGCCTCCTTATCGGCATATTCCCAATCTGATAACAAGCTGTAGTGGGTATCTATTAGTTTCTACCCCGCGCTGCTTTTTTCCTGTTTGGGGAAAATAATAATTATTCTTCCTCAGGTGACCGGTTTTTTGTTCAGTAAATACGTGATTCTATGAAATGCCATTTTTGCAGAAACCGGGGAAGATTGCCGCGCTGCGCTCGCAATGACACAATAAAGAATTGCCGCCCCGGTGCCCCAACTTGCCATTGCTGCGAAACTCGCGTTCTTGTCGTTGCGAGGAGCGACGCGACGCGGCAATCTTCCCCGGCGTAAATAGTAACAATCGCTGTTCGTTCATCGTGGTGGGTTATTAATAATAACTTGACAAGATAATAAGCACATAATAAAATTAGTGCACTAGGACACTAGTGCACTATGGGAAGGACATAGGAGGTGATGCCATGGATTTCGATCTGGCCCGGCCAATATACCAGCAGATAATAGATGAATATAAAAAAAAGTTGATCCGGGGCGAGCTGCGCCAGGGAGATAAGATCCTGTCTCAGCGCGAGTATGCAGAGAAGGCGAGGACCAATCCCAACACTGTTCAGCGAGCTTACCGGGAGATGGAGAACATGAAACTGGTGGAGACGGTGAGGGGGCAGGGTACCTTTGTATGCATAGCGCCTGAACAGTTAGAGTTAATTCGCAACGAGATGGCCGGTTCCGTTATTGAATTATGTGTAAGCGAGATGAAAGCACTGGGTTTTACTGAACAGGAGATCCGGGTACGCTTGGAGCAGGTGCTGGTTAATGCAAAGGAGGTTATAACAGATGATCGAGTTTAAGGGGGTATCCAAGAATTTTGGCCGGACCAGGGCCCTGGATGCCGTGGATATTACTTTTGCCACCGGCAAGATAACCGGGCTTTTTGGCCCGAACGGCGCGGGGAAGTCTACCAGTTTGAAACTGATCACCGGCCTGAACCGGCCGGATCGGGGAGAGGTATTGTTAGACGGACGTAATCCGATGGACAGCAAAGTCGATATAGCTTATCTGCCTGAAATAGACCATTTATATCCCTGGATGACTATCCGCCAGGCGGCATCCTTTGTCAGCGATTTTTATGGTGACTGGGATGGGGAGCGTTACAAGGACCTGTTGGGTTTCCTCGGTCTGGATGATGAAATGAAAATCGGCAAGATATCCAAGGGACAGCGGGCCAAGACCAAGCTTTTGTTGTGTACGACCAGACGTTCCCGGTACTTGCTGCTGGATGAGCCGCTTTCCGGTATAGATATCCTTACCCGGGAGCAGATCATACAGACTCTGATCCGGGATTTTAGGGAGGGCGAGCAGAGCATCATCATTTCTACCCATGAGATCTCTGAGATAGAAGGATTAGTCGATGAGGTGGTATTCCTGGATCGGGGAAGGGTACGCCTGCAGGGCGACGCCGAACAATTGAGGGAAGAAAGGGGCATGTCCCTGGTGGAAATCATGAAGGAGGCGTTTAGAGATGCAAACTAGTTCCTGGCGGCGATTCTCGGCTCTATACAGCAAGGAACTCCGCGAGCTGCGACCTGAGATAGTTATAGTAGTAGCAGCAGCGGTTTTGATTTGTGTGACCATGTTTGTTAAATCAGGGACTAGCGAGCGTGACCTGCTGGTCTTACCAATAGTCTTGTTGATGGGATTGGCTGGTTTTCTGCCCTTTGTTGCTACTTTTAAACTTCTGGGCAGGGAATGGAGCAGCAATACGATTTACCTTATCATGTCGCTGCCGGCCAGTGGGGAATTAATCCTCGGAGCTAAACTTGCTGCGTTGATTAGTCAGTACCTGCTAGGAACGCTGGTAGTAATCGCTTCAGCCGTTGTCTGGTTGTACCCCCACTTGCCGGAATTAGTAAGGTCACTGAACTCTATGACTGGAATAGATATGCAACTGGCTCAATTTATACCGGGAATCGCAATAGCTTATCTCCTGAGTTTAACCTGGTTGTTTTATCTCATTTCCGCGAGTTTTTTAAGCCAACTTATCAGCAAGCTTTTTACCCGGTTCAATGGAGCGATCACCCTGATAGCCTTTGTTATTATACTAATGCTAGGTAGTTGGTTGATGGAGATATCCAGATCATTTATCAATACTTCGTCTTCAATCAATATTGTTGGGACCGATGTTGTCTCGGGCTTGCAACAAGCTATTCTGTTTATGGGGATTAACAGTGCTATATATTTTATTGCTGCCGGGTTGATAATGATGATCAGCATCCTGGTTTATAACTATAGAATAGAGTTATAATTCTGGCTAAGCCTTGATCCTGATCTGTTCAATAAATTCATGGATAGCCTGGTTCACGTGACCAGGCTTTTCTAACATGGCGAAATGTCCGGCATCGGGGATTATCATTAGGCGGGCATCTGCTGCTCTTTCCTGGACCCAGCGAGAATTCTTCGGCGGAGTCAAGCGGTCTTGGTCACCTACTATCAGCAGCATGGGAAGAGCCAGGGCGGCCAGGTCACCTGTCATATCGAATTCATTACAGGCGGTAAAGTCCTGGAAAAGAGGATCGGCAGATACCTCTGCATACAGTCTCAGTTCTTCTTCTAACAGAGACGGTTCAGCCGAGGGCGCAAAACCCAGTGCGAAAAAGGCAGGGTCAACGATACCGGCGGCCAGGCTGTCCAAAAAGGCTGGCAGGACTCGCATGCGGGCACCGCCGCCGATCAGGATCAGTCCATCAATTGCCTGAGGGCTCAAGGAGGCAGCCTGCATGGCGATAGCCGCTCCCAGGGAATGTCCCACCAGGATCAGGGGATGGGGTGGAGCCAGCTGGCGGATAAATTCGGCTATAATTTCGGCCAGCTCGGTGACACGGTTCAAGGCCGGACCAGTAGAGAGACCGTGCCCCGGCAGATTCAGAGCTATACCCTGGATTTCCGGAGGCAGATCGTTCATCTGTTTGCGCCAGCTCTCTATACTGGCCCCGCTGCCGTGGATGAACAGCAAAGTAACGGCTGGGCTGGGGGGGCCGGAAGTCTGATAATAAAGGGCATGATGTTCCAGAGTACATACGGGCATTTTGGTTCTCCTTTCCAGACAAAACCATCCAGGTGAAAAGAAACAGCCAAACTGGGGATAAGAAACCAGGTAAGATTGTCAAAAAGATTACTCGTCATTCAAGCTTTGGATTGCCGCGCTGCGCTCGCAATTATCACGGGTATTTAACCCACCACGATGAACGAAAAGCATTTAGATCTTTTTTATTTATGCAACAATACCGGGGAAGATTGCCGCGTCGCTAACGCTCCTCGCAATGACAAGTTGGGGCACAGGGGCGGAAATCCAATATTGTGTCATTGCGAGCGCAGCGTGGCAATCTTTAACGCTAATTATGTCCTTGCTTATCAGTACTTTATCGAAACCCTGCCATGTTCTCTTGTTTATTTATAATACATTTGTAGCATAGGTTCAAACAGGAGATACTTCAATCACCAAAACTATAATTGGAAAATATTGCCTCGTCTGTTTTAAACGCAGGGATTACGGAAACAATCTCTGGTAGAGAGGGGGCATATCATTTGAAGCGTTTACTATTTTCATTTTTAATAATTACCCTGTTGGTTTTTGGTGGGTCTTATCTGTTGAGCCTTAAGGATCAACCGCTGGCTGATGACGTTCTCCGCCTGCATGTTATCGCCAACAGTGACGATCCCCAGGACCAGGCGGTCAAGTTAGAGGTAAAAGATCATATCGTGGATATGATGCGCCGTGATTTCAGTGAAGTGAACAGTGCCGGAGAGGCCAGGAGATTGGCCTTGCAGGAGCGGGCAGATATCCAGGCTGAAGCAGAGTCGGTATTAGCCTCTCGTGGATACCATTATCCGGTCCAGGTGTACATCGGGGAATTCGAGTTTCCTGCCAAGAGTTACGGAAACGTCGTGCTGCCCCAGGGTGAATACCAGGCGGTCAGGGTAATCCTGGGCGAAGGGCAGGGAAAGAATTGGTGGTGTGTATTGTTTCCGCCCTTATGCATGGTCTCGTCCTCTGATAAGGGTCTGGCCCTGTCCAGTCCCCAGGAAGCCGAGGTCACGCTGAAGTGTCTTGAACTGCTTCCCCGGGGTATGCAGGTAAAAATTAACCGGTAATAGGCTCTCGGAACGCCAGTCTCCAGCCTGGTTATCAGGCTGGAGACTGGCCTTCCCGCGGGTTAAAGTTGCGGAGGGTTCCCGGAAAGATTGCTATACCAGGTTAATTCATTTGCTTGCTGTGATACTGGTGCTATAATAAGGAAAACTATGGAGACACTATATGGACAGGGAAATCATTGTCGAAGCTCCGGCCAAAGTAAACCTTACCCTGGACATTCTGGGTAAAAGGCCGGACGGCTATCACGAACTCGAAACGGTCATGCATCAGATTACACTGACCGACCGGGTTCATTTGTTTTCTAATCAGCATGGCATCATTTTGGATACCAACAGTTCCGATATTCCTCGTGACCAAAACAACCTGGCCTATCGAGCCGCAGAATTGGCCATGGGAAAATATGGCAGAGGAGAAGGAATCAGCATATTTATAGAGAAGAATATACCTGTGGGAGCTGGTCTGGCAGGGGGCAGTACCGATGCAGCAGCTGTACTGCTTGGCTTGGATCATCTTATGGACTGGCATTTGAGCAGGGAGTCTCTCCTGGAGATGGGGGCGGCGCTGGGCTCAGACGTACCTTTTTGTATGTTAGGCATGCCTCTGCAGAAGAAAGCGGACAACTGCTTTGCGGTGGCTGGCGCTACTGCTCTGGCCCAAGGCCGCGGGGAGATCATGTCGCCGTTGCCGAAGCAGATCATCCGCCATATAGTACTGGTCAAGCCGCCTTTTCAGATGTCTACTGCTGAAGTATACCGGGCCTTCAGGCTGGAAGGGGTGCTGGAGCATCCCGATACCGGAGTTTTTCTTGAGACCTGGGCGGGCGGAGATAACAGTGATATCGCCCGGCGCATGGTCAATGTACTCGAGACGGTGAGTGTAGCACAGAAACCTGAGATCGGCCAACTGAAACAAAGGCTGGTGCAATTAGGGGCTGTACAAGCCCTGATGTCTGGCAGCGGTCCCAGTGTTTTTGGTATTTTTGAGACAGAAGATAGCGCCCAGGCTGCCGTCTCAGCACTGAAAAAGGATTACCGGGAGGTTTTCCTGGTTTCATCTTATTAAAAGAGGTGATTGTAATGGATTCAAAACGATTATTACCGGTGAACTTAGATTCTTACAAACCACTGCGCGAATTAGTTTTAGAGGCAATCCGTGATGCCATTATCAACGGAACTCTGAAGCCGCGGGAACGCTTGATGGAGATTCAAATGGCTGAAGAGCTGGGCGTATCCCGTACCCCGATCCGAGAAGCTCTGCGCAAACTGGAGTTGGAGGGCTTTATCGTTATGATTCCGCGTAAAGGGGCCTTTGTGGCGGATATGACCTTCAAGGACATCGCGGATATTTTTGAGATCCGGGCTGCCCTGGAGGGATTGGCTGCCGCTTTGGCTGCCGAACGCATCACTGACGAGGAACTTGAGAAAATGGAACGGCATCTGGTGGAAAAGGCCGATGCCATAGCTCACGGTGATATGGAGCGCCTGGTGGAGGTGGACACTGATTTTCATGAGTCGATATATAAGGCCAGCCGTAATGATAGACTGCAGGGCATAATAAATAACTTGCGCGAACAGATCCAGAGATTTAGAGCCACCTCATTGGCCTATCCGGGTCGCATGAAACAATCGTTGGATGAGCACCGGGCTATAGTCGAGGCTATCCACGCCCGCGATGCTGCCCTGGCACGGCAGGTGACCCAGGAGCACATCGAAAACGCCGAACAAAGCATGATAGAATCAATAAAAAAAGATGGGTTTCAGCTGTCTAATTAGACAGCAGTCAGCAGTGGCCCAGGAGTCCCAGCCCTAGAGAGAGAAGGCCGGGACCTAATTACGAAGGCGGAGGTTGACCAATGCAGTATGATGCGGTTATTCTGGCCGGAGGGCAGAGCAGCGGTGAACTAAAAAAAATTGCTCCTTATGACAATGAAGCCCTGATAATAATCGGCAAATACCCGATGATCTACTATGTTTACAAGGCTTTGCGCAATTCAGAGCATATAAATCGAATAGTAATCTGCGGACCCGTAGAATCATTGAAGAGCATCTTCGTTAAGGAAGAAAATCTCTATCTGGCGGGGGGCGGCGAGAACGCTGTTGACAGCCTGGCCAATGGAGTGGAACTGCTCAAAGGCATGGGTATCAGCGAACGTCTGTTAATATTGCCTTCAGATATACCGTTTATTACCACGGAAGCTATAGATGATTTTATCAATCAAGCTGAAGCAGTCGGGGCCGATTTCGTATATCCGCTGACCAGCAAGGAGGTTAATGAGGCTAAGTATCCCGGTGTCAGGAGAACCTATGCCAAGTTAAAGGACGGGATATTTACTGGCGGTAACCTTTTTGTGATAACCAGTGCGGTTATTGATCAGGGTATGGATATGGCTAAAAAACTAGTGGAACGTAGGAAGAACCCGCTGTCGATGGCCCGGCTGTTTGGACCGCTGCTGGTCTGGAAATTTATTACCCGCAGTCTCTCCATCAGAGAAGTGGAAAAACGATTTTACGAAATAATCGGCATTAAAGCCCGGGCAATTATTTCTGCTTACGCCGAAGTGGGTGTGGATGTGGATAAGCCCAGCGATCTGGAACTGGCGAACCGTTACCTGGCAGATGTAAGATTATAAAAGCATAAAATAAAAACATATCGAACAATATCGGCAGGCTGACAGCCCCCGATATTTTTTTACTCAACTTTCTCAGTAGACGGGGTACGAATAGACGCAGAGGGTCCTCTCATTGCGAGCGCAGCGAAGCAATCTTTAAGCCCATGCGGCCAAGGCAGATATTTTTGAAGCAATTGTCGAAGTTATATAATATAGTAATAATAGTAGTAGAATAATCACTACGTTTATTTTTTTCGGAAAGTGGTGTTTTTTTAGCATGGATTGTACAGCCGTTATTCTGGCGGCCGGAAAAGGGGTGCGTATGCGCTCCGAGCTGCCCAAGGTCTTACATCGGGTGGCAGGGAAACCAGTTGTGCAATATATCGTAGAGGCAGTCAAAGGAGCCGGAGTCCAGTCTATAACCTTGGTGGTAGGACATGGCCGGGAAAAAGTCACCCACAGCCTGGCCGGTCAAGATCTTAATTTCGTGGTACAGGAAGAGCAACTGGGAACCGGGCATGCCCTGATGCAGGCGGCGGATCAGATTGATCCTGCTCACACGCTTTTGGTATTGGCGGGTGACACCCCTCTCTTACGCCAGGAGACCCTCACTCGGATAATCGATTTTCATACCTCCGAACAAGCATATGCTACCGTTCTTACCTGCGAATTCGAGCATCCTTATGGCTATGGTCGGGTAATCCGTGATATAGACGGCAGTTTTTCCCGGATAGTGGAAGAAAAGGACGCCAGTCCTGAAGAGCGGGCCGTTAAAGAGATCAATTCCGGCATATACTGTTTTCAGGCCGGGGCCGCCCTGGCTGCCCTGTCAAAAATAAAGGCCAGCAACGCGCAGGGTGAGTACTACCTTACCGATGTCCTGGAGATACTGAAAAAGGAAGGGAAAAAGGTGCTGCCTTTGATGCTGGAGGCGGAAGAAGATATTTACGGGGTTAATGATCGGGTTCAGCTGGCTTATGCGGAAAAAATCATGCGCCAGCGCAAAAACCGGGCATTGATGCAGAATGGAGTGACTCTGGTCGATCCGGATTCCATTTATATCGACGACGCGGTGGAGATCGGTCCGGACACCATTATTCTGCCCAACACTATGATCGAGGGAAAAACGGTCATTGGCTCGAATTGTGAGATTGGGCCTAATACCCGTATCAATGATTCGCAGCTGGGCAATGGCGTAACGGTAGAGAGTTCACGTGTCAAAGAGGCCATCGTGGGTGATAAATGCACTATCGGGCCATTCGCCTACCTCAGGCCAGAGGCCAACCTGGCAGCTGGGGTCAAGGTGGGCGATTTCGTGGAGATTAAGAAATCACAAATTGGCGAAGGAAGCAAGGTGCCGCACCTGGCCTATGTGGGTGATGCAATCGTCGGCAAAGAGGTCAATATCGGCGCCGGTACCATCACCTGTAATTATGATGGCAGGCAGAAATCACAGACCATTCTGGAGGATGGAGTATTCATAGGCAGTAATACTAATCTGGTGGCGCCGGTCACCATCGGACAGAATTCGATAACCGGAGCCGGATCCACCATCAGCCGTAATGTTCCGCCGGAGACCCTGGCGGTTGAAAGAGCGGAGCAAAAGCATCTAAAAAAGAGAAAATGAGAGTTATTTGCGGAAAAACGCTTTATATTGCCTAATACCAGAGTGCACATATAACATTGTTTTCCTGATCTATGACATAATAGAATCTCAGCAATATGTAAGTTCCAGATCGAAAGAAATAGAAATGCTTTATGCAGTTATAGACTTTTATATGATCTGCCCCCTGACTATTTATACTTTAGGAGGAATGGGATAAGATGAAGGCTTCCAGGTGGAGGATGAAGCTATTTACCGGCAATGCCAATCCCTGTTTAGCAGAGGAAATTGCGAAATATTTAGGGATGCCGGTGGGCGATGCCAAGGTAAGACGCTTTTCCGATGGGGAGATAGGTTGCGCTATCGACGAAAGTGTGCGTGGAGTGGATGTCTTTGTAGTTCAGCCGACCTGTGGACCAGTTAATGACAACCTTATGGAGCTTCTCATCATGATCGATGCCTTTCGCCGGGCGTCGGCATCTCGAATTAATGCGGTAGTGCCCTATTATGGCTATGCCCGCCAGGATCGTAAAAGCAAGGCCCGCGATCCTATTACCGCCAAACTGGTTTCCAATCTGATGGTGGAAGCAGGTGCCAACCGCGTAGTTGCGGTAGATCTCCATGCTACTCAGATACAGGGTTTCTTTGATATACCGGTCGATCATCTGCCGGGTGTACCAACCATTGCCGAATATTTTAAGAGCAAAGGGATCAACCAAAATGCAGTTGTACTCTCTCCTGACGTAGGGGGTGTGACCCGGGCGCGAGATCTGGCCGCCAAGCTGGGTACGCCGCTTGCTATAGTGGACAAGCGTCGTCCGGAACCCAACAAGTCAGAAGTGATGAATGTCATAGGTGATGTCGAGAATAAAGATGTTATCATCATTGACGATATCATAGATACCGCCGGGACCGTCTGCCAATCCGCCCGCGTAATGAAGGAGAAGGGCGCCCAAAAGATCTATTGCTGCTGCACCCACCCGGTATTTTCCGGACCGGCCATCAAGAACCTTTCCGAAGCTCCATTGGAAGAGATTGTAGTAACCAACACCATACCACTGGGTGAAAGCAAGAAGCAGGCCAATATGACAGTATTATCTATTGCACCCCTGATCGGCGAAGCCATCCTGCGCATCCACGAAGACCTCTCGGTTTCCAAACTGTTCGAGGGGTAAGGGGTTACGAATGGACGCAGATTTACGCAGATTTATTGGATTTGCGCAGACAGGAAATATGATTATTTGCAGGACAAGTATAATTAGCAAGAGCTAATATTGTACTTGAAGTCGTGAATATTCTGCGTTGATCAGTTAAGATCAGCGTTATCTGTGTTGAATTCTTTTGAGGTTCATGATGAAAGTAATAGTTGGTTTAGGGAATCCGGGGAAGAAGTACAGCGACACCCGGCATAATATCGGTTTCAGGGTTTTAGAGGAAGTAGCCCGGCGTCATGGGGTGCAAAAAGAGGAAAGCCGCTTTGACGCCTTGATCGCACATATCATGCTCGGCGGCCAGAAGGTTCTTCTGGTTAAGCCCCTTACCTACATGAATCTTTCCGGCAAGGCTGTCCAGCCGCTTCTGCATTGGTACAAAGCAGATCTTTCCGACCTGATAGTGGTATATGATGATATGGACCTTCCCGTGGGCAATCTTCGTCTGCGGGCTGATGGCGGCAGCGGCGGGCATAAGGGACTGACCTCGGTTATTGAACGCTTGGGCAGCCGGGAGTTCAACCGACTCCGGCTGGGCATCGGGCGACCCACAGATGAAGCCATAGATTGGGTTTTGGGAACTTTTGCAGCGGATGAGAAGGAATTGGTCAAGGAAATGGTCGCCGGAGCGGCCGACCGTCTGGAATATTGGGTAGAGCAGGGCATAGTCAGGGCTATGAACGAATATAATTAAGTGATGTAATAGGTGACACGGGCTGGGTCACGAGTGTTTATGGTATATTAACCAGCTCCTTTAGGGAAAATATTCAAAAAGTCTAAAGGAGCAGGGGCATGATGAAAATCTACCACATCTGTGAATGTTGTCAGCAGATATTCGATAACACCGAGGTGGATGGACCCGAAGGGGCGATTGGTCTGCAGGGCATCTGCGACGACTGCGCCAACGAACTCGGCCTGTATGACAACCATACCACGAGTACCCAGCATTTTTATAACTAAGAGAGAACGAATCGACGCAGATAACGCAGATTAATAATGATTTACGCAGGAAGGGAAAATGTCATTGCTGCGAAAGCTCGCGTCTTGTCTTTGCGAGGAGCGTTAGGGACGCGGCCATCTAAAACGGCATGACGCGGGGGAAGATTGCTTCGCTGCACTCGCAATGACAATTTGTTGCGTTTAGGGTCAGAAAGTTCTGTTCTATATCTGTGTTTATCTGTGTTGACGCAGGCATCAGGTATGCAAGCATATGCTGCACCTGGCCATTTGGGGCTTAGACCAAGTAACCGTTGTTGTTTTCATGGATTTCTCGGTGACCACTTTTGGGTCATCAAGGGTTCGTGTCGATTTGTGTTTAATTACTATCATATGTGGGGGCTGATTTTTCGGCGTCCACCTTTGCTTGTGGGGAGGAAGCTTAATTGGATCGAGATTTATTGGAGAAAATTGCTGCAACGGTCACTGGAAACCAGGATGTCCTGCTTACCGGTATGTCTGGTTTGGGCCGGGCGTTCTTTATTTCCGAGCTATTTGCATCCTTGCCCGGCAAGCTGATTTGTATGGTAGCCAGCGAAGAAAAGGCCTACGATCTGGTTCGTGAGCTGGACGGATTTCTAGATCGGGACCAGATACTGCTCTTTCCTGGTCGGGACCTGGTCTTTGTTAAGGAAAACTATTCATCGGCAGAGATCAACCGGGTGTTTACCCTGCAGGAATGCCTCGACCATCCGAATGCACGGAGTCTTATTATCACTACTCCGGCGGCGTTGAATTTTGCTATGATGTCTCCTCAGAACCTGCAGGCAGCTTCCATGACTCTGAGGACCGGTGATGAGCAGGATATTGAGCAGATCCTCAGACACTTGATCGGCAGCGGGTATACCAGGGCCGACACCGTGAGCCGACCGGGAGAGTTTGCCGTACGTGGTGGCATTTTAGATATCTATCCTCTGAATCAAAAGGAACCCTACCGGATCGATTTTTTTGGGGATCAGATCGAGAGTATCCGGCGCTTCGATGCAGACAGCCAGCGCTCGGGGAAGGCCTGTATCCAGTTCAGGGTTTTGCCGGCGGATGAATTGGCTCGGGAACCACTTGACTCTGATTTGTTGGATTATTTATCCCCGCGTGATGTGGTCTTTTTCGATGAACCAAGGGATTTCTACAGGCAGATGGAACAAAACTCCAAACGCTACCGTGAACTGCTGCGGGAAGCCGGTAAGGAAGGGAAGGCTTTGCGGGAACTTCCGCTTATCGACCGGGAGACGCTGCTGGCAGGTCTTGAAAAACAGGGGGTCATCTACCATTCGTTTTTCCCGGGCAATATACCTCAGGTCACGGTGACTCATATGGAGCATATCTCTCAGCAGGAAATGGAGACCTTTTACGGCAACTATGACCAGCTCTTTTCCCGTATCGGCGAGTGGCAGCAAAAAGGTTACGAGGTGGAAGTAGCTATCCGAAGCAAAGTAGCCCGCGACCGCTTGAAGAGCGACCTCAGCGATCATCATATCACTGGGGTGGAACTTACCAATCGCGTAATAGAGAAGGGTTTTATCAGCCAGACCCTGCAGAAGGTATTGGTATCAGAGAAAGACATCTGGGGCAAGAGTGGCATTAAGGCGGCTAAGCGCAAACGCAGCCAGGAACGGGTCATCCTGGAAGATCTAAAATTGGGTGACTATATTGTTCACGAAAGCTATGGAATCGGCATCTTTCGCGGGGTGACCCATGTGGAAACCGACAATGTAACCCGTGAATACATATTGCTGCAATACGCCGGCACCGACAAGCTGTACCTGCCGATCGAGAAGCTGGATCACCTGTACAAGTACACTACCTCAGAGGAAAAAACACCGCGGCTATCCAAGCTGGGCGGCAGTGAGTGGGAACGCACCAAGAAGAAGGTATCAGAATCCATTCAGGAAATGGCTGAGAAGCTGCTGGTGCTTTATGCTGGACGTCAGGCTCGGGAGGGCTACAAGTTCGCGCCTGATACCCCCTGGCAGCGTCAATTCGAACAGGATTTTCCCTTTGAAGAGACACCCGACCAATTAAAATCCATCAAGGATATCAAGCACGACATGGAATCCAGCCGGCCGATGGATCGCCTGGTTTGCGGAGATGTGGGCTATGGCAAAACTGAAGTGGCCATGCGGGCAGTTTTCAAGGCGATCATGGATGGCAAACAGGTAGCGATACTGGTGCCAACCACCGTGTTGGCCGAACAGCACTTCCAGACCTTCAACGAACGCTTTAAGCATTACCCGACCGGGATAGAGGTATTGAGCCGCTTTCGCACGGCTGCCGAGCAGAGACGAATTATCAGCGACCTGAAGAAGGGGGTGGTGGACATCGTTATCGGCACTCACCGCTTGCTTTCGGCTGATGTACAGTTCAAGGACCTGGGGCTGCTGGTAGTCGACGAAGAACACCGTTTCGGTGTGGCGCAGAAGGAAAAAATCAAGGCATTAAAGGAACTGGTAGATGTGGTAAGCCTGTCGGCCACTCCCATCCCACGCAGCCTGCATATGTCACTGACCGGGCTAAGGGACTTGTCAGTTATCGAGACTCCTCCGCCGGAGCGCTATCCCATTACTACCTATGTGCTGGAATACAACGAGGAGATTTTAGCTCAGGCGGTATATCATGAGATAGAACGCGGCGGGCAGATATTTTTCGTACATAACCGCATCGAGGATATCCATCGGGTAAAGGCGCGGCTGGAGGAACTGCTGCCCGGGGTAAAAATCGGCGTGGGACACGGCAAGATGGCTGAAGAAGAATTGTCGCGCACCATGCTGGACTTTATGAATAACCGCTTTCAGCTCTTTCTCTGTACCACCATCATAGAATCAGGTCTGGACATGCCGAATGTCAACACCATAATAGTGGATGAAGCTGACAAGATGGGATTGGCCCAGCTATATCAACTGCGGGGCCGGGTGGGACGGTCCAGTCGCGTAGCCTATGCCTACCTATGCTACCGGCCGGATAAGGTGATCACGGAAACCGCCCAGAAGAGGCTCAATGCTATCCGCGAGTTCAACGAGTTGGGGTCTGGTTTGAAGATCGCCCTGCGCGATCTGGAGATCCGCGGAGCCGGCAACATCTTGGGTTCTGAACAGCATGGGTTCATTCACGCCGTAGGCTTTGATCTCTACTGCCGCCTGCTGGAACAGGAGACCGCCCGATTAAAGGGAGAGGCTCCCCGAGAAGAGACTTCCACCCAGTTTGATATAGATGTAGATTACTATATACCGGATGCCTACATCCCTGATTCAGGGACTAAGATACGGGTTTACCGGCGTCTGCTGCTGGCGGCTGAGTTGGAGGAGATCGAAGAGATCCGGGCCGAGCTTTTAGATCGTTTCGGAGCCATGCCCGGACCGGTGGACAATTTCCTGAAGATATCGGCCTTACGGGTAAAGGCTCGCCATAAAGAGATCAAGGCGTTACGGCGCCGGGGCAAGGAAGTAGAGATCACCCTGGGGCGCAGCCTGCCGGTTGATTTCAATCAGAAAGCGGAAGGATTCCGCATCAAGAAGCTGGGGGCGACTAGCGTGGTCTTGTCGCTGGAAGGCTCGGCTTCTCTGGACGGGCTGGGGCAGATCCTGGAGTTGATTTAGAGCTGGCACGTTTCTTTTGTATGCCGGCGGCTAAGAGAAGCAGCGTAGGATATAGAAAATTGACCGGAAAGGTAAACAGCGGCGAATATTTATTTTCTAATATGTCGTAAAGCATATCTGAGGGAAACATATAGAGGGTAAACACGCCCAGAACCAATCCAAGGGGCAATATAAGCTTAATGTAGTCTTTAAGGCGAAAGATATCCTGAACGATAAAGTTCAAACCCTGGTACAGTATTATGATAGGCGTGATACCGGAGATCAACCATAGAAATAGAAAAATCAGCTCGAGGCGGCGAAATTCTCCGAAGCCAATCAAACGGTATATAAGGAACAAGGGGAAGCGGGTACTCTCGCTCAATTCGGGGCCCAGGATGGCCAGAGTCTCTGCGCTTAGAATGGCCAACAGCAGAGCACTGATCAGGTACCAGCCATATATCTGTTTGGTATGTTCCTTAATGGTGGCCACCAGCGGCAGGAATAGCCCGAGGACAACCACGATGGCAAAAGGCCAATCAGCTGAAAAGAAGGTGCCAGCGGCCAGGGGTTTCCAGGCTGATGCTAATGGTTTCAGATTACTGAAGTCGGCCAAAGGCAGGGCTATACCAATTCCCAGTATTAAGAATATAAGGCTTATCCAGACTGAAAGCTCGCCTAAACGGCCTATTATGTTAAGTCCCTGGTAGAGGCAGTATACACAGGTGAGTATGATGATAAAGCACAACACTTCGACGGCTATGGCAGGATTGATGAAGTTTAGCAGAATATAGAAATCGTAAAGCAGGCCGCAAGCAAATATAAATATCGACCATAAGAACAAGATATTCAGTATAGTACCGGGAACTTTACCTAAAACCAGCGTGCTGATCTGGGTGATGCGTTGCCCCGGGAACATTTCATGGAGGCTTATTACCGCATACAATACCCATATACCAATTACTGCGCCGGCCAGAATGGCGATCCAGGCGCTCTGAGCGGCCGTTATGCCTGGTACATAGACCAGTACACTGCCGATGAGCAATAAAAAGAGCAGCGCGGAAAATTGTTGGCTGGATATGGGCCTGTTTTCCATAGACGGTTTTCCCCTATACCTTTTATTTGATCTCGAAAAAGCCGGAAAAAGCCTGGTAAACTGGTTTGAACATCGCTAAAAACTTGTTGGGGTTAGGCAAAATGCTGGACTGAAGCGCGTAATCGACACCATAGGATAATCCAATCAAGAAGAGGCATGTTGCCACCAGTATCTCATAATAGGCCTTTTGTTTTAGCGATGGTATTAGCGCTAAGAAAATGAATAACAACACGAATAATATTAGGATATAGTAGAGCACAGAGGCCATCTGCCGTCCTCCTGTTATTTTTACTGAAAACGGAACGATTTGCTTTGGATACTCGATTGGGTAATAACGGTTTTTACCCTTATATCGCTTTCTACCGACGGGTAAATGGAGGGCCAATCAGGGTACAAGGCCTGCCATATTTCCGGTTCATACATATTGATCTTTCTCCCCCAGCCATTGATATCACTGCCCAGCATCTGCGACTTTTCTATGCAGGCCGAGATCTGACGCTCTATCTCGCGGTTGGCGCTCTCTTCCAACTTCGGCATCATATTATAACGCAGCAGGTCGCTGGTTCCGGTTTGCTCATAGAAACTCAGCGCAGCTTGTACCTGGATATTCATTTTAATATTGTCTCCATTTATTTGCGGTTTCACCCGGGTACTGAAACCAAGCACCTCAAAACCGATAATTTCCTTGGGATTCAGTGGTGATCTCATGGTAAAGTGCCCCCCTTTCCTGACCTTCGAATTCATCCAGTAATATCCCCGGCTTTCATATTCACTAAGGGACCCTACCATTCTATTTTTCTTGAAGACCGCCATTCCATTCAGGACCGGAGACATTTTTTTATCGTTGGCTGCCACTTTATCAGGGTTATCCGCCGTAGCACCTTCAGCAACACCACCCTGCTCCGCCAGGGTGACCTGGGGGACCACCGGTTCGATGCCGGGAGTGGCCAGGCGATATGTAAACTCCTCCAGCGTCACCGGCACATATATTCCCAGCACCCGTTGGTTTTGCTGCAGCATATCCATTAATCCGGTCCCCAGGTCCGATCCTTGCGGCAATTGCGACAGCAATACCTTTTCGGAAGTTGTTCCCCGGCAAATCAAAAGATCTGAATCAGGTCTCACATAGCGATTGCGGCTCATAAAATCGATACATAAGCCCAGATCTTTACGTGCCAGGTCTTCACTCAACAGAAAGGCGTTTATATGAGCCCATTCCGGCACCAGGGAGAGAGAGAGCATCAAACGCCGCCCGGCGCCTGATACACTATAGTCTACAGCACTAATAGTAATCGGTTTATTAGAAGCGCTGCCGATTTCACTGCTAGTTTGTGATTGGAGCAATTGTACCGTGACTGCCACTTGATTTTTCGGGGCCAGATCAACACCCAGGCAAGTGGCGATAACACTGTCATTAATTTCCCGCAGGTCATAACAGCCGGTAATACCCACCACAATAAAGAGCAATGTGATAAAGGCAAGAGTTTTTTTAGCCATCTTGAGCTCCTTTGATCAATCATTGGGCGCAACATGCGATATTAAGGCATTGAACGGTTCTTGCAGGGGCCAGCCATAGTAGAAGGCCAGACTGGCGTACAGACCAATCGCAAAGAGAGCAAAAAATACACTTAAATCTTTATACTGCCGCTTTTTGATCAGAGCAGGCGCCTCCATCAACAGAACCAGCAGATTAATGCCCAGGATAAGCCCTAGCATGCGTTTCAGTCCCTTCTTGCCTACTCCCGGAAAACGAATGATTTATCGCGAAGATAACTCCTTCTCAATTGATACTTGACGGTGATTTCCGGTTGCACGTCGGTAAATCTTTGCGGCCATTCGGGGCCGATCTGTTTCCACAATTCAGGGTCGGTTTGGCGGATCAATTTGCCCCAGCCAAAGATGTCGCTGTTCAGGGATTGGGCTTTGCTGATAGCAGCGTTGATCTCACTCGTGATTTCCTGGTCAGCTAATTTCTCCAGTTTCTTAAAGGTAGTGAGGGTGAAGAGATCGCCGCTGCTATTTTGTTCATAAAAGTTTCCTTCCGCGGAGATTTCTATTCTTATCACTATATTTTGCCCCTGGATCAATGGTTTAATCTTGGCCTGCGAACGGGACATCTCCAGGGTGACTTTTTTATCCGGCTGCCCCGGAAATGGCACGGTAAAGAGTCCCCCCTCGATCATTCTAGGGCTCAGGAACCGGTACCCCCGACTTTCCTTTTCAGTTAAAATACCTACCATTCTACGGTCTCGGAAAACTGCCATATGTTCCAATAACAGTTGATTACCTTGCGCCGCCTTTTTTACAGTAATAATAGGTATCACCGGCTCGATACCCGGCTCGGCGAATCGTTCTATGACCTGGATCAGAGTTATCGGGGTGTAGATGCCCAGCTGGGTTTCTTGAGTTTGCAGCAGATCAGTGATTGCGGTGGCGGTATAAGGAGTGGCAATCGGTTTTGTATTGAATATCTCCTCGACACTGGCCTTATGGGTAACCACTACTTGTATGTTTTTTCTGACAAAACGGTTACGGCTAACAAAATCCATGAATTGAGAAAGGTCAGATTGGGCCAGCCCTTCTCCCCACAGCATCAGGCTGGAATGGCTCCACAGCGGGTATTGGGAACTGGTCAGCGAGATTCGCCGGGCCGCTTCAGCCACCGTGGCACCGGTTGCCGATTGTGCAATGAATTGCGGACCGCCTCCGCCATTCTTCTCCGGCGAAGTCGGGATCGCTAATTGGGTGGTAAAGATGACTTGGTTATTTTTAAAGTCCGCCCCGAATCCCAGGGGAATGGAAGACTTGTTTATCTCAGTGGTGCCGCAGCCGGCTGCCGTTACTGCCAGCAGCAGCATCGCCATAATCAGACAATGCTTTTTCATTGCTTGCCTTCCTTTTCCGTTTCAGTCTTCTGGCGTATGATATTTTTCATATCGTCCATATAGGGACGATTTTTGTTGTTGAACCAGGGCCTTCTGATGATGATATCGCCCATATGGTGAAGATTGAAAGGTGCTATTGGTGCCAGATAGGGCATGCCAAAGGATGACAGACCCGCCATCCTCAAGGCCATTAGAATCAGACTGATAATTATACCCAGAAAACCTAGAATACCTGCGGCAAACAGGAAGCCAAAACGGGCGATGCGAATTATAATGCTGGCATTGTAGGATGGGTTAACAAAGGATGCTATACCGCAAAAAGCAATTATTACTACCATAGGGGTAGAGACCAGGCCCGCCCGGACCGCAGCATCCCCGATTATCAAAGCCCCTACGATACTCACGGCCGGGCCGACCGCCCGGGGCAATCTGAGCCCTGCCTCCCTCAGCAGTTCAAAAGTAGCATCCAGGAGTAGGGCTTCTACGAAGGCGGGAAAGGGAACTCCTTGTCGGGTCGCGGCAATGGTCAACAATAAGGGGGTAGGGATCATTTCATGGTGATAAGTGATAACGGCTACATATAACGACGGCAGCAAGAGCGCCAGCAAAAAGGCGGCGAAACGCAGCATCCGAAACAGAGAAGCTGGTATGAAATGAATGTAGTAGTCCTCGGGGGATATCATATATTCGGGAAAAGTGACCGGTACGACCAGGGCCATGGGGGTCCCATCCGCCATAATACATATCCGGCCTTCTAAAAGTGCGCCGCAGACCCGGTCCGGTTTCTCGGTATGCTCGGTCTGCGTGAATATAGTCCATTTGTTATCTGCTATTATTTCCGCCAGGTAGCCGGTATCCAGAATGGCGTCAATGTCGATGCCTTCCAGGCGTTTTTTCACCTCGGCCACCAAAGCAGGCGGAGCGATAGTATCTATATAGCATATCACCACATCGGTCTTGGATATACGTCCCAATACCATTGACTCGATCTTCAAGCTGGTCGATTTTAATCTCCTCCGGAGCAAGGCGGTATTGAAGCGCAAAGTCTCAGTAAAGCCTTCTTTAGGCCCGAATACCACGAGTTCGTTTTCCGGGCTCTGCACCGTTCGCCCCTGCCAGGAGCGAGTGCCGGCGAGCAGACCGCTGCTGTATCCGTCAATTAATACAACTGTATCACCCGAGCTTATATGGTGGCAGACCTCCTGCAAGGTCTCCAGGGTCTTTAATTCGGCCAGAGGCAGTACTTTCTCCTGAATAAAGCCCAGGATATCCGGATCTGGCATATTTCCGCCCTCGGGACGCATGTTCAGCTCCAGCAGCAGTGGCTTAAGTAAGTTGGACTCTATAGAGTTTTTATCGATGAGCCCATCGAAAAACAGCATCAGGCCACGGGTCGCCGGCTGGCCAAACGTGAATTCCTTTAATACAACATCGGAGCAGCCTTGCAATAGGATCTTGAGACTGTCTATGTTCTCCTGCAGGTGCGGGGAGAGCTGCTCTGCAACCACCTGGGCAGGAGTCTCAGCCTCGGTAGAATTCTTTTTACTGCTTATATAACGCATATCAAGCCCCCGCAATACATATGTTTACCGCCAAATGACTAGTATAGCTTTGACGGGAAGCCAGCGCTTTATACAGGAGGAGCTTCAGTATCGGGATTGGCGGTATCACTCCCTGCATCCAGCGGATAGGGTTTAAACAGGGTAATGACAAAGATTATGAAAGGAATGGCAATGAAAAAGAGACCATAGACCCAGGGAATCAGCGTACGACTCCATATAACGACCTCCAGATTGTTGCGGCATATGATAATCGAAAGATAACCAATGATAAGTGCGCTCGGTGCAGCGATAAATCGGTAATCCTTCAGCGCAAAAATCTGCTGGGTCACGTAACAGGCCATAAACCAGGGGATAGTGACCGCTCCGAAAATCCCCAGTATCCATATGGCCACAAGAACGATGTCCATGTTTTGGATGAAGGCACCGATCCGAGCCAATCTGATGGTAGCAAAGGTAGGGAAAGTCATGGTAAGTGCCGGGATGATACCGCGGGTGATAATAATAGTAATACTAGCCAGGGTGATCAGGGGTATAAAGAGGGCCAATACCCAGCGTTGTATGCTGCCCGCCTGTTGTTTTTTATCTAGGAAATAGGCCAGGGTCAGCACCGGCATCAGCTTGCTCAAAAACGAGATATTTATGGCTGTGGCCAGGCCGAGGGACCAGTAATTGATATAGCCGAGCGGCAGTAAGCGTTCGGGATGATAATTGCAGAACAAAGCAACCAGCAAAATGGCTACTGAAAACATATACCCAATGGGAACGCCTATTTCTACCACTCTGGCTAAATTGACCAGGCCTGTTTTGATGGCGGCAAAACTGACCAGCAGCAGGACTCCGATGAAAATACTGATAGGGGTAGCCGGCAGGACGATCATTTTCATGAACTCGATAAACAGGCGCAGGGTATAACTGCAGACTATTATGAAGACGGGGATGTAGATCATACCTATTATGCGTCCCATTGCTTTCCCCAAGTGTTCATCCAGCATCAGGGGAAAGGGCCGACTGCTCTTTGTGATAATGTACTGATACATCCCGATCAGCAGCAAACCAGGAATTATGGCGGTCAATATCCCTAACCACGAATTGGCATAAAGTACGTGGACTAGCGTATGCGGGGTTTCCAGAAAAGCGACTGGTGCAACCAGAATCATTAGCAGACAGAACAATTGATAGTGTGTAAGTTTCACCGGCAATCTCCTTCCATTAGCTGTTTTGAAAACATATGCTGCACCAACCCAGTTAGGGCTTAGACCAAGATACAGTTGTGGTTTTCATCATTCTTCGGTGACCACCTCCGTGGTGTTGAATGTCTATAGATTATTTTCACCAGAAACCGTATAACTATGAATCCTAGGACTAATTATTCCAGCTTCAGGGGACAATCATTATAAACGAGCATTCAAGTTAAAATCAGGTTACAGAAAAAATGCTGAACAAGCGGTGTGGCCTACAGGTATCAAAAATTTCCGGGCATGATGGCAATAAGTGAATAAAAGGGGATTTTGAGTTATATACTATCACTGAGAAAGAAAACCACAATTTGAAGATTTCAAACAAAGGAGGGATAAATGCATTTGAAAGCAACAGGAATCGTTCGACGCATAGACGATCTAGGCAGAGTAGTCATTCCCAAGGAGATCCGCAGAACTTTACGTATTCGTGAGGGTGACCCTCTGGAGATCTTTGTAGACCGTGAAGGTGAAGTTATTTTAAAGAAGTATTCTCCCATCGGCGAACTGGGGGATTTCGCTAAAGAATACGCTGATTCGCTCAATGAAACCATCGGACATATATCGATGATTGCGGATCGGGATGTTGTTATAGCGGTGGCAGGAGCCAACAAGCGCGAGTTCTTGACCAAACCCATCGGCAAGGCTGTCGAGCGGGCTCTGGAGGAAAGAACCACTTTAATAATGAACGAACTGCAGCCATCTGACGATGAAGACGTTCATATCATTCAGCTGGATGACCGGGAATACACTGTTAAGTCGCAGGTAATCGCGCCTATCATTACCCAGGGCGACCCTATCGGAGCAGTGATTATCGTGACCAAAGATGCCGGGGTCAAACTGGGCAACCTGGAAGTGAAACTGGCCGAAACCGCCGCTGGCTTCCTGGCCAAACAGATGGAGCCCTAACGGGAGCTGATTTAGTAACAGTCAAGCGATCTTATTACTCGTTTATAAGATCGCTTTTTTTATGGGGACAGGTAGAAAAATCGGAAAGACGAGTTAACCACAGATGTACACGCGATTCAAATGTAAGTAATACAAAGATGCCCGTAATGAAAATTATGACTTTCGCAGAAGGGTGTCACTGCTGCGAAAACGGGGTAAGATTGCCGCGCTGCGCTCGCAATGACACAATGAATGTTAACGCTCCGGCGCCCGAACTGGTCATTGCGAGGAGCGTTAGCGACGCGGCAATCTTCCCGGTCAACTCTTTTCGTTCATCGTGATGGGTTAAACACCCGTGATAATTGCGAGCTTAGCGAAGCAACATCTAAGGGGTGCTATTTATGACGCTGTGGTGAATAGTTCCCTTTACCGATTGCCTGTGGTTAACTACTCCAGGGGCATAATCGGTGGTATAATATGGTCCATGGTGTGGGGAGGATTTTGATGGAGAAGAAACGCAGTTTCCTGTGGGGGGCTATGATATTAGCCATAGCGGGTGCCATCTGCAAAGTGCTGGGAGCTATCTACCGGATACCTCTGGCTCGCCTGGTGGGTGACGAGGGTATGGCCTTATATCAGATGGCCTACCCGATATACACGACGATCCTTACCCTGGCTACAGCAGGGGTGCCGATAGCTATTTCCGTCCTGGTATCCCGAGGGGAAACTCAGGGCTACACCGGCGACAGCCGCAAGATATTCCGGATGTCTTTGCTGATCCTGTTAACCTTTGGCTTCATACTCACTGTGCTGGTAATGCTCTTCGCCCCGTTTATTGCCAACAACATACTGAGAGAACCCCGGGCCTATTACCCGATCATGGGGGTTGCGCCGGCTATTTTCCTATCGAGCTTGATGTCAGTTTTTCGGGGATATTTCCAAGGGTTACAGTCCATGGTCCCCACGGCAGTCTCCCAGGTTGCCGAGCAGTCTGTGCGGGTTACCGCGGTCCTGATCCTGGCTTTCATGCTGTTTCCCTACGGACTGGAATACTCAGCGGCCGGGGCAACCAGCGGAGCGGTTGTTGGTGGAATCGCCGGATCGCTGGTCCTGTTCATTTATTACTATTTGTCCAGAAGGAAAGTGCGAAGTAATTCTGCGGAATTAAAATATTCTGGCGCCAGTTCATGGGAACTAGGGCGCGAGATGGTGCGCCTGGCCATACCAGTATCCTTCGGAGCAGTGGTCATACCGCTGGTCCAGATGATCGATGCCGTCATCGTTCCGCAGAGACTGGAGTTCATTAATTATACCCATGCCCAGGCTATGGGGCTCTTTGGTCAATTATCCGGTATGGCCTCAGTGCTGATAACCTTGCCAAATATTTTTGTCATTTCGATTGCTACCAGTCTCGTACCGGCCATAGCCGAGGCCTTAACCTGCCGGGACCTGACTTTACTGAATGGACGAATTAATTATGCCTTTCGGGCTGCCATGATCATCACCTTGCCCTGCACTGCTGGATTGTTTGTTCTAGCCTTTCCCATCTCAGACCTGCTGTTCAAACTCCCCCAGGTAGGGGTTCCGCTTGAAATCATGGCATTTGCCTGCATCGTTCTGGCCGCTTTCCAAATCTCCAGTGCTGGCCTGCAGGGACTTGGCCGCCCGGAGATCGCCATGCGGAATCTTATGGTAGTAGGGATTCTGAAGGTTATCATGAATTACAGTCTTACGGCAGTTCCGGTCCTGAACATCCGGGGAGCGGCATTAGCCACCGTAGCTGCCTTCGCCATTGGCTCTGCTCTAAACATATTCTATTTGAAAAAGCTGACCGGAGTAGTTTACGAAAAAGCGCGTTTGATCAGGATAACTTTGGTAACTATAGTAATGGGCATCGTAGTTAAGGTTTCCTATCAAGGCCTTATCGGCACCGATATCAACTCGCATATTGCCACGTTGATCGCTATTGTTGTCGGAATAGGCGCATACGGAATACTGCTGCTGGCCATCAAGGAGTTCGACCTGGGTATGATCAGGCGGATAGTAAAGTAGAGGGGTTTTGAATCACTACGAGGATACAAGAGGAACGAATTTAACACAGATGACACGGATGGGGAACATTTTTTGCCACAGATTAACACAGATGGACACAGATTTTTGCATGGCGGGTATTGTTAAAATTCTACTTTAACAACAAGATGACTGTAATATAAATAATTTTTTATCAAAGACAACAGATAAGGTTGATGTTTTTATAACTCATAGCCATAGATAAAACGGGTTTAATAATAGATCATTACACAGAAAAATCTGTGTAAATCCCCCTCTGGGGACAACCCATGCACCCTGACGGGTGCCAATAATGACGCTGTGGCTAATAAAAAACCTGGCAAAATAACCCCCCGGGAGGTATTAGGAATGGAAAATGGCAAGGCTTTGGAAGAGTTGATAGCGGTGATGGACGAGCTTCTGGCGCCGGAGGGTTGTCCCTGGGACCGGGAACAGACTCATCAGTCACTGCAGCGCTACCTGATAGAAGAGAGCTATGAGGTGGTCGAGGCGATCCAGGAAGGCAGTATGGACAAGCTCAGGGAGGAATTGGGCGATGTCCTGCTGCAGGTGGTTTTTCACTCCGCCCTGGCCGAGCGTGAGGGGTATTTCAATTTCTCTGACGTGGCGGTAGCCGTAAAGGATAAAATGATCCAACGCCACCCGCATGTTTTTGGCGAGCTGAAACTGGCCACCAGTAATGATGTCCTGGAACGTTGGGAAGGCTTTAAAAAGAAAGAGGGTAAAAAGTATATCCTGGAGGGTATCCCTGCTATGCTCCCCGCCTTAATGCGCGCTGAAAAAATGCAGGAAAAAGCGGCCCGGGTCGGCTTTGATTGGCCCACTATTGATGGAGCCTGGGATAAATTCAGGGAAGAGATCGATGAATTGCGCGCAGCCGGGTCCGCGGAGGAGATAGTGGAGGAAATGGGAGATATACTTTTTGCCCTGGTAAACGTGGCCCGCTTCAAAGGAGTAGACCCGGAAGCGGCTCTGCAGGCGACCAATAATAAATTTGCCCGGCGTTTCAGATACATCGAAGAGTGTACTCAGGCAAGCGGCAAGCAATTCTCCGATTTCAGCTTGGAGGAACTGGATCACTGGTGGGAGGAAGCCAAGGGAAAAGGTCTCTGATTTGGTTAATGGATGGAAATAATGCGATTATAGTTGCATGAGCCAGTTTTCCACAAGTTTTTGCTGAAAAAAAGGAGAAATGTCCATGCACAGCGAATAGCCTTTTAAAATCTGAAAGTGATTAGGAGGTAATGCTTTTTGAACAAAACGGAATTAGTTGCAGGAGTAGCTGCAAAAACAGGATTAACCAAAAAGGATAGTGAAAAAGTGGTCAATGCTTTCTTTGCTACCGTTGAAAAGGCACTGGCGGCTGGTGACAAGGTTCAGCTGGTAGGATTCGGTACCTTTGAAGTAAGAGACCGCAAGGCTCGCAAGGGAAGAAACCCTCAGTCCGGAGTGGAAATCAACATCCCGGCTACCAAGGTTCCTGCTTTTAAAGCTGGCAAGGGTCTTAAAGATTCTGTTGACTAGAGATGCGCTTAGATAAATTTTTAAAAGTCAGCCGAATAATCAAAAGACGAACCGTGGCTAAAGACTTTGCTGAAAGTGAAAGGGTTATGATAAATGGCCGCACAGCCAAGCCCTCCAGTGAGGTAAAAAAGGGTGACATCATCATTATTCAGGTAGGGGAACGCAAAACCACGGTTGAGGTTTTAGATATTAAGGAGAACGTTAAAGCCGCTGAGGCGAAAAATCTATACAGAACTATTGAATAGTAAATAATATCGCCCTCATTAGCGGGGGCGATTCTATTTTTTGAAGCCATTGCTTTATGCGATGGCTTCTCTTATTGTCATAAGCTTATACCTTGTCTGCATATCTTTTGGTAATGATTAATGTGGCTCTGAGGAGGTAGAAAGATGGCGGAACATAGTGTGAGCATGCAAAATCGCAGGAATGTACAGATGGCAGGAATTAAGAACGTGATCACTTTTGATGAGGATGAGATCATCCTGGAGAGTGAGTTGGGATTTCTGGCCATACTGGGCGAAGACCTGCATGTAACCATGTTGAACCTGGAGCAGGGCAAGGTCTCTCTGGCTGGCAATGTGCGCAGTATGGAATACAAGGAGCAGAGCAGTGACATCAAAGCTCGTGGCAAGAGTATCTTAAACCGTCTGCTGAAGTAAAGCATGCGGATGAGAGGTGAGAGCGGCCGTAGGGGACCGATATCGTATGTGGAAATCTGCAAATAGCCGGATGATGAGGTGAAGAATTGGCGGAGCTGGCAAGTCAGATACAGTCTTTTTTCCTTACTCTGGTGCTGGGTCTGATCACTGGAGTTATTTTTCATTATTATCAGCTCTTTATACGGCAGGCTCGGGTGGGCAGGTACATTCTCTATCTCATGGATCTCTTCCTGTGGCTATTGATTATTGCCCTGGTTTTCTGGGCGATGGTTGGTATCAATCAGGGTGAGGTTCGCTTTTACGTGCTGCTTGCCTTGCTCATGGGCATACTGCTCTATTTTCGCGTCTTATCGGCCAGGTTCAACGATTATTTATCAGGTACTGCCTCCCGTAATATCCGAGCATTGGCCTTCGGTGGAAGGCAGCTAAAACAGGCCGGGAGCATCATAAAATCAGCAATGAGGAAAGCGATGCCGCGAAGAACGCCACCGCCACCCCCGCCGCCTGATCCCGAGTAGTTGTCAGAATTATAATATTTTTTTGCCGGAAGTGTTGCCCCCGATATCTAATATGTCGTATACTAAATTTGTCCACAGTTTGTGGATAAATTGTGGATGGACTGTAAAATGAAGATCGAGATTCGGGGAGCCCATAAACTAAGTTTCCGGGAGAGACAAGTCGTAGTCCTTAAAGAAATGGGCAAAAGCACTGAGGAGATTTGCCGGCAGCTCCAGATTAGTTCCAGTACGGTAGCGACTCTCTACAATCGTGCCCGCGGCAAAGGCTACGAGGTGGTAATCGTATTGCCTGGAGAAGTACTGGGGCTGTTTGAAGGGGATAACGAGGATGAAGAGTAAACCCGCCAAGCGAATATTTATCATGCTGGTTTGCTTTGTCATGATGGTTACTATTATTCCCCGGGCGAAGACCATCTGGGAGCTTAATGGGCGAAAACAGCAGTTGGTCATGGAAAAAAACCAGGTTCAGAGGTTGAACCAACAGTTAAAAGAACAGTTAATAGAGTCTAAAAAACCGGAAACGGTTGAAAGAATAGCCCGCGAAAAGCTCAAGATGGTCAAAGAAGGCGAAACCTACGTGATCGAAGTGTCGGCTGACTAATACATCTCCAGCTAAGCTCCCGTGTATAAAAACATCTCCAAGTGCTTCCGTATTAGGAAAAAACGGAATTATTGTTGTTGACTACTGTCGCTCTCTTGCATACAATAAATCTAGTATCTTTAGAGGGGGACATCTATCTCTATGCCTATCGAACAAGCGGATATTGTACCCGGGGATATTATTGAAGGCCGGGTTCAGGGCATTACTAAATTTGGAGCATTTATCGAATTGCCCGGAGGCACTGTAGGTCTGGTTCATATCTCCGAGATAGCCGATACCTATGTTCGCGATGTAAAGGATTTTATCCAGGAAGGCGACATGGTAAGGGTTAAAGTGCTCAACATAGCTGGCAAGAAAATTGGTCTTTCCATCAAACAGGCCGCTCCACCCCGTAGGGTTGAGGAAATTCCTCGTAATGTCAGCCCTCGAGCTAACTATTCCGGGGGAGGGAATTACAACAAACCTCAGGCCAATCAGGGTGGGAATCTGGATGATAAGATAGCCCGTTTCCTCAAAGAGAGCGACGAAAGAATGCAGCCACTTAAAAATAAAATGGAGCCGCGCAGGCGGAATCGTAATAATCAGTAATGAAAGCGCTAAGGCACTTCCGCGAGAAGTGCTTTTTCTTTGTGAAATTATGGACAGGTTAATATTGAAACAGAAGCTAAGTAATGTATAATCAGGTGTATGTTATTGCGAGCGTAGCAATCTAGTCCTAAAGGTCTATACTCAGCTGTTATAAATACAACTTGGATTGCCCTAAAATTTTATAAGCCAAGCTATGGCTGTGTTCGTAATAGCCTCAGCAACTACTATACTGTATCGCATAATTAGTTGCTGCGCGAGTAAGTCAAATCCTTATTGACTTACGTTATACTAATCTGTGGTTTCTGTGTTAATTGCGTACCCCAGGGAGGTTATTATGCGTAGAGCGGCGATTGATATAGGAACCAATTCGTGCCGGTTGCTAATTGTTGATGCAGACGAGGGCCGATATCATGTGATCCGGCGTGAGTTGTGCAGCACCCGCCTGGGTCAGGGAGTGGATGCTCGCCGGGTGCTGGCCCCGGAGGCAATCGGCCGCACTATCACTTGCTTGCAGGAGTTCAAGCAGATAATGGAGGAAAACAGAGTCGTATGGTCCCGGGCAGTGGCCACCAGTGCAGTCAGGGATGCTATCAATAGGGAAGAATTCCTGGCGATCGTGCGGCGGGAGTGCGGAATGAAGGTGGAGGTTATCGATGGCGAGCAGGAGGCTGCCTTGAGCTACCGGGGAGTCAACTGCGGGCTACCGTTGAATGATCCCCCGCTGGTGGTGGATCTGGGCGGAGGCAGCTGCGAGTTCATTCTTTCTACTGATGAGGTGAACTGGTCCATATCACTTCCTCTGGGGGCGGTACGGGCTACCGAAGCCGCTTACAGCCCGGCAGATATCGAGCTTATCCTCTCCCCGCTGTCGCCTTACCGGGATAGGCTCGCGAATTGCCCGGTGGTTTTTGTGGGGGGGACGGCAACCACTCTGGTGGCGGTGCAGCTGGCTCTACCCGAATATGATACCCGGATGGTTCACGGCCAGAGGCTCTCTTTAGCTGAAATACAGGAGGTCTATGAACTCCTGCAAGGGCTCTCTATAAAGGAGCGTCAGCGTCTGCCTGGCCTGCAGCCGGAAAGGGCCGACATTATATCGGCCGGAGCTCTGATAGTGCTAGAAATCATGAAATTCTTGAGTTGCGGCCAGATCACGGTGAGTGAGAGCGATATCCTGGACGGTATCATAACTGAAGGGTTTTGAAAAACATGGGTCTTGAAGATTGAGAATTTTCGACATAAACTGTGACTTAGGACATTGTTATATCTAGACCGAGTGAAGGCTGGTTAAATTGTTTCCAATACTGCAAAAAAGTTATCTAAGGCTTGGAGAGCCCCGGAGTTTTCACGGAAAGCCCTCCTGGTCAGTGGATAAATCGGTCATCAAATATCTTTGAAGGAGGTGAACAGGGGACTGAGCGGTTTATCTGCGATCGCCCTTGTTAAAGGATTTTTGGATCCTGTTGCAGGGCTTATCCGAAAGTTGACTCGAGAAATATGAACGGGTAAGTTGTTAAGAAAGGATGAGGAGAGAATGAATTGTTTCGGACCTGCAGAAGTAGCGGGAGTAGCTTGTGGAGCCGGCGGCAAGAAAGCTAGCCTGTCTCTGGGCAAACTGTTTATCCTGGGTATCCTGGCCGGTGC
>JAAYCK010000171.1 GCA_012729835.1 Syntrophomonadaceae bacterium
CGGGCAGTAGGGCCCGGCGATCATGTTGCTGGCCGTGCACACGGTGAGGTTCTGATGCATCTGGCAGGACACCTGGGGCACCGCCTCCCGGGCCACATAATCCGTCACCGTGCCGTAGCCCATGGCGTCATGCCGGCAGGCCTCGGTGGCCAGCTGCCCCGATACCGCGCAGGTGGTCACCTTGGTGAGGCCGTAATTCTCCGCGCCGCCGTCCAGAATATCCCGGTCTTGCAGGTTTTTGTCCTGGTGGATCTTGGCCATGAAGGCCTGCCACAGCTTGGCGGCGGAGTTGCCCCCGGTGGTTTTGGAGGAGAGGGGCTTGTAGTTGTCATGCCCGATCCACACCGCGCCCGAATACCAGCCGGTGAGGCCGCTGAAGAACACGCCCTTCTGGTCGGAGTTGGTGCCGGTTTTTCCGGCCACGGTCTGCCCCTTGATGCGGGCCGCGCGGCCGGTGCCGTCGCTGACCACCTGCTTCATGATGTCCACCGTCAGCCAGGCGGTGGAGGGCTTAAACACCTGGCGGCGCGTCTGGCTGGCATGGGCATCGTAGATCACCTTGTCATTCTTGTCCATGATGCCCAAGAAGCTGATGGGCTGCTGGTATACGCCCCCGTTCCCCAAAACGCCGAAGGCGGCCGCCATTTCAAGGGGGGTGATGCCGGAGGCCCCCAGCGCCACGCCAAAGGGGGTCTTCTGGATATGCTCCTCGGCTACGCCCAGCCGGAGCAGGTAATCCGCCGCGCGGTCGACCCCCACATAGTTCATCATGACCCAGGCGGCGGCGGTGTTGTCGGACTTGACCAGCGCCGTGCGGAAGCTCTCCGGCCCCCGGTAGCTGCTGCCGCCGTAGTTCTGGGGCCAGGAATCCTTCCGGTCGCTGCCCAGCCAGCCCTGGATGGGCAGCGGCATGTTATAGGCCACCGAGCCGCCGCCCGCGCCCATGTCAAAGGCCGGGGCATAGACCGCGATGGGCTTGATGGAGGAGCCGACGGGCATGTTCATGTCCGTCGCGCGGTTGAGCGTCTTCCGGGTGACAGGCGGCGTGCGGCTGCCCACGATGGCCTTGATCTCGCCGGTGCGGTAGTCAATGATGGCGGCGCCCGCCTGGGGCTGGATGATGTCGGTGAAGGTGCCGTCCGGGTTCTTGGCGCGGAAGGTCTCCGTGCCCGGATCGCGCAGCTTGGGATAGTCCTGGTAGTTGTACAGGGTATCCTCCAGGGTTTTCTGCATCTGGGTGTCCAGGGCCAGATAGACCTTATAGCCGCCGGTGCGCAGCTTGTTCTCCATCTTCCGCCGGTTGGCGGCGGTGTTTTCCAGCCCATCCAGCTTCAGCAGCGTCTGCACCACATCCCGCACCGCGTATTCCACATAGTGCACATAGGGGTAGAGGGTTTTCACCTGGGGATCGTCCCTGAGCACCTGGGCGGTATCGACGCCCTGGGCCTCGGTGAACTCCGCGTGGGTGATCATCTGGTGCTCGTACATCACGCGCAGCACATAATTGGTGCGGTTGTTGGTGATGGCCTCGTAGTCGGTGCCTTCGGCCTGCCGGGTATAAAAATTGCGGCGGCAGTTGTAGTAGTAGGGGTTGGTGGTCATCCCGGCCAGCATCGCGCATTCCCGAAGGCTGAGCTGGCTGAGCTCCTTGCCGAAATAGCCCAGCGCCGCCACCTTGACGCCGTAGTAGTTCTCCCCCAGGTAGATGGTGTTTAAGTAGCTTTCAA
>JAAYCK010000116.1 GCA_012729835.1 Syntrophomonadaceae bacterium
TCATTATCAAGGCCCACCAGATTTAGCGCTTTTATCCCATTTGGTTTTTTCTGCTGCGAACAGGCAGCCTAGATGGCGTAATTTTCTATGCCGTTTAACTGGTTCAACGGGTTGACGGAAAATAGAAGGTGAATAAGAAAAGAATAAGAAAGATTGCAAGTAATTATTGGAATATCCTACCAGGACTTGATAAATCCAGTGCTTCAGGGCACATCTAACCCCAAAAGCTGCTGTCCCACATTTTAGGGCTTGATCTTAAATTTACTGACTATATAGCCCCCAACTGGGTGTCGACCATTCTTTCAGTATTGTGAGCACTCATTGCATATGCCACTAGTTTTTTCCATGACAATTTGCTTTCCACATAACTTTCGAAATGCCTCTCAACACTTTTATGATAGTCTTCAAATTCGTTCAATACCATTTGAAAACCTTGCGCATGAAAGTAATCACAGAATTTGGGAACCTGAATGGTTAAACGTTCTCTAGCTTCCTTTATCAGATATTCATATTCATTTCTATGGGTTATATATAAAAGCAGAGGTTTGTACCTGGCCCAGCCAATGGAAGCCGCCAGAAATCTTGAAATATTTGCAGACACTAAAGCGTTTTCCTTCATTAGTTCCAATGGTAATACCCCGGATAAAAGGCAGTTATACTGTTGGAAACCATCATGAAAGGCATGGCATGGTACCCGTAATACCTTTAATCCTCCCAGCCCGGTGCTGAAAAATGTATCTTCACCTCTTGCCCCGGGCGGGTTATAAAACGGTGGGATGTTCTCAACATTTGACCCGAGGTTAATGCAAAGGTTGGATCCGGAAACAAACTTGGCATTGACCCCTTCGATCTCTTTAGAATTTCCCGCCTCCATCAGTTTCTCATCCGCATAGCTGACACCGCCATCCTCAAATTTTCCTTTTATTGATTTCCAGTTGAGGATATCATTGCTCAACCCCTCAATGTACATTTGGTAGTCAGTCTCGCTTATCTGATAGTTGTACTCAATATGTGGAATCGGGGAAATATATCCGCAATGGTAGCCATTGGTAATATCTACGTCTCGGATATGATGCAGATGGGTCTTTATAATATCCTGCCCCCTCCAGATAAGCGGCTCATTACCTTGCCTGGAAGGGGCCACTGGATATTCATCATCGTCAATAAATAACAGGTAATCCATTTGGCTCATAATCGCATTGTACATAATGATATTGCGCTTTTTTCCATATCCCTCACCGAAAATCAACTGCGCTTCTTTATGCGTCAATACCCCTGATCCAGTTAAGAAGGCAACTTCCTCCTTTATTTCCTTTTTGCCAAAATAATGAATATTCCTAACATGCTTCATATCTTCCTTGTCAGTAATCATGTAATCACTTAACCGGGTGTTCGTGTAATCCAAATCGTAGGCAATGAACAGAGTCATGTTTATTCCGCCATTTAGCATACCATTTTGGGCAAAGCTATTCATATAGGTACGAAAAACTTTCTTAAAGGTCTTTCGTCCAGTTATAAAGCCTATACCAATGTTTGTTTCAGCGCTTTCCACGTATAATTACCTCCCTATTGGCCGAGGCCTCCTGAATACCCACCTTGAGTAATAATGCCGGTATCTGCGGAGCCTGCCTTTTTTACTTCTAATTACCAAGCATTGCGATTAGTTTCCTCAGGCCTTGTAAAGAGATTGCCGGTAAAGATGATAGACAACCTTTTTTACCAGACAGAGCACCATCGAATACTTAGCAGCTAAATTGAAAGCATGAATACGATCATGCCAGTACCTGCGAGCCTGTTTTTTTACCACTGATTGATTGCGTGCTTACGGGGAGAAAATTGAAAGAAGATTGCAGGGTTGGTTCTTCATGCTTTTTTGCATATACCCCTCTTGTTGCAGATGGGTTGACGGAAAAACAGAAGGTGAATAAGAAGAAAAGAATTAAAAGAAGAAGAAAAGATGACCAGTAATTAATTGGTATTTACCTATTATTTATTGTATAACTTATCCGATGAAATGTATATCTCGGATTTGAATTCGCCTGCTTATGAGCTGTGAATGTATTTGCGGTGCACCAATTTGACGATTAATAAATGCAATGTCAGATAAAAAATCCACTGCCATCGCAACAGGTTAATTCTGGCTTGAGTAACATACATGGGAAATACATGTTATTATTAACTATAGCTTAATTCTTAAAAGGTAAGTTCAGGAGGAGTTAGGGGGAAATAAAAAATGGGCAGGCAAGTTGCAGCTTTTATGGATCTGGACAATATTTACTGGGGATTATTGAATCTCTACGGAACAAATACCGAAGAAATGACCATGCACATTATAGATAAAATATGGGATATCTACAAGGATGATAAAGTAAGAATATTTAGCGCCTATGCAGATTTTGAAAAGGTCCCGGGCATTCAGACTGTGATTCAGAAAAAAAGGGTCACCACAAAACATTTTTTTAGCAGCCGGCATCAGAACGATATAGTTAAATATACAGGCGACATAGAATTGAGCCTGGATGCACTGGAAACACTGATAAAATTCCCGGAAATTGATTGTTATGCAATAACATCGGCTGATAAAAATGTAATTCCTTTGATGAGCAGGGTGAAATACTATGGGAAAAGTGTTCATTTATTTTTTTTAGAGGCATTTGTTGCGGCGGATAGTCCGTTATTGGAATATGCAGATGAAGCTACATCCCTTGAATTGCTGTTAGGTTTGGAACCGATAAAAATTGGCTCAATAGATATAGAAGCACTTGTGCTTCAGGGGGTTTCTTTAGTGAATAGTTTTTATATGCGCAATTCAGGAAAGCCCCAAATGTATCTTGGCACGGAGTTCTTTATTTCCGAAGCCACTTCGATCCTGAAAATAACCAGGCAAAATGCCATTGACTTGTTGGAATTATGTTTAAATAACGGTTGTTTAGCGATTGCCCTTACCGAAGACCAGCATGAAAAAGTAATTGTTCCTACGGCAGTCGAGCAGGTAATAGTTCAAGCAGTCGCCCAGCTTACTTCAAATGGAAAAACCAAGTAATAAACGTAAAAAAACATAAACATGAAGAAGTAGATAATAAAGTACACCAACCTTGCATTTACAGAAAATTAGGCACATAATGTATTTAGATCAATAGATGGTACATCCAATACTTTCAAATACTCACTACTTTCAACCGTTCAATTCTTTCCAACATCCAAAACTTTCAAACACTCAATTCTTTCTGACATCCAATACTTTCAAACACCCAATACTTTCGAATTCTCAATTCTTTCCGACATTCAATTCTTTCAGACCTTTTATTCCTACTTTAGTGTTCTGTAAAACAGAAAAAAGGTGTGCCGAAAATCAAAAATTATTCGGCTATAACCAGTAAAAAACGATTAGAAGTGAGGCTTTGTATCACCAAGGCTTAGGTTTTGGCCAACACTTTTAATTTATATATATAATCTAAAGGTTTGTCTAAGGATGAGCATCTATTAGCGACTGAAGGAGATGGTTTGCGGAAGAAGAAGTTGATTTCAATACTTCGGGCAATTATCCGTATCGTTAAATCGCTTCCGCTGTTTTGGTTAAAAGCCAGTCAACCATTAAAGCAAAATAATTAATAGTAAGGGGGCTGCCATAATGATTTTAGGAGATTTATTAGACTTGATAAACAAGGAGAAAAGAAGGAAAGAGAAGGAAAAAGCAGCGCAGAAGTTCGCTGTGGGAATAGGCGTCGCAGCTGCTGCAGGATTAGCAACTGGTATTTTAATTGCACCAAAGTCGGGAAAGGAGACACGCAAAGATATGAAAAATAAAGCAATGAACACGGTAGAAAATATTAAGGATACAGCCCAGGAGAAGGTTGAGACAGTAAAGGACTTTGTCCGGGAGAAGAACGAAGCAGCAAAAGATTCAGCGGCTCATGCTGCCAAGGATGCACGTAATGTCATCAGAGACGTGCAAGAGAAAACGGAAGATGTAAAAGATGACATTAAACATGGTTATAACGGAATCTCAAAAGATATTCATAAAACTGTTGAAAATATTTCACAGGAGTTTCATAAATCCGCAAAATCAGTAAAGTGAGGAACGCGCAATGCTCATTCAATTTACTTTACTGGACCTAATGATTTTTTTGGTTTGCGCATTAGGAATTGCAGTCGGGATTCTGCTAATTTCTATCCTTTGGAACATAAAAAAAGCAGTTGGTGTCCTGGGGCCTACGGTGGAAAACAATCGGGAATTGATTGAAAAAACGATTCAAAACATGCCGGTCATTTGTGAGAATTTTGAGCAGATCAGCATTAATGTCAGAGGGACCACAGATAAGCTCAAAAGCTCAATTCCGGTAATTTTACAGGAAGTTGAGTGCATTACCGGTGCAACAAAAGGAAGCATCGAAATGGCAAGTGCTGCCATAGATAATTTGAGTTTTGAAGTCATTGGCACGGTGGCTTCTTTCAAGAAAGACTCTTCGGAGTGGACTACTTATTTAAACATCATAGCCGAGATATTCCAGACCATATATCGCACTTTTTATTCCAGCAAGCAATAATTCACGACAAAGAAAGGTTGATGCAACATGTTATGGACGATAGCAATAATTCTAATCGTTTTATGGCTGCTTGGTATAGTGACCTCGTATACCGTGGGAGGATTTATCCACATTCTTCTCGTGGTGGCAATCATTATGATTTTGGTAAGAGTAATTGGCGGCAAAGGATGATCTAACCGATGAATGGTGTAGAGCAGAATGATCACCAGGGATCAGAGTTGCTGTTTGTTGAAAAATCTGTATGGTAAAAAATTTATTTATGGAGGAACGGAATAATGAGTGAGGACATCATCATTAGAACTGAGGAAGAAAATTTCAAAATGAATAGAGTGGTTTATTATATTTTAGGGTTCTTGGAGATCTTGCTGGCTTTTCGCTTGATTTTCAAGCTTTTGGGGGCAAATCCGGGGAGCGGTTTTGTTTCTTTTATTTATTTAATTACACAAGTGTTTTTAGCCCCATTTAATGCTATTTTTAGCGCTGCATCGACCCAAGGTATTGAGACAAAAGCATTTTTAGAGCCCAGCGCGATCATAGCGATGATCGTTTATGCTCTGATCGCCTGGGGAATTGTTAAATTGATAATGATCGCCAAAGGACAAAAGGAGGCTCGAGTATGATGCTGGCGTTGCGTGTGACGGAGATGACAACCGATCATGGCAGGAACTAGTGACAGTCTACGCGGTGTAATCCCGATTAAATTGATATCCATAGGATGAAGGTGGAAAATATTTTTGATGCAAGAGGATCGATACGGTACGTACTTCTCATCCCAATTGTAATCTTTACAATGATTTGCTCTCCTGCCGTGCAAACAGCAGAGGGAATATCCACCACGGATTATGAAATGCCCGTTTACGATATCCTTTTGCCGGAAAGCACACAGCGTTATATTGGAAAACTCTGTGAGGAGAACCGTCTGTCTTATGAATTGGTTTTAGCAATTTACCAACTGGAAGGTGCCAAAGATATTAAAATGAATGGCATTGCAGCAGAGATTGATAAGTTGGTTTATATTCGAAACTATTGGACTGAGCAAGGATTTCCTGATGAAATTGTTTTTGATCTGATGTTGCTGTCCAGACAAAGAGGAATTGAGGGCTGCAGAATATTTATGAAAAATAGCGACGTTTATTACCTCGATAATTATGTGCAAAAAGTTACGCAGCTTAAATACTATATTGAGCAAAGTCTTGATGAACCCCTCAGTGTTATCAAAAAATCAAACCCGTGTTTAAAGAAAGGATAACACCCATTATTAATAGGATTGAGTTTAAATTGAGAGGATTGAAACATATATGAAAAAACTTAACAAGATGCGATTTATGTCGTTAATGGTAACACTCATACTGACAGTTATGATGGCGTTCCCTACCATGATAACAGCGGCTCAACCGACAGTTGATCTCGGATCAACCGAGAATTTTGCGGTATTGGCTGGCTCAGCCATCACCAATACTGGAACGAGCACTATCAACGGAGATATTGGCCTGTCACCGGCTCCAACTACTGCGTACACTCCCGGTACCAGCTTAATATTGAATGGGGCTTTACACCTGACTGATGCTGTCGCAGCTCAAGCCCAGTCTGACCTGACAACCGCATATAATGATGCTGCCGGAAGAACACCTGTTACTACCATCCCCACTGAACTTGGTGGGACTACCTTGTTTCCCGGAGTTTACGATTCAGCAGATGGCACTTTCCAGATTACCGGCACGCTTACCCTCGACGCCCAGGGTGACCCCGATGGTGTCTTCGTATTTAAGACGGAATCTACGCTGATCACTGCATCAGACAGCAATATTAATCCCATCAACGGTGCTCGCTTCTGCCGAATCTTTTGGCAGGTCGGAAGCTCCGCGACCTTAGGAACAGACTCTCATTTCGTGGGACACATCTTTGCCTTGCAATCTATCACAGCGAACAACAGTGCGACAGTACAAGGACAGTTGTTGGCACGAAGCGGAGCGGTCACGCTGGACAGCAATACCATTACAAATGGGATTTGCTTGCAATCAGCCACACTTAATGTAATTAAGCATGTTGTTAATGATAATGATGGCGAAGCAGTTGCTGCTGATTTCATCCAGCATGTAAAGACTGCTGGAGCTGACGTGATCGGCAGCCCGGCGCCTGGTGCTGAATCACCTGGAAATACTTACACATTGCTTGCGGGGACTTATGTAGTTAGCGAAGACGCTCACGCAGGATATACAGCAAGTTATAGTGGAGATAGTGATGATGTTGGCAATATCACTTTAGCCCCTGGTGATATTAAAACTGTAATAGTTACAAACGATGATATTCCAGCGCTTGTAAATCCCACTACAGCCACCCTTAATGTAATTAAGCATGTCATCAATAATAATGGTCGCACAGCCTCTGCGGATGATTTCAGCCTGCATGTAAAAACTGCTGGAACTGACGTGATCGGCAGCCCGGCAGATGGGGATGAATCTGGAACTATTTACACACTGACTCCGGGCACTTATGTAGTCAGCGAAGACAATCATGTAGGATATACCGCAAGTTATAGCGGAGATAGTAATTCCAGCGGCCTGATCATTCTAAATGCTGGTGATGAGAAAACCGTAACGATCAATAACAATGACAAATCTAGAAGCAGTGGCGGCGGTGGAGGATCAGAATATGTTTCAACGACCACAGCCACACTAAATATCATTAAGCATGTTATTAATGATGATGGTCGTATAGCAGTTGCTGATGATTTCAGCTTACATGTAAAGAACTCAGCCGGTAACGATGTTGCTGCCAGCCCGAAGCCTGGTGCAGAATCCCCCGGAAATACCTACAGATTGCCTGCGGGTACCTATATAGTCAGCGAAGACACCCATACTGGATATACCGCTAGTTATAGCGGGAGCAGTGATTCCAATGGCGAAATTACTTTGGCCTCCGGTGATAACAAAACCGTGACCATTACTAACAATGATATTGCATCGGCAGTTGTTCCATCGGCACCCGCTACCCTCCGAATAATTAAACAGGTTATTAATGATAATGGCCGCACAGCAGTTGCGTCTGATTTCAGCCTGCATGTGAAGAATTCTGCCGGTAAAGACGTTCCTGCCAGCCCGGCGCCTGGTGCTGGATTACCCGGAAATACCTACACATTGCCTGCGGGGACCTATGTAGTCAGCGAAGATAATCATATTGGATATACCGCTAGTTTTAGCGGGAGCGATTCCAATGGCAAAATCATTTTAACCGCCGGGGATAATAAAACCGTAACGATCACTAATAATGACACTGCCGGGCAAGTTGTTACAACGACGGTTACCGGCGGGCAGCTTCCGAAAACGGCCATACCTTTATATGAGATACTCCTTATCGGGTTTGTTTTATCGCTGGTCGGAGCCATAGGTTGGAGAAACAGAAAACGTTATGAATAAAATCAAACTTTCATGGAGCAAGTATTTCCGTACTGTCCTATCCCTGGGCTTTTTAGCCCTGGGGATAGGCTGTATCTCCTGGGCGGTGTTTACGATGTGGGGACAGCCAGATTATTCTGCTGCCACCCCTAGCAACGATTCCTTCCCGGGAGCTTTCGCTGCAGAGACGAACACGATTAAGGGAAACAGTATTGTCCTGACGGAACCGGATCCTGCTCCCGCCCTGCCAGCATCGGAAAAAATCCTTTACCCGGTATATCCGGAAGAGGGGAACAAGATTGGCATTCTGACGATACCGGCCCTCAAACTGGAACTGCCTGTTCTCCAGGGGACCGGGGCCGATGTGTTGAAGCAAGGAGTAGGGCATTTCGGCCAAAGCGTACTTCCCGGGGAAGACGACAATTGCGTTCTTTCCGGACATCGCGAGACAGTTTTTCGGCAACTGGGCAGTTTGGTTATGGGGGACCAGTTGATCATACAAACCGTTGCAGGGATCTTCACCTATGAGATAAATGGCATACGGATCGTCCACGCGGAGGACAAAACAGTGATCGTACCAACTGAACATGCGGTCTTGACTATGACCACCTGTTATCCCTTCAATACGCCCGGTTATTTTCCAGACCGCTATATAGTCTCCGCAACTTTAGTAAAAAGTGAATAAATCACGTTGGTCATGGAACCATGTTGATTCGTAAGGTTCAGTAATCAGAAATTTGATGCTTGATCAGCTGTGGACAACTGGTGATTAATTATTTACTGGCTAATTAGCCGCAGCAAATATTTCTACTGGGAGGTTTATACTTGAACAAAAACAAGGTTGCAAACCAAGAGAAAAGTCATGCTAATGCCTTTTTAGAGCTTTTTCAGCGCCATCCTCAGAACCCTATTTTAACTGCCAATGACTGGCCGTACCCGGTGAACTCTGTGTTTAACCCGGGAGTGACCAGTTTTGATAACAAAATACTGCTATTGGCCCGGGTGGAAGACCGACGGGGGATGTCGCATCTTACTAAGGCCGTCAGCGAAGATGGAATTGCCAATTGGCAGATTGACACCGTACCGACGATGGAGGCAGATTATGAGAAATATCCGGAGGAACGCTGGGGACTTGAAGACCCTCGAATTACATGGCTGGCTGAATTAAACAAGTGGGCGGTTACTTATGTTGCTTATTCAAGCGATGGACCGCTGGTAGCCATAGCATTGACTGATGACTTCGTACATTTTGAGCGTCTGGGACCAACCAGGCCAGCGGAAGACAAAGATGCTGCACTATTTCCACGCCGGATCAAAGGAAAATGGGGGCTGCTTCATAGGCCGCTGGTTGCCCAATATGCGCCGGCCGCGCACATCTGGCTGTCATATTCCGATGACCTGATTCACTGGGATGAGCGCCGGGTGGTGCTGATTTGCCGTCGGGGCGGCTGGTGGGATAATAGCAGAATTGGGCTGGCTGCACCGCCTATTGAAACCGCAGATGGCTGGCTCATTCTGTACCACGGAGTGCGCATTACTGCCAGTGGGTCGATATACCGGCTGGGGTTGGCAATGCTCGACTTGGATGACCCCAGAAGAGTATTGCACCGGAGCGACGAATGGATTTTTGGGCCGGAAAAGAGCTATGAACGGTTAGGAGATGTGGCTGATGTGGTTTTCCCGTGCGGTTGGTTGTTGGATGATAAAACCGGACTGGTGAAAATGTATTATGGGGGTGCAGATTCATGTATTGCTTTGGCCACGGCTGCCTTAAGCGATTTGCTGCAATATGTCAGCGAATGCCCGGAAGCACAGAGGGATGCAATTCTATGATCATATTTGCTGCGGCAGAAATACAAACGATTGGAAGACCTGAGAGGAAGGAAATCAAAATCATCCAGGAAGAAAGGAAACGAATTAGATGATAACAAATAATGGAATAATTAATGTCGCATTTTTAAGCACCTATCCACCGAGGGAATGCGGATTAGCTACATTTACTGAGGACCTGAGCAATGAAATAGATAAAATAGGCACAGTTCAGTCTAGTGTAATCGCGGTCCACAATGGCGAATTATACGATGATCCACGGGTGAAGTACATAATAAGCCAGCATCAGCGCGCGGATTATTCTCGTGCTGCGCTGTGGATCAACACTCATATGGACTTGCTGGTCATAGAACATGAATATGGTATCTTTGGCGGGAAATGTGGAGATTATATCCTCGATTTGGCCAAGAACTTACGGATCCCCTTTATCATAACCACCCACACTGTACTGCAACATCCATCCCACCAACAACGGATGGTGCTTAAGACGCTCGGACGATTAAGTACCGGGGTAGTGGCCATGGCAGAAAACTCCATTCCGATCCTGGCCAAGGTGTATGGCATAGAGCCGGGCAAAGTTACGGTTATCCCGCATGGTGTACCCTGTCTGCCCGTTAAACCGCGGGAACAACTGAAATTTGAACATAACTTAACGGGACAACATGTGATAAGCAGTTTCGGTCTCCTCAGCCCAGCCAAAGGTCTAGAGTACGGGATCAAGGCGGTTGCCCAGGCCGTGCCAAAATATCACAACCTGGTCTATCTCATTTTAGGAAAAACACATCCCTCCGTCAAAAAGGCAATGGGTGAAAGCTACCGCCAGAACCTTTTGGACCTGGCGGAAAGTCTTGGAGTGCAGGATAATGTTAGATTTATTGACAAGTACCTGACCAAAGAAGAAGTGATGACCTATCTGAATTTGTCCGACATCTATATGACGCCCTATCTTTCCAAAGAGCAAGCCGTCAGTGGGACCCTGGCATATGCTGTAGGCTGCGGACGAGTCATCGTCTCGACTCCGTATCGCTATGCCCAGGAAGTGCTGGGTGACGGACGGGGCATGCTGGCCGAATTTAGTGATGCTGACTCACTGGCGTCGTGTATTAACTATATTCTTGAAAATCCACGTCACAAAAAACATATGGAAATGAAGACACTAAAGCTCGGCCAGACAATGACATGGGCCAATGTGGCTGGAAGCTACACCCAAATGTTTATCAACGTGGTGAAACCATCCCCGCGGACTGTAGTGCAGGTGGGATAAATGAATAGAATCAAAGAAAAATTTGATGTTACCCATATCTTGCGGATGACTGATGACACGGGAATGTTTCAACACGCACGATTCACCATTCCCGACCTGGATAAGGGATACACCACCGATGACAATGCCCGGGCACTGATCATGGCAGTGATGCTCCACGAAAACCTCGCGAAGGCCGACTACCTCTCGTTAATATACCGTTATTTGGGGTTTGTCCTGTATGCTCAAAATAAAAACGGCGGGTTCCGGAATTTTATGACCTACAGCCGGCAGTTTATCGAAGAGGAAGGATCAGAGGATTGTTTCGGCCGTTGTATATGGGCTTTGGGTTATACCCTGGCTTCCCCGGCTATGCCCGCTGGGATAAAAGGTGCCTGCGCTGCCGCCGTCAAGAGCGCCATGCGGCGTATCCCAACGATCACCAGTTTACGCGGACAAGCAAATACGATAATCGGACTGGATTTAATCGGCGGCAATAAAGCCAATCACTTCATACCTGTTCTGGCCCAGTCGATCCTTAAGCAATTTGAACAACACGCCAGTAAAGAATGGTGTTGGTTTGAGGATAAGCTTACTTACGATAATGCCGTGCTGCCTTGGGCATTGTTCGTGGCGTACCGTCACCTCGGGCAGGAAAAATTGTTGGGTACGGCGCAGGAAAGTTTAAAATTTCTTGACCAAATTACGTTCCGTAACGGTTATTTTCAGGCCATTGGCTGCAAAGGCTGGATGTTGCAAGGAGAGAAGCCCGCGAAATATGACGAGCAGCCCATTGAAGCGTGCTCATCTGCGCTGGCCCATTTAGTCGCTTATGATGTTGCCGGCGATAGGGAAATGCTGGAGCTGGCACGACTGAGTTTTGCCTGGTATTCAGGCAAGAACTCTTGTGGAAAAAGCTTGATCGATGGTGAGACCGGGGGATGCTGCGACGGCATAACCTCGGACGGAATCAATCAAAATCAGGGGGCCGAAAGCATCGTGGGTTATTGCATGGCCAATTTTTCTATAGAAAGATTTAAGGCTGTCGATTCAAGCCTCTGTTTAGAAAAGAAAGTGAGTATCAGATGAAAATAATTATCCTTGCCGGGGGCGGAGGCAGTCGCTTATTTCCACTTTCGCGTACCAGCTACCCCAAACAGTTTTTAAAACTAAATAGCAATAAATCACTGCTGGAGCTGACCATTGATCGTTTCTCGACGCTGGTCAAGCCAGCTGATATGGTCATCGTTACCAACCAGGACTACGTTCAACTGGTGAAAACAGAGCTTATTGCTTCCAATGCTTTGGAAGCCCATATTTTGGTGGAACCGGTGGCGCGGAACACCGCTCCGGCCATTGCCTTTGCGGTTAGGTATTGCATAGACACACTGGGCTGCGAAGAGGATGAGGTGATGTTTGTAACGCCAGCCGACCACATTATCAGTCCTGTGGAGAAGTTTACTACCAACTTAGGGCAGGCAGTTGTCCTGGCGGAGTCTCACAAGATTGTGACCCTTGGCATAAAGCCTGATAGTCCGGAAACTGGTTATGGCTATATCAAGGCTGGCCAGCCATTGGGCAGCGGTTTTAAGGTTGATTCGTTCCGTGAGAAGCCTGACCGGGCGACGGCAGAGGCCTACCTGGCGGCAGGTGGTTACTATTGGAACTCAGGTATGTTCGCTTTTACCATTGCTGGTTTTCTAGAAGAATTACGAGCACACCGGGGTGATCTTTATGCGCTAACTACCACCAGCCTGGAGGAGATGCGAGCTAATTTCACCCAGATGCCTAATATCTCATTTGACTATGCTGTAGCCGAGAAATCGGAGCAAGTGGTGATGCTGCCGTTTTTGGCGGAGTGGAGTGATATCGGCTCCTGGGATGCAGTTTATGAGGTGTTGGAAAAAGATACCGACGGCAATGCCCTCCAGGGGGACTGCATGCAGATAGAGTGCTCGAACACACTGGTGTTAGGACAAAGCCGCTTCATTGCCGGTATTGGATTGGAAGACATCCTGATAGTGGAAACAGCCGATGTTATCGTCGTCGCTAAAAAGGGTGAGTCCCAGAAGGTAAAAGAACTGGTAAGCGAACTTAAGGCTAATAGCCGTTTGGAAGCGGACGAGCATATGACAGTATATCGTCCATGGGGATTGTATACGGTGCTAAGCTCCGGGCAGGGATTTAAGATAAAGCAGATCGTGGTCAATCCAGGGAAGATACTTAGCCTGCAGATGCATTATCACCGCAGTGAGCATTGGATCGTTATCAGCGGGACAGCAGAGGTTACGACCGGCGCTGACATACAAAGTTTACACGAGAACGAGAGCGTTTTCATACCGCAGCAAGCCAGGCATCGCCTGAAGAATGCAGGCTCAGGACCGCTGGTGGTCATAGAGGTGCAAACTGGCAGTTATCTGGGCGAAGATGATATAGTACGGTTTGAAGATATCTATGGTCGGCAGGATGAGGATCGGGTCAAAGGATTTGCAGCAGGGGTTTAGTACGGGCGTTTCAGCAGCACTGTTTAAGCATAATCGAATAAAAGGAGGCAGAGATATGGAAAGCAAAGCGGAATATAAAGCAAGGCTGAAAACGGAACTTCGCCAGGTGGGCAGCGAGATCGAACAACTGATAACCAAAACTGACCAGATAGCAGCAGAGATCAAGCAAGGTTATGAGGAGATCGAAACTGATCTGTTGGATAAACAGTCAGAGACACTGGCAAAGCTTAATGAATCATCACTGTCAAAAGACGAAGTCTGGGCTTTGATCTGGGATAACGTCAGCGAGGCAGTTAAAGAATTTAATCTCCAGGCAATAACAAAGGTCAGGCAGGATTATAAGGAGCTGGAACCTGCTCTGCAAGCTAGACAGGCTGCACTGCAAAAACAATTTCATGAATCAGCAATAGAGGCATGGGCTGAAATATGGAATGCAGTGTGGTATGAGGTATGGAATATAGCGGAGGAACTTAATCGCCGGGCAGCAATAGAGATCAAACAAATCAGCGAGGAGTTCGAGGCCTTATTTGTTAAACAGGCTGAGCTGCAGGCAAAACTTCATGAATTACTGGTAGCAGGCGATGAAGCCTGGACTGTACTTAAAGAAGTAGGCAACGCCATCGTAAAAGGAAGATCCAGTTAACTTTGCCATGATCATAAGTTGATTACATCTTTGCCCGGCAGACACATAGAAATGCAATGAAGGTATTGCTTTGATCGATCGCAGATGAACAGAGTTGACGGTTATATCAGAGCGGCCCACATGTCAGTAATCTAATGGGGAACGCACAGTAATATCGAGGGGGAGATTTTTTGCACCATCAAATGAACAACATTATTAATGATGATAGTATAAGCGCAGCCAAGATTGTAGCTGCCGCCAGAGAAACGGCGCCAGGAGGGCGTCCTTCAATAAATAGAAGTATGTTCCGTCAGTACGACATCAGGGGACGGGTTGGAACCGAATTGGATGATTTGGCAGTGAAGGCGATTGCCGATGCGTTTGCAGCGTATGTGATACAGGCGGGACAGAAACAGGTAATTGTCGGCAGGGATAATCGGTTTTCCTCGGCGGGTTTTCGCAATTTAGTTGTGGATGCTCTGCTGAAGAATGGGCTGGATGTGATCGATATTGGCGAACTGATTACGCCCATGTTTTATTTTGCTGCCCGCCATCTTAATGTAGATGCCGGGGTGATGATTACTGCCTCGCATAATCCTGGGCATGATAATGGCTTTAAGCTGCTCTTGGGTGCTTCGACCATCTATGGGGAGGAGATACAGCGGCTCGCGCAGATGGTAGAAGATGGGTCAGTGGTGACTGCTGATGTGCCTGGTAAATTGAAAGATATCAATATTGTAGAGGACTATGTTGCTGATATAAAGAGCAGGATCAGCCTGGGGTCACGTAAATTAAAAGTGGTGGTGGACTGTGGAAATGGTACAGCAGGCTTTATTGCTCCTCGCTTGCTAAGGGAGCTGGGCTGTGAAGTGGTGGAGCTATACTGTGAGAGTGATCCTGATTATCCGAACCATCATCCCGACCCGGTCAAGATCGGGAACTGCCAGGATTTAATTAAGATGGTTCAGGCCGGGAAGGCCGATTTGGGTATCGGATTTGACGGGGACGGAGACCGTCTGGGGGTGGTGGCACCGAATGGTAAGATCATTTGGGGGGATACTCTCATGATTCTGTACTGGCGGGAGATTCTGCCTAAGTATCCGGGGCTGGATTGTATAGTCGAGGTGAAGTGTTCCCAGGCCTTGGTGGACGAGATCGAGCACCTGGGAGGCAAGCCTTTGCTCTATAAGACCGGGCATTCACTAATTAAGGCAAAGATGAAGGAAATTGGGGCAATTTTTACCGGGGAAATGTCCGGGCATATGTTTTTTGCGGATGAGTATTATGGTTATGATGACGCGATCTATGCAGCGGCTCGTTTACTGCGGATCTTATCGAATAGTGATAAGAGTATTATGGAGCTTCTTGCTGATGTACCTGCTTATCATGCTACACCGGAGCTTAGGGTGAAAAGCAGCGATACGGAGAAGTTTATGATAGTGGGAAAAGTACTCCGCCATTTTCAAGCCCTTTACGAAGTTATTGACATTGATGGCGCCCGAATTCTGTTCCCGGGAGGATGGGGACTGGTCAGGGCATCCAATACCGGTCCTGAACTGATCGTTCGCTGTGAAGGAAAGACGGTGGAGGATTTGGAGAAGATTAAGACAGAATTGTTTGGATTTCTTGGGGAACTGGGTTTAAGTAATATTGGTCAGGAGTGAAAGTCCATTCGTACACCTCCCCGCAAAAGCTTCTTATATAGCACTACCTTTCAAGCCCTATTCAGGGCTTTTTTGTAACCTCCAATTGCTTGGTTTAAATACCCAGAAGGGATATCCCTCCCTGTTACTCCCCCGAAAAAGAGTCTGCTGCACCCATTGCCTGCTTCTGTATAAGCAGGAATTCAGGGATTTTAATAGTATAGTATTAATAAACAAAAAACAGTGAGGTAAAATTTTGATAAGAACCATCACTTTTGATTTCTGGAACACCTTGTACATAACGCCCCGGGATAAAGTGCTGCAAAATATCCGCATCAACGGATTGCTGAAGGTATTTGACCAGGCCGGCCATGCGTTCAGCTATGAAGAGATATATACGGTTTTTGTGGAGATCTTTAAATATGTACAAAGGCTGCAACGGTCTTACGGGCAGGAGTTTCCGCCGGAGAAACAGCTGGAAATGATCCTGCAAAGACTGAATGTACCATACAGCGCAGAGGTTTGGGAACAAGCCTGGTACTATTACTGCGAAACGTTATTGGAGTATCCGCCCCGGCTCAATGACAATGTGCGGGAAACCCTGCCCTTACTTACTGAACGCTATAAATTGGCGGTCATCTGTAATACCGGCATCAGCCCCGGCTCCGTCCTGCGA
>JAAYCK010000178.1 GCA_012729835.1 Syntrophomonadaceae bacterium
TAATCACCCAGCCCCTTAGCTTCGTCGCGACCGCCAACGCCATCCGGCACGCCGGCGGCGAACCGGTGTTCGTCGACGTGGACCGGGATACCCTTGGTATGAGCCCGCAGAAGCTGGAGGATTTTCTGCGGGAAGAAACCGCGATGAAGCAGGATGGATGCCACAACAGGTCAACGGGCGGGAGAATCGCGGCATGCGTGCCCATGCACACCTTCGGCCTTCCGGCGCGGATCGAAGAGATTGTCGAAATCTGCGGGCGCTACGGTATCGTTGTCGTCGAGGATTCCGCCGAATCGCTGGGGAGTTACTATGGAGTTCGTCATACCGGCACGTTCGGAAAGGCCGGAATATTGAGCTTCAACGGCAACAAGCCCGTCACCACGGGCGGCGGCGGCATGCTGATTACGAACGATGACGCCGTGGCGGCGCGCGCCCGTCACGTCACCACCACCGCGAAGCAGAAGCACCCTTGGGCCTTCTATCACGACGAGATCGGCTACAACCTCCGGATGCCGAACGTGAACGCGGCGATCGGCTGCGCCCAGATGGAAAAGATCGATTTTATCCTTTCGAACAAGCGCGAACTGGCGGATCGCTATCGCTCGTTCTTCGAATCGATGGGTATTCCCTTCGTCTCGGGACTTGAAGACTGCAGGGCGAATTACTGGCTCAACGCCATTCTGTTCGCGGACCGCGAGGAGCGGGAGGCCTTCCTCGAATACTCCAACGGAAACGGCATACAGACGCGCCCGGCCTGGGTGCTCATGAACAGGCTCCCGATGTTCTCCGGATGCATGCACGGCGATCTCGGCAACGCCGGGTGGCTCGAGGACAGGCTGGTGAATATTCCGAGCAGTGTCAGGCTATGAAGGGGAAAATAGTTCTTATAGGCGGAGGGGGGCATTGCAGGGCCTGTATCGATGTCATTGAAGCCGAAGGCCGCTTCAGTATCGCCGGGATAATCGACGCCGGCATCGGCACCGGGGGAAAGATCTTCGGGTATCCCGTCATCGGTACGGACGACGATATTCCCGAAGCGATATCGCGCTATGCCAATGTTCTCGTTACGGTCGGTCAGATCAAGACCGCGGAGACCAGGAAAAGGCTCTATAGCCTGGCACAGCGGCACGGCGGCCGATTCCCGGTGGTCGTTTCACCGAAGGCCCTGGTATCGGGACACGCGTTTTTAAATGAAGGATCGATTATCATGCACGGCGCGGTCATCAACGCCGGAGCGGCGGTCGGATGTAACTGCATCATCAATACCGCCGCGGTTATCGAGCACGATGTCCGCCTCGGCGATCACTGTCATATTTCAACGGCATGCGTTGTAAACGGCGGATGTATTCTGGGCAACGATGTGTTTGTCGGCAGCAACAGTGTCGTCTCGAACAATGTTACGTTGGCGGATTCGGTGATAATCGGAGCGGGTTCGGTCATCATTAAAAGCATCGGCAGGCCGGGGATTTACGCCGGCAACCCGGCGGAGAAGATCGGGTAAATGGACAGGGGAATATTTGTCATCGCCGAGGCGGGGGTGAACCATAACGGGGACACGGAGCTCGCCGTGCGGATGATCGATACAGCCGCGGAAGCGGGCGCGGATGCCGTTAAATTCCAGACATTCCGGGCCGACCGCATAATAAGCAGGCACGCGCGGAAGGCCGAATACCAGAAAAAGACCACGGGCGCGGACGA
>JAAYCK010000117.1 GCA_012729835.1 Syntrophomonadaceae bacterium
GCCACATCCACGATTTCCTGGACCTTGGTAGGGTTTAAGAAGAAACCAATCTGATATTCCTTGCCATCGATCTTATTTACCACCCATTCTTCGTCACGACTGTAAGCCAGGTTATCCTGATTGCGCCGTTCCTGTTCTCCGATGGAGAGCAAGCCATCAAGTATAAGGTTGTCCACGATGGCGACATCTAAAGCCTTCCAGGCTGCCGACTTATCAGTGGGCAAGTGAGTGCATGCCTGGTTGAAGTCTTTGAGAGTAAGCAGATAGAGTTTGTGGTCAAAATACATTCCAAAGGCATGCTGTGTGCCTAAAGAGGCCATCTTCTCCATCAAAACGGACAAATCTTCCCGGGAACCGATCGGCTGAACAGAAAATGTCTGGTCAAGTTTTTTCATAAAGGCATTGAATTCAAAGCTCTTGAGGTTTCCAACCACCCGATGGGTCGGCAATACCACCAGTCCCTCATCATATAGATTTACCAGGGTGGCCATAACATAATTGTAACCGGGTTTTCCCTGTTCATGCATTTCCTCTGAATAGGCCAAAGCTGTCTCATAACGATGATGACCGTCAGCGATATAGATCTTCTTATCAGCCATGGCTTTAACGACTTTTGCCACGGTTTTTTCGTCACTGATCACCCATATCTGGTGTAGTTCACCGGCTTCATCCACCATTGACATATCAGGCGCCCGATCTTTAATGTCCGAACGAAGTGCTTTTTCTATGGTCATTTTCTCATCTGAATATAGTCCAAAGATGGAACTGAAGTTAGAGTGGGTAGTCCTCATCAGACTGAGACGATCAGCCTTGGGCTTGGATAGGGTTTCTTCATGGGGAAGAATATTGCCTTGGGCATAGGGCTCTACTTGAAGACCGCATAAAAGGCCGGTCCGGGTGAGTTTTTCGCCCTTGATTTCGAAATCCTGCTGGTAGAGGTATAAGGAAGGCTTTTCTTCAGATTTTAATGTCTGGTCTTCCATCCATTTTTGGAGATACTGGGCTGAACGGGTATAACGGTTATTGGCCGGAGTATCTTCCGGGAAGATCAACCCCAGTTCCAAACGGATTACATTGACCGGATTATCAGCATAGTACCTGGCCTGAGCAGCTTCATCGATAATATCGTACGGTGGAGTGACAACCTTGCTGATGTCCGCAATCTTTTGCTGGTTGTAGCGCAGTCCGCGAAAAGGAACTATCGTAGTCATGAATATATATTATCCTCCTTACCCAAATTGGTTTGTACGCGTAAATTTTAGACTAAAGCCTGGTTTAATGCAATCCTTTTATGTCGGCGAACAATCTTGCCCAGCTTAGAAGAGTAGCGTACTTGAATTTGACTGTTGCCAGGAGGATAATAAGAATTATTGCAGGAGAAGGAAACAAAGGAGACATATGCTGGATTATCATATTCATGTTGCTGCCCATGGCGAATATAAATACACTGATGAATGGGTCGGCGATTTTCTTAATCATGCCCGACTGCGAAAAATAAATGAAGTGGGACTGCTTGAGCACGACGAATTTTTATCTATGGTCGACAACGCTTTGATAGAGCGTCTGGCCTTTAATAATCCTGATCTGTTGGTAAGACGCGGATTAGAGGTGGATTATGTGCCGGGCAGGGAACAAGATATCAAGAAAATGCTGGCCGGCCAGAACCTCGATTATGTCATCGGGTCGGTGCATTTTATTGATGGTTGGGGTTTCGATCATCCCGATAACCAGGACTTATTTGAAAACAAAGATATCGACCGGGTTTATCGAGACTATTTCAGCCTGATCAACCAGGCCGTTCACTCAGGATTATTTGATATTATTGGCCATATCGACCTGGTCAAGATATGGGGGTATCGGCCGATAAAGAAGGGAATCATGCATTATGTTGATCCAGTATTGAAGAGCATCAGCAGATCTGATATGGTCATAGAGATTAACAGTGCTGGCCTGAGGAAACCGGTCGGAGAAATTTACCCTGAGAATGAAATACTAAAGGCTATGTTTGCTTTAAACATTCCGATAACGCTGGGATCTGATGCACATCACCCCGATCAGGTCGGAGAAGGGCTTGAAGAAGCCTGTAACGCTGCCAAAAGGGCCGGATATCGTTACGTCTCGGGTTTTGACCGCCGACAGAGATATTTGACTGATTTTTAGCAAGACAGCAGTTGATTAGGAGGAGAAATACTTGAGCAATATTGCATGGTTGATAGTTAGTCTTGGCTTGATTCTGTTGGGGGCCGAGCTTTTTGTCAATGGCGTAGAATGGCTGGGTAAAAAGCTAAACCTTTCCGAAGGAGCAGTAGGCAGTGTTTTAGCCGCGGTAGGAACTGCCCTGCCGGAAACAATGATTCCAATTATTGCGATTGCTTTTGGTGGTGGTTCAGAGGGACACGCTATCGGTATCGGCGCTATACTCGGGGCACCCCTTATGTTATCTACCCTGGCCATGTTTGTCACGGGCATGGCGGTTGTGGTTTTTCGGGGGCGCCGCAGTATGGGAACAAAGGTCGTAGCCGATTATTCTACCATGTCACGTGACCTGGCCTTTTTCATAGCGATATTCACTATAGCCATTATTACTGGCTTTATTCCTCCTCAATTCAGATTTGTGCAATTGTTGATCGCGGCGGGGATGTTTTTATCATATGGCGTTTATGTTTTCGTAATGATCAAGGAGGAGAGGGACCTGGAAGGAGAATCGGAGCTGGATTCCTGTTATTTTGCTAGAAGCTACGATAGTCCACCTATGTTCTTGATTGTTTTACAGGTCATTGCAGCTTTGGTGATTATAGTTTTCAGCGCCAAGCTATTCGTAGTAGAGGTAACCAATATCGCTGCACTATATGCGGTACCAGCCTTCGTTCTGTCACTAATCATAGCGCCAATTGCGACCGAACTTCCGGAAAAGTTCAATAGTGTTATATGGATATCCCGAGAAAAGGATACCCTGGCCTTGGGCAACATAACTGGTGCCATGGTTTTTCAGAGTTCGATGATTCCGGCTATAGGTATATTAATGACTGATTGGCAGCTTACTTCTGGAGCTATGTACTCAGCATTACTGGCATTGGCTTCATCGATCATTATATTCTTGGAATTGAAGAGACATCAACACATAAGTGCCCCTATCCTGATGCTGGGAGGGCTTTTTTATTGTATATTTTTGATAGGAATCTTCAAGGGCATTATTACTGGCTAGATAGATTGCATGCTGCTGCAATAATATAAGAAACAATCTAGTTTGGAGGGTCTTTAAGTAGTGAAAGAAATAGAAGACAGGATGAGAGAACTAGGGGTTGTGCTTTCTGAGCCGGCCAAACCGATAGCCGCTTACCTTCCGGGGATTCAGACCAATAATCTACTTTTCATCTCCGGTCAATTGCCAACAAAAGATGGGCAATTACTATATACCGGAAAGCTGGGGCTTGATCTAGATATTGCCCAAGGTCAGGATGCAGCCAGGCAATGCATAATTAACTGTATGTCTATATTGAAGCAACATGCTCATAATTGGGAGCAATTGGTCCAAATAATCAAGTTAACCGGCTATGTTCAGAGTGCCGATGATTTCTATGAACAGGCACAGGTTATCAACGGCGCATCAGAACTCCTGCAAAAGGTTTTTGGTGAAAAGGGACGCCACGCCCGGGCGGCCATAGGCGTTAACGCTTTACCTTTAAATGCTCCCTGTGAGATTGAGATGATAGCCCTTCTCAAGTAGCTTTACGGCGAACCATTTGACACTAGTTGAACAAAAAGATACGATAGTATAATAAAAATAAACAAGGGTGGTCGCATGGAAGAGATCAATGTAGCCCGCCGGATCAGAGAGATCAGGATTAGCAAAGGCCTGACCCTCGAAGAATTAGGGAATCGCACAGGGTTTACCAAGGGGTTGTTGTCAAAAATAGAGAATAGCAAGGTGTCTCCACCGGTATCGACTCTGGCTAAGATAGCCCGGGCTATGAATGTATCTATGGGTGAATTCTTTTCCGAGGTTGAAGCAAAGCCTATTATAATAGTAAGGGCCAAGGACCGGGCTGTTTATCAACCAGAGGATGCCCCGCAGGGTCAAGTGATTGAGACTCCTATCAGCGGATTCCAGCAGCAAAAAATGCAGCCAATAATAATCAGTATTGAAAATGCTGCCGAATATCAACAGCGTTTATATAATCATCCCGGTCAGGAGTTTATTATGGTGCTGGAAGGTACCATGGGTTACCGATTCGACGATGAAGAGCTGATGTTATCGACTGGTGATTGCATATACTTCAACGCTGAACATCAACACGGGCCATTGCCGATGAAAGGGAAAAAAGTGAAATACTTGTCGGTGTTGTCATGATTTGGAGCTTGTAATTTTGCATATGGAGTAAAACAGGATGATTAACAAAAGGGTGGCAGATGCCACCCTTTTGTTGTAATACTATTTCCCCATTCTATTTGGCTTTACTCTGTTTGGAAATCAGGGACAGGACGCTTTTCATGTTCATTTCACGTGGTAAATGCCGCATCCGGGAAAGATCACGAAAATTTATCTCGCTAAGGTTTATAGTGAAGAACAGTTCTCCATTTTCCGTATGGAATTGCATAGGAATATTAAATGATTGGCCCTGTGTCAAAGAATTATGGCCTTCGAAACTGTTGATTAGATTATTCCGATTTCCTTTTACCAAGATCATGCCTGGACGGGAAGGTAGGTCAGATATTAGCACATCTGATAAATCCTCTGTTATGGTTTGCTGGACGTAGCTTTCGATTTCACCAAATATAGTCGGCCAAGCTTGGCTATTCCCGGCTCCAGCAGATAGGTGAGGCATGCTTATGCTAACATTATCGTAGCTGTCAATATCTACACCTTCATAAGTGAACACTTTTGAGAAATGATAAGCCTCTGAATCAGCTATTTCCGTGTATACCTGGTTAATATCGAGCAGATCGGCTGGACCCACTTCCAGCAAGGCACTTATCGCTGATTGGGGGTCATTCTCCAAACGGCTTTGTGCAGCACCAAATACATCATTAAAATCGATGCTAAAGCCTGGAGTGACTGAATCGAATATGTCCAGTTCAGAATAGACTAATTCCGGTATAGAAAAAGCATCTCCGTAAGGACTGGTCGCATCTTCTCTCAGTGCAGCATCAAGGTCAAAAAGGTCTTCGCAGTTAAAATTGATTTCCCACTTAACAAGGTCTTTGAACATTGGCCTCGCCTCCCTAATAATTTGTTTATCTGATTCCCGGATCCCGACCCCATCATATTCGTTTTGATCCTTATTAAAGATAAGTGGATGTAACATCGGTCCGGGAACTGATTTTGCAGTAAAAATCAGAAAATTCTAAATAAATTTGACTAATATTTGACCTTTATAACTTATTTTATACAGCATGGTTCGCTATTATGCAATAGTATTTCATGAAAATCTATAAATAATTGTTAAAACAAGGACAAAAAATCAAATAGAATAAAGTAACGCGAAAATTTCAGTCAAATCTACTGGAAGTATATGAATCCCATAAAAAGGGAATAATCAAATGGAGGTGATTTGGCTGTGAGGACAAAAATATTCACATGGTGCTTTATTGCTCTGGCATTGGTCAGCATGGTAATCGGGTATAGATATTCTACCCAGTTGAAGCAAGGCATTTCGCAAAAACCGGAAAAAACATCGGCAATGATTGAGAAGTCAGTTGGAGTGGTAACGCCGGATACAAGGATTATCTATGAAAAAGAATACCAAGAATGCGGTCATACTGTTGTCAGCGGTTATAGTCAGCGTGATAAGCTGATGGGTTTGGATAGCAGGGGATTGAATGACTATTTTAAAAAGAGTCAAGGATACTCTGTATCTCTGGTTGACAACATTATGGTTATCCATCAGACTATTTCCAATAAGTGTCCAGAAGAACAAAACGAATTTAAGATTAAGGAATACCGTGGATATATAGCGGTTTATACCGGAGCAGAGGAAAACGAAATACTGCTTAGAGTTACCTCTATCCGGGCAGAGATGTTGCCCGAAAATATTCAAAGGGATATCCGGGCCGGTAAATATAGTTTCCAGGACGAAGCGAAACTAAACGATACTCTGGAAAACCTGGATGAGTATCAGTAATTAGATACTTTATATAAATTTAATATTATTAAGATAGGTGACTAACTGTTATGCCCTGTTGCTTCAGGGCATTTTTATATTTGCCAAGCTTATCTTTCATAATATAATGGATAGAGCAAATGTTTGGTTGTGAATATGGTTAAGAAGGGTATTAACAATGCGGGTATTGGGGATTGATCCGGGTACTGCTACTACGGGATTTGGTATAGTCGAAATTAAGGAAGGTCGTCTTATCACCTTGGATTATGGGACTATCAAAACCACTGCCGGCATAGATATGCCATTGCGCCTGCTGAAGATCAATGGGGAGCTCAATAGGCTGCTGGAAGAATATCAACCTGATGTAGTGGCAGTAGAGGAGATATTTCACCACAAGAACGCTAAGACTGTTGTCGCGGTGGCTCAGGCCCGTGGGGTAATTCTCCTGGCGGCCTCTCTGGCTCAACTTCCAGTGGCCGAATACACACCTCTCCAAGTGAAACAAGCAGTAGTAGGCTATGGTCAGGCAGAAAAAAGGCAGGTACAGATGATGGTCCAGCGGTTGCTGGGGTTAGATGAATTGCCTCATCCAGATGATGCCGCTGACGCACTGGCTATTGCAATTTGCCATCTGCATTCATGCCGTATCAACGATATATTAAAAACGACCAGAAACCGGATTTGAATACAAGAAGGTGGTTTATTATGATAGCTTTTATCAGAGGCAATCTGGAGGAGATCACGGACAGTAGTGTGATAATTGAGACGCATGGAGTTGCCTACGAGTTAAACATGCATCGGCGGGACATCGCAGGTCTGCCCCGCAACGGCATACCGATAAAGGTATACACTCATTTTCAGGTTTTGGAAAATGAGTTCAAGCTATATGGTTTCTGTGTCAAGGAAGAGCAAAGCCTGTTCAGACTTTTACTGACGGTTTCCGGCATGGGTGCCAAGGGTGCAATGAACGTATTGGAGGCCATGGATCCGGAGAAATTCTATCGAGCCATAGCCAGCAAGGATGAAAAGCTTCTCACCACGATTTCGGGAATCGGTAAAAAGAGCGCCCAACGTCTTATTTTTGAACTAAAGGACAAGATCGGTGAGGCAAGCGCCGTAGCAGTAGCACCCGGTGAGGAACCATGGCTGGAAGATGTTTTGGATGCATTGGAAGCATTGGGTTATCAGCGCAATGAGATGTTTCCTATGATCATGGATCTGCTGGCTCAGGGAAAGCTCTCTGACCGGGTAGAGGAGAATATTAAGCTGGTTTTAAAAACGCGTGCCACTCAGTTAAATAGATAGGGAGGGAGCCATGTGCCGGAAGATCGCCTGATATCACCCCATATGCTGGGAGATGAAGATTATAGTGAAACCTCCCTGAGGCCATTGCGTTTATCCGAATACATAGGTCAAGACAAGGTGAAGGAGAATATCAGTATTTTTGTGGCTGCTGCCAGGGAAAGGGCCGAGAGCCTTGACCACGTTCTATTGAGCGGACCGCCCGGATTGGGTAAGACTACTCTGGCCACTATTATTGCCGGAGAGATTGGGCGGTCTATACGTAAGACATCGGGACCGGCCATCGAACGCCCGGGGGATCTGGCAGCGATACTTACTAATTTGGAACCTGGCGAAGTACTCTTTATAGATGAGATCCACCGCCTGAACCGGAGTGTGGAAGAAATCATGTATCCAGCCATGGAAGACTATGCTATTGATATTATTATTGGCAAGGGGCCTGGCGCCAGAACATTGCGGATAGAATTGCCTCCCTTTACCTTGATCGGTGCTACCACCCGGCCTGGATTGTTGACTTCTCCGCTGCGTGATCGTTTCGGCATCAATTGTCGTCTCGATTTTTATGAAACCACCGATTTGGAGAAGATCATTACCAGAGCAGCCAGCATTCTTAATCTGGACATAGAACCGGGTGGCGCGCATGAGATTGCACGGAGGGCAAGAGGTACCCCTAGGGTCGCCAATCGACTCTTGAAACGCGTGCGTGATTTTGCTCTGGTAAGGGGCAATGGAAGAATCGATCGGGATATAGCTCGTCAAGCTCTGGAGATGATGGAGATAGACGAAGCGGGATTAGATAATGTTGATCGCATGATCCTTGAGGCTATTATAGTGAAATTCGGTGGGGGACCAGTAGGCCTGGAAACACTCTCAGCCTGTGTATCTGAAGAAAGCGATACCCTAAGCGATGTGTATGAACCATATTTATTGAAGCTGGGCTTGATTCAAAAGACGCCGCGGGGTAGAATGGCTACTGAGCTGGCATATCGTCATCTGGGTCATAGGTTTAACCAATCGCTAAATGAAGGGCTATTCAAAGAAGATTGACCGCTACGGAGGTACTTACGTTGCCCAAAGTGCTGTTGCATATATGTTGTGGCCCCTGCGCTACCTATCCTGTTCCGGAATTGATCGGGCAGGGCTTTGAAGTCATGGGATTTTTCTCAAATTCCAATATCCATCCTTACACGGAATACCTTAAACGCCGGGAAGGAGTAGAAGCTTATGCAGATAGCATTGGTTTATCAGTTATCTACGATGACAACTATGATCCGAGTGAATATTTCCAATTGATCACCCATCGAGAAAAGCAGCGATGTAATTATTGCTACATCATGCGCCTGGAGAAGGCTGCACAAATCGCCCGCCGCGGTAAATTCGATTATTTCAGTACAACTCTGCTGGTCAGCCCGATGCAGAAGCACGAATTGATCAGGGAGTTGGGAGAAGCTATAGGAGAGAAATATAATGTCCCTTTCTTATATCATGATTTCCGGCCAGGTTTTAAAGAGACCGTTAGCAGATCACGGGAGATGGGTCTTTACCGCCAGCAGTATTGCGGTTGCTTATACAGCGAAAAAGAGCGTTACACAATGAAGTCACCTAAAGACAAACCTACCAGCCGGGAGACGGCAAGATGATAGATGTTTATAATTTAGAGAGTTATAGATTTGACTTACCTGAAGAACTGATAGCACAGTATCCGATCGAGCCCCGCGACGCTTCACGATTGTTGGTTTTGCGACGTGCTAATGGAAACATTACTGACACCAGTTTCAGCAGTATACTCGAATACCTGAAAGTCGGTGATACCCTGGTTTTGAATGACACCAGGGTGATACCGGCGCGCTTATTTGGGCACAAACCCAGTGGTGCTCGGGTAGAGATTCTGCTGCTGAAAAGGCTGCAGAACAGCTGGGAGGCGTTGGTTCGTCCCGCCAGGAGGCTCAAGGCAGGCGACCGGGTGATACTGGATGGACCAAACAACCAGAATGGAAGATATGATGGGGTCCAGTTGGAGATAAAAGAGGAAATGGATATGCCAGGAGGGCGTAAGGTCTGTTTCTGTAATTGTAATAACGAAATGGAGTATATCGATAGCATAGGTCATATGCCGCTTCCGCCCTATATCAAACGCTCAGCGCAAGATGAGGACAAGCGGAGGTATCAGACAGTATATGCCGATCACATAGGCTCGGCTGCCGCTCCTACTGCCGGTCTGCATTTTACCGACAAATTGTTGAGTGACCTTGCGGCGCAAGGCATCAACATAGTCAAGGTTCTTCTGCATGTTGGATTAGGCACATTTCGACCGGTCAGCAGCATGGACATTCGTGAACATCGGATGCATTATGAGTATTGTAACTTGACCAGTGAGGGTGCCGCTATTTTAAATCGAACGCGTCAGCAAGGAGGGCGTATAGTGGCAGTCGGGACCACTGTCGTACGCACCCTGGAATCGTTTTATGGTGAACAGGGTTTTGAGCATGGTGAGATGGAAACCAATTGCTTTATCTATCCGGGATATCAATTCAAAGCCATTGATGCCATGATAACTAATTTTCACTTACCGGCATCATCACTTATAATGCTAGTGGCGGCTTTCGCTGGATATGATAATGCTATGGCCGCCTATCGCCATGCCATAAAAGAACAGTATCGCTTTTTCAGTTATGGCGACGCTATGCTGGTTATGTAATAGCAAGGGCAGGTATTTATGCTATCTTTTGAAATCACCAAATATGATAATAACTCCCCGGCCAGACTGGGGAGAATCCATACCAATCATGGACTAATTAGTACTCCGGTATTCATGCCGGTGGGGACTCAGGCTACGGTAAAGACTATGACCCCGCCTGAGCTTTATGAGATAGGTGTAGATGTTATATTGGCCAACACCTATCACCTGTTTTTACGTCCTGGTGAAGATCTGATAGCCGAAGCGGGTGGGCTGCATTCCTTTATGAATTGGGGGCAAAACATCCTTACCGACAGCGGCGGTTTTCAGGTATTCAGCCTGAGTAAGCTGCGCAAGATAAATGATGATGGGGTATTCTTCAATTCTCATATAGACGGCTCCACCCACTTTTTAAGTCCGGAAAAGGTCATGGAAATCGAGCTTGCTCTGGGAGCTGATATAGCCATGTGTTTTGACGAATGTTCCCCCTATCCCTGTTCATATGAGGAAGCTGAACGAGCAGTGACCCGGACGACTAAATGGGCAGAGCGATGCCGTAGGGCGCATAATTCAGAGAGACAGTCGTTATTTGGTATAGTACAAGGCAACGTATTTCCGGACCTTAGAGAGAGAAGCACTAAAGAACTGTTGGATTTCGATTTTCCTGGATATGCTATTGGTGGGTTAAGTGTTGGTGAACCCAAGCAAGAAATGTACAGCATACTCGAAAGTACCGCAGCACTGTTGCCCATTACGAAACCCCGTTATCTGATGGGAGTTGGTGAACCCGAGGATCTTCTTGCTGGTGTAGCGAACGGAGTCGACATGTTCGATTGTGTTCTGCCTACCCGTCTGGCCCGTCACGGAACCGCTTACACCAGTTGTGGCAAGCTAACGGTTCGTAATGCGGGCTGTTCCAGAGATTTTCGGCCATTGGACGAAGAGTGTCCCTGCCAGGTTTGCCAGAATTACACCCGGGCCTATATCAGACACCTGATAAAGGCCGGTGAGATATTGGCTCTCCGATTGCTTACCTACCACAATATTTACTTTTTGACACGTTTAATGGAGAATATTAGACATGCCATTGCTGATGATAACTTATCCAGTTTCACTAACGAATTTCTTAGGAGGTATCAAAAAGGGTGATTGTAAAAATGCGTTATAAGCATTTCAGCAGGATTTCAATAAGTTGTGGCGAATAGTAATAAAGTTTTATTAAATTAGGGAGTGATGTTTGATTGAAGGATTCGCAGGCTTGGATAACAATAGTAGCCTATTTTGTCATCTTTATCGGCATTTTTTATGTTTTTGCGATTATGCCGCGCAGAAAACAGGAAAAAAAGCATAGTCAGTTGATGGATACTCTAAAAAAAGGCGAGAAAGTAGTTACCATCGGCGGAATAAAGGGTACTATTGCGAGAGTCAAAGATGAAACGATTATGCTCAAGGTAAATGATGATACTGAAATCGAGTTTATAAAAAAGGCCATAGCTTATCGTGAGGGAGAAGAATAAGTGACGGGTCTTAGCGAGATCAAAGCTGATCTCCTGGTGAAGACTATGATCGTAAAGGGAAACGAGCATTTGGGAGCAATGGGATTTACCGATCATGGGCATCTTCATATCAGCTTGGTCAGCGGTGTATCCCGAGAGATCCTCCAAAAACTCGGGTATGGTGACCGTATGGCCGAGCTGGCAGGAATTGCTGGATATATGCATGATATCGGCAACGTAGTTAACCGCCATGGACATAGTCAAAGTGGTGCGATGATGGCTATGGAGATATTGCAGCGTTTAGACATGGACCCCAAAGAAATTTCTATAATCACCGCAGCTATTGGCAACCACGATGAAGGCAGCGGCCATCCGGTTAACCCGGTGGCTGCAGCGTTGATTATCGCTGACAAATCGCATGTTCATAGAAACAGGGTAAGAAATACAGATATCGCATCATTCGATATACATGATCGCGTCAACTATGCGGCGGAGTATTCCCTGCTGAACATAGATGAAGAACAAAGCCTCATATCCATGGAACTGGCAATTGAGACTGAGATCTGTCCGGTAATGGAGTACTTTGAGATATTTCTTAGCCGCATGTTGATGTGCCAGAGAGCAGCCAATTATCTGGGCTGCAGGTTCGAGCTGATCATAAATGGAGCAAAGTTGCTCTAGTGATTTGGGGATGAGGATAGGTCTATTTTTCTTGTTGAAACCCGGCAGAATTAAGACGGGTATTCTTGAGATATATGCATAGTAGTTGGAAGGAGGAAAAAAGTTGAGGTTGAACAAGAATACAAGCATTGTATTAGTAAGTCTGGTTATTATAGTTCTGGCGGCCCTGACCTATTTTGGTCAAAAACCGTTGATGGATCGCATTAATCTCGGTCTTGACTTACGGGGCGGGTTGCGAGTAGTTTTGCAGGCTCAGGAGAAAAGCGGCAATGAGGTTACGAAGGACACCCTGCAAAAAGCGGTAGGGATACTTCGGGATCGTGTTGATAACCTGGGAGTAAAGGAAAGCTCGCTCTATCCTCAGGGAGACGACCGTGTTGTCGTAGAGATTGCCGGCGAGGATGATCCGGAATCCGCAGTAGATATACTAAGAAATACCGCTCAGCTTGAGTTTTGGGATGAACAAGGCAAAGTTTTGGTAACTGGAAAACATCTTAAAGATGCCCAGGCCGAATCAGCCGGAGCTCAGGGCAACGGCACTTTTAATGTGGCTATAAGCTTTGACAAGGAGGGCGCCAAACAATTCGCTGAAGCTACTACGGCAAACGTGAATAAACCAATTGCCATTGTGCTTGATGGAAAGGTAATCAGCGCACCTAACGTAAAAACAGCGATTACTGATGGCAATGCAATTATAGAAGGCAATTTTACAGCCAAAGAGGCTCAGGATCTGGCGGTATTACTCCGTTCAGGCGCTCTGCCGGTTACCTTGAAAGTCATCGAGAAACGATCTATAGGACCGACGCTTGGGGCTGATTCGCTGCAAAAGAGTATCGACGCCGGTATAGTTGGTATGATTGCCATACTGATATTTATGGTCGGCTATTATAGATTACCGGGATTGGTAGCTGATATCTCACTGGTTCTGTATGCTTTGGTGGTATTAGGGGCTATGGCATTGTTAGGTGCCGTGTTGACCTTGCCAGGTATAGCGGGCTTTGTTTTATCTATCGGCATGGCGGTTGACGCCAATGTAATAATAAACGAACGACTGAAAGAGGAGATGCGAACCGGGAAAACCCTGAAGGCATCAATAGATGCTGCCTATGATAGGGCTTTTTGGACCGTTTTTGATTCGAATCTTACAGTAATAATCGCAGCAGCCATTTTAATGTGGCTGGGAACCGGCCCGGTAAAAGGCTTCGCGGTTACGTTGATAATCGGTAACATTGCGGCCATGGTTACTGCATTGTACTTTACCCAATGGCTCATGAATCCTTTATCAAATATTTTTTCCAATAAGAAATTATACATTAATTAGAGAGGAGGGAATTCAGTGAATTTTATACAATACCGTAAGGTGTATTATGTAATCTCAATAGTAGTGGTATTATTCAGCCTGGTGACACTTTTCACCAAAGGGCTTAATATGGGTATCGATTTTAGGGGCGGCTCGATTCTCCAGGTGCGGATGGAGCAGAATACTGATGTAAATGCTGTCCGAGACGCACTTAAAGAGATTAAGATGGACAAAGCTGATGTAAGCAAGAGCGGTGATGAGATATTCATTAGAACTCACGAATTAAGTCAGAATGAAACGCAGAATATCCTTAACCATTTGAATGACAAATTCGGAAAAGCTGAATTTCGCTCCGCTGAGAGTGTAGGAGCTTCTATCGGAAATGAGCTTAAGAGAAACTCCATTCTTGCAGTAATAATTGCAGCCATTGCCATGATGCTGTATATAGCGTTGCGTTTTGAGTATACCACTGGCATTGCTTCGATAGTAAAGGAATTACACGACGTATCCCTGGTTTTAGGGTTATTTGCCTTATTCCAGTGGGAGGTTAATACACCATTTATTGCGGGTCTGCTTACAGTTGTCGGTTATTCGATCAATGACAGCATAGTTATCTTTGATCGTATTCGTGAAAATTTACGAATGAAAAAGAAGGAGGATTACCTCACTCTAGTTAACAAGAGCATCACACAATCACTGAACCGTTCCATAAATACGGTATTAGTAAGTGTTTTTGCCTTAATAGCACTATTATTATTCGGCGGAACATCAATCAAGGTATTTGTTCTGACCATGTTGATTGGTTTTCTGGTGGGTGGTTATTCATCCATCTTTGTAGCCAGCCCGATTTGGTATGACCTAAAGTCTAAGCAAGAATAATATTAACATGACAAATCTATAAGTGGCATGATATACTAATCTAAATTTTGATACTGTAGTTTTCTTTGGTCAGGCAATAAAGCCGGGCTCATTGAGCAGCGGAGGTATCCGTGGGACTTCATTTTATGGAGTCCCTTTTTTATTAATCCGGGGCAGGAGAGATTAGCATGGATGTTAGAGTGAAGGCAGCTTGGATATCAGTCTTCAGTAATACTTTTTTAACAGTTGGCAAATTAATCATCGGTCTCATGATCGGTTCGATCAGTGTCATATCTGAAGCAATAC
>JAAYCK010000118.1 GCA_012729835.1 Syntrophomonadaceae bacterium
ATTTACGGTCAGGCAATTCCGTCAGCTTTCTGTCTTTTTAAATCGGCATCAACACTCAAGGTTTTGTCGACATCAATATGCATTAGGTAAAGTATCAAGTTATTAATAATAAGTTCTTTTGGGTTACTTTGGTTTATGGGATATTTAACGGTCCTTTATTGACGAATGCCCCATGGCAATGAAATATTAACTTTTCTTCGCTGAGAGCTTCCGCTTCGATAAAAAGTACTCGTTTTCCTGACTTGACTACTTGTGCCCTGGCTATGATCAATTGCCCTTGTCTGACTGGATATATGAATTGGGAAGACATTTCCACTGTTGCCCCTTCAATACCCAGGCTTTGCATCGCCAATCCCATGGCGGCGTCACTTAATGTCAGATACATTCCGCCATGTATCTGACCCTCAGCAATACAGTGTTTTTCATCGACCTGCATTTTTAGCTCGCAAGTTCCTTTTCCCAATCGAGACAATTTTATCCCCAAATTCTGATAAACCGGTGCTCGACCCATCATATCAACAACATGTTCAAAGAGCTTTGGATCTATGCCATCATTACTAACCTGCATTTCCAATTATTTGGACGACCTCCTTTGTTACATACCTAAAATTCATCCTACGGTTTTGTTTTGTCAGCAGCCTCACAAGCCGGTTTTAATCAGTCAGTCATCAAATTGGAGATATTTATGAGCATTTCTGTTATATCAAGCATTCCCAACCATTCATCTTTGTTAAAAGCTGGTCAGCATACCATCTGACCAGCTTTTTAAAATCACTTCTATATTAACTTTTCGACATTTCGTTTTCAGCGAGCTATTCCCTTATTTATAATCCCATGTTCTTGGCGATGACATTGAGCATGATCTCAGAAGAGCCGGCAAAAAGTTTATTTACTCTGGAATCAACAAACTGTCTGGCAATTGGATATTCTGTACAATATCCGTAACCGCCGAATAACTGCAGACACTGGTCACATACGCGGAAGGACATTTCGCAAACCCAGTACTTGGCCATACATACTTCAGTATTTGCTTCGTCAAGCTTTCCGGCCATATGCTGCAGTACCAATTGATCAAGGAATGATTCTGCTAATTGTACTTCGGTAGCGCATTTGGCCAATACATGCTGGGTATTCTGAAATTTTCCTACGGGCTGCCCGAAAACATATCTTTCATTAACATACTGTTTGGTAAGTTCTACCGCATATTTGGCCTTTGCCAGTGCGTCCAATGAGGAGGAAAGGCGTTCCTGGGTCAGCTTTTTCATGAGCATTTTAAAGCCTTTTCCTTCTTCTCCCAGCAGATTTTGAACCGGTACCTTGCAGTTATCAAAGAATAGTTCGGCTGTGTCCTGAGCATGCATTCCTATCTTTTTTACTTGTTTGCCCCGCTCAAAACCTTCCATACCTCTTTCAACCATTAATAAACTTATGCCTCTGTGTGCCGGCTGAGCCTTGGGGTCAGTCTTAACAGCCACCATGATAAGATCAGCATTTATTCCATTGGAAATAAAGGTCTTGGATCCGTTTACAATATAATAGTCTCCCTCTCTTACAGCTGTAGTTCTTATAGCTGCAAGATCAGAGCCTGCTCCCGGTTCTGTCATGGCTACTGCCAGAATGGTCTCGCCGCTTAAGCATCCCGGCAGCCAGCGCATCTTTTGTTCTTCCGTTCCATACTCGGTAATATAGGGAGCTGAGATATTGTTATGGTTTCTTATATAAACACTTTGCAATCCCCGTTTGCCTATTTCTTCGACCTCAATTACCGAGTAAAGGTAATCAGCTTCGACACCGCCGTACTTTTCTTCAACGTCCATGCACAGGTATCCATAATCGCCAAATTTCTTATAGCTTTCCCGTGGGACTATCATATCTTCTTCCCACTGCTCGTAATAAGGTACTATTTCTTTGTCCAAAAATTTACCAAAAGCAGTTCTGAACATTTCGTGTTCTGGGGTAAATTTCAACAATCTTTCCATAATCTCTTCTCCTAACTTAATTTTTTATTATACGTTCATTACTTTATCCCTATTTACTGTTCACCTTAAAAGTCTTTTAGTCTCCGACCCATTCCCAAATAGCAGCTACGCCTTGACCGTGGCCTACACACATACTTTCCACCGCGTATTTGGCACCGTAATAAGGCATCTCATGCATCAGAGTAGTGGCAATACGGGCCCCGGTGCAGCCCAGTGGGTGTCCCAGAGAAATTCCGCTTCCTCTGGGATTAAGCAGAGGATGGTTCCTTATTCCCAATTCCTTGGTACAATATACCGCTTGGGCGGCAAATGCTTCATTGATTTCCCAAATATCGATCTGGTCGATGGTCATGCCAGCCTGTTTTAATACCTTCGGAATGGCAACTGCCGGTCCGATACCCATATAGGCCGGATCAACCCCTACTGCTGTAAAACCAATTAACTTCATTTTGGGTTTAAGTCCCAGTTCTTTGCATTTTTCTTTGCTGGCAACCAATGTCATAGCGGCAGCATCATTGGTTTGGCTGGAGTTTCCTGCTGTTACGGTTGCTTTATCATCTTTAAGGAAAACTGGTTCCAGCTTAGCCAGTGTCTCCATCGTGGTGCCCGGTCTTATTCCCTGGTCCCGATCTACAATCATCCTCGTGGTCCCGCCATCTCCGGTGGGGGCATCAACCTCTATAGGAAAAATCTCATCCTTAAACAGTCCCTCAACGGTTGCCTTATGGGCTTTGGCATGGCTTTCCATAGCCATCTGATCCTGTTCTTCCCTGGTAATACCATACTTGCGTGCTACCATTTCAGCAGTCCATCCCATATTAATAGCATTTGCATCAGTAAACTCACCCAGGCGCGGGTTATGCAGTCTGCCAAACCCCATGGGAACAGTGGTCATTTGCTGCACACCACCGGCCAGGATCAGTTCCGATCCCCATCCCATATTGATTTGCGCATAAGCATTGAATATACTCTGCACACCGGAGGAGCAAAAGCGATCAACGGTACAGCCCGGAACGCTGTAAGGAAATCCCGCCATTATAGTGGCATAGCGTCCGATATTACTCCCCATATCGTTGATGAGTGCGGTACCACCCAGGATAACATCGTCCAATTCTTCCTTTTTGTTCTCTAATCCAGCTCTGCGCATTAGTTCGTTCATTACCAAAGCCGCCAGATCGTCACCTCTCAAGTTGGCAAACCAGGATTTTTTACCGGACTTTGCAATTCCTGAACGAACGCTTTCAACCAAATAGATTTCCCTCATTACTAAATTTCCTCCTTAAATTTAAGACTATTGCGACATCGCGATTACAATTACTTCCTCCAGCATCTTTTGCTTTAAAGAGGTATATTCCCATGCTTTTTCCATGGCCTGTCTTCCTTTTTGTTCCCCAGCCAGGTCAAGGCCTTATAAATAGTTGCCCTGGTCTCACGTGGATCGATGATATCGCTGAACATCAGTCTGTTTGCCGCATTGTATATAGTGTTATACTTTTCAACGGCTGCTTTCATTTTGTCCATATCAAGACCTTTGGTATAAAATTGTGCAAAATCCGTAATCTTGCCGAGCTGACAGGTAGGCCATGCAAAAGCTATATCACAGCCAAGCTGTTCATTTCCAAAAGCCAGATCACCATAATTTGAACAGTTTCTGATATAAATCGTTATTTTAGGTACAGTAGCTTCACTGATAGCATACATAACCTTCGCCGCATGACATTCCAGCCCCATCGCCTGCTTATTGGTATCAGACAAAAATCCAATCGTATCGGCTAAAAATACCAGCGGAATATTAAAAGCATCACAAAATCTGATAAACCTGGCTTCTTTATCAGAAGTATCCATATCCAAGGCTCCCAGATTTACGGCAGGATTACTGGCCACAATGCCGACACTCTGGCCGCCTATTCTGGCAAAACCAGTTATTACACTGGGTGCAAATACATCTTTGCTCTCCACGAATGCTCCCCCGTCTGCCACCAGGGAAATAATTTTCCGCATATCATACCCTTTGCTCAGATCAAAAGGCACAATGTCCAACAGCTCTTCTTCTTTTCTGTATGGGGAATCGCCTATGTCAATAATTGGTGGTTTTTCGCGCCAATTGGATGGCCAGTAGCTTAACAGGCTTTTACAATACTCAATGCTCTCTTCGTCGCTCTGGGTCACCTTGTCACAGATACCTGTTATTTCAGAATGTACCTTTGGAGAACCTAATTCAGCTATCGTAGTATCCTGGCCGGTTACCGCCTTAATAGCCATAGGGGATGCCAGAACTGTAGATGATGTATGTTCATTCATGACAAGAAAATCCATCATAA
>JAAYCK010000119.1 GCA_012729835.1 Syntrophomonadaceae bacterium
ACAGTCATTTACTGATATTCAGCGGCAAGAGCTACCGCCTGGAGCATTCCAAGATTAAACAGTAATTCCATCCCGGGTGCTGCATTTATTTTTTGCCGTTTGTTGCATTTTCTACTTGCCAAACACAGGTGGCAAAATATCCATAAGTTGAAAAGAACAATATACACCCGGACAGACCTGCCAGAGTAAACAAAAGTTTTATATAGCGCACTGATCGACCTCCACGATTTACTGCTATGATTATGAACCAACGGATCAGCTTTCATACCATCAATGTATTATTCAGTGTCGCATTTCGAAAAGAGGATGTTGTTGATATGGAAAGTTTGAAAAATCTCCTGGGATCAAGCAGTGCCTCAACTATTACAAAAGAAGCTATTGTGGCATTAGCAATCATCATAGGGTTTATAACGCTGGAAGAAATAATTAATGGCTTCGTTTATAATTGGGTCTCCAGATCCCTGAAAAAGACGAATAACCAGAGTATGGATAACCTGTTAAACGCCTTCCACAAGCCGGTACAAGCTTTTGTAATAATTCTGGGGATCTATCTCACGCTGCGCTACCTTCCATTTTCTGCACAGGCTGATTTAGCTTTTCTGACGATATTCCGATCATCACTAATTATCATAGTATGCTGGGGGTTATATCGATTCTGTGATATTGATTTTATTATCGCGGAGGACCTGAAAAACAGAATGAGTCTGGACCCTATTCTGATACCGTTGCTTTCCAAAATCCTGCGCTTTATTATAATAGCACTAGCCATTGTACTAGTCGCTAATGAATGGGGATTCAATGTGAATGGGTTCGTTGCCGGTTTGGGCCTCGGCGGATTCGCCTTTGCACTAGCCGCTAAGGATATGTTGGCCAATATATTTGCTGGGGTGGTAATCCTGATGGAAAAGCCATTTACTGTCGGTGAACGCATTACAACAGGTAAAGTTCAGGGGATTGTCGAGGACATCTCCTTCAGAAGCACCCGAATCAGGGCGGGAGATCAATCTTTGGTAACTGTTCCGAATTCGCTGTTGGGCAATGAGGCCATAACTAATCTTTCTAGAATGGATCGCAGAAAAGTCTCATTCTATATTGGGCTGGCATCCGATACAAACGGGGCCAAGGTGCAGGTCGTTATTGAAAAGATACGACAAATGCTGATGGCTTATCCCGGGCTGCAAGCGGATAATTCTACGGTTTCTTTTGATTCCTTCAATGGCAACAGTCTGGATATCCTTATCACCTATTACACCGAAACGACCAATAATGACGAACTCCAGGCTATAAAACAAAATATAAACCTCAAAATTAGGGACATAGTTTCCTCAGAGAGCGTGTCATTGGCGGTTCTCACGAAGATTCTATATTAGCATGGGTCAGTTTATATTTGAGAAAGCTATATAATTCCTATCAATCTTCTACAGGGAAACTCCGGGCGCAAAACATGGCCCGCTGCCATCCCTCCAGCAATTTGCGGCGAGGTTCCTCTGCCATCCGGGGAACAAATGATTTGTCTACCTGACGGATGGCCTTCAATTCATCGAGATCTTTCCAGTACCCCGTGGCCAGGCCAGCTAAAAAGGCGGCTCCCATTGCTGTGGTTTCAGTAACCTGGGGGCGTTCTACCGCTACTCCCAGCATATCAGCCTGAAATTGCATAAGGAAGTTGTTTGCTGCCACTCCGCCATCGACTTTCAGAGATTCCAGCTTAATATCAGCATCACGGGCCATCACTTCTAAAATATCGTAGGTCTGATAGGCAAGCGACTCCAGTGCAGCTCTGGTCAAATGTGCCCGTCCCGCACCACGGGTAAGACCTACTACTGTTCCACGGGCATACATATCCCAGTGAGGCGCTCCCAAGCCAACAAAAGCGGGAACCAGATAAACACCGCCATTATCGGGTATAGAGATGGCCAGGATTTCGGATTCGGCCGCCGATGATATGATCTTCATTTCATCACGCAGCCATTGAATCGCAGCCCCCGCTATGAATATACTTCCTTCCAAGGCATAGTCTATCCGGTTATCTATACCCCAGGCTATGGTGGTCAGCAATCCATGAGGAGAAGCGATTAGTTGGCCACCGGTGTTCATAAGTAGAAAGCACCCGGTCCCATAAGTGTTCTTAGCACAACCGGGTTGGAAACAGGTCTGACCAAAAAGTGCAGCCTGTTGATCACCGGCCACACCGGCCACCAGTACCGGTGAATCAAATAACCCAGAAAATGTCTCGCCATATACAGCACTTGAACTGACTACCTGCGGCAGCATATTTCGTGGGATAGCAAAGTAATCAAGCAGTTCCTGATCCCATTCAAGTGTATTAATATTATAGAGCATAGTACGGGATGCGTTGGAATAGTCGGTGATGTGAATCTGTCCTCCGGTCATTTTCCACACTAAGTATGAATCCACGGTGCCAAACAGCAGATCACCGTTTTCCGCCATTTGGCGTGCTTGTGGCATAGAGTCCAGGATCCAGGCTAGCTTGGTAGCTGAAAAGTACGCATCAATGACCAGGCCGGTCTTGCTCCTGATAGCATCATCCATGTTGGCAGCTTTCATTTGCTCACAGATCGGTGCTGTCCTCCGGCATTGCCACACAATAGCGTTAGTGATCGGGCGGCCGGTGGACTTTTCCCATACGATGGTTGTTTCTCTTTGGTTGGTGATACCTATACCATTTATATTCTGTGCACGTAGGCCCCCTAACTGCAAGGCTTGTCTGGCCACCTGATAGGTAGTCTCCCAGATTTCCTCTGGGTCGTGTTCTACCCAGCCAGGCTGAGGATAGATCTGGGAAAACTCACGGTAAGCCCGGGATACAACGCTGCCGACGTGATCAATGATGAGAACTGTAGTACCGGTAGTACCCTGATCAATCGCCATTATATATTTTCTGAACATCAATGCTTCCTCCCGGTTCCAGAGTATAATACTCATAAGAGTTTATATATTTCTGAATCAATTCCGCAAGCGATTAGTAATTTCCTTTAACGCTTTTAATAATTAGAAATGGATTATCAAGGTTATTGCTCAAGCTGTGCTTTGTTGGGAGAGGAATAGTATTTGATTTATAGAAATATGTAGATATATTAGTAATAAGGGAGGAAAGCATATGGGGAACTACAGTGAAAGTAGCGGCAATTATTCTGGACAGGGCGGTATATTGCTCTACTGGCATGCATGGAAGGTTGCCGAACCCAAGGTCGTAGTGGTATTAGTCCATGGACTCGGTGAACACGGTGCAAGGTATGCAAACCTGATAAACCATATGCAGGGAGATAATGTTTCCTTTTATACCCAGGACCACCGGGGGCATGGGCGTTCTCAGGGCGCGCGCGGTCATATCACCAGCTTTATGGAATATGTCGATGATCTGAAATTGCTGGTAGGAATGGCTCATGATCAGAATCCCGGAGTCCCTTTGATCCTGCTGGGTCATAGTATGGGAGGAGCTATAGCTGCACGCTATGCTCTGGAGTATCCGGCTTATATTAACGCCTTGATACTTTCGGCTGCTGGCTTGATTCCGAGTATGGCAGTTCCTGGATGGCAGGATAAATTGGCTCGGTTTTTATCCAGGGTGGCGCCGGCTACCACTTTCCCCAACGGGTTATCAGTTGACGATCTCTCCCATGATCCGCAGGTGATAAAAGCCTATGTGGATGACCCGCTGGTGCATAATAAAATTTCCGCAAGATGGTATACGGAGATGCTAAATAACAGCCAGCAGGTCTTAAGCCGGGCGGCCCAACTTAACATGCCTTTGTTGGTAGTTCATGGGGGAGGAGATAAGATCGTGGATATTGCAGGCAGTGACCGGGTATTCATAGCTGCCAGTTCGAAGGATAAAATATATAAATCCTTTCCAGGTCTTTTTCACGAAACCATGAATGAGACTATGCCGGAGCGAGAAGAGGTCTTGAATGCAATTACAGCTTGGATATTAGACCACGTTGATAAATAACTGTCCCAATCTGTCCACTAAATCATATTGCACGCTAATAAAAAATAATGCCGTGGTATCACGAACCCCGGCATTAATTGATTTCTAATGGCAGGGGAGAGAGGTCTCGAACCCCCAGCCCTCGGTTTTGGAGACCGATGCTCTGCCAATTGAGCTACTCCCCTGCGATTGCCTTTCAGCAAAAGTAATATTAGCATAGATTACGTGCTCGTTCAAGGGTTTTTGAAAACTGCAGTGGGATTTTTGAACTAATGGAGAAATCCTTATGAAGTTAAAGTGAAAGTATTGCCAGCTATCTGCATATTCACATACAGCACTCTGAACTTGAACCGGCGAGGCAAGAAGAGTATTATTTTATGTGTTATGACTGGTAGAGCATATATCCGGGACATCAGGAATAGTTTTAGAAAGAATTATTAAATAGTTTTATGAATCGGCGGTGATTTTGGTGAAAAAGGTACTTGTGCTTATGGGCGGAATGTCCGAAGAAAGGGAAGTATCCCTAAAAAGCGGTCAGGGTGTATATGAGGCGCTGCTGAAAAAGGGATACCAAGCGGTAACCCTGGATTTGGCCAGAGATAATCTAGGTCAGATAGGCGAAATAGCTCCAGATGTAGTGTTTATTGCCCTGCATGGACGCTATGGTGAAGATGGTACTGTTCAGGGTCTGCTGGACATAATGGGAATCCCCTACACCGGTTCCGGGGTAGCCACCAGCGCTATATGCATGGATAAGATAATAACCAAAAAGTTGTTGATATATGAAGGGTATCCCACAGCTGATTTTACAGTATTGAGCCGCAGCAGCTGCCAAGACAGTCCGGAGATAATCGATGATCTGTTGCATCAATACGGTCTGCCTATCGTTGTCAAGGCTGCTACGCAGGGATCCAGCATTGGAACATATATTGTAACAGAACAAGGTGCCTTGCTGGACGCTATCAATCAAGCCTTTGATCTGTGCCCGCAGGTCCTGGTTGAAAGATTTATTGATGGTGATCTTCTGACAGTTGCGGTCCTTGGTAATGAGAACCCCAAAGTTCTTCCGGTTATCGAAATAGTATCTAAAAATGATTTTTATGACTACGAGTCCAAGTATACGCCAGGTATGTGTGAACACATTATACCCGCCCGTATCAGCCCCGAGGTGAATAAAAAAGTCGAGAACATTGCTGCTGGCTGCTATCAGGCTTTGGGGTGTAGGGGAACCGCCAGGATCGATTTCATTGTAGACAAAAACGGAAATCCATATATTCTAGAGGTCAATACTATTCCCGGTATGACTGGTATGAGTTTGGTTCCTGATGCTGCTAGAGCGGTTGGAATCTCTTATGAAGATCTGGTGGAAACATTAATCAAACTGGCCATAGAAGAATAAAGCATCAGCAGGAGACGCCCCGTTGGGGCGTTTTGTCATTTCTCAGCAACTGTTTGTCGAGGCAACATTTGTTGATAAAGATGCTAAATGATCGAATCAGCTTATAAAATACAAAAATAACCTGCTAATCTGATATAATATTTCCAATCAATTCAATATTTTAATGGGAGATATATAATGGACAGGTAGCGGGAAATTGAAGAAAAACTTAGTAATAATATCAGACTTTCGAAAGAGGACGGTATTTATTTATATTATTGGAGTATGTTATGCCGGGCTTTCATGGTGGTAAACTACGCCGAGGGAATAATAAACCTTGGGAGCATGAAGAACTGGCCGAGATATTCTATAATGAAGGGTATAACATGTGCCAAATATTTTCTCTCTACTCAGGGGTATGTCCCTGGAACGAAGAACTGCAGTGAATTGCGTAAAGATACGCTTTTGCGGATAGTATATGAGTAAGGAAATGGAATGAGAAAAAATATCTAATTGGGGGTTTGGTTATGGCAGAAGCAAGAGGGAGTCTTTCCAGAACAATGAAGCTGGTCTTGGTGCTGGTTGCGCTAGGTCTAGCTTCAATTGTGGCTGGGCTATACGCGGATTGGTTATGGTTCGATTCTCTAAGTTATGGAAGGGTATTCAATACAATACTCCTCAATAAAGTGGGCCTTTATCTTATTATATTTGTGGCGACCTTTCTGTTTTTATATTTCAATCTGGCCCTGACCAGACGCCATCGGCGTGAAGAAGATCGTCCACCTGAGACCGATGAGGGCAGAGAAATAATCTACCTGGAGTCAGAATCAATACAGTGGAGGGATATCCTGCAGGGACGCACTGCTACCTGGGTTTTTCTTGCCGTTAGTTTGCTGGCTGCTCTTATGCTCAGTTCGGCTTCCTCCCAAAATTGGATTATCGTCCAACAGTTCATTAACCGCGTAGCAATGGGCACCACCGACCCCATATTCCATAAGGATCTGGCTTTTTACTTCTTCAACCTGTCCTTCTATCACTATATATACGGTATAATAATGTCCCTTCTAGTCCTTACCCTTATCGCAACGGCTGCCGTGTATATGGTCAATGCCTCAGTAGATATTATTTTCGGTGAGTGGAAGGAGTTTAACTTTGCTAAGGGGCATTTGGCCCTATTGCTGGTTGGCGTCCTGGCCCTGAAGGCTTGGGGGTATAAACTCGCCACATATGATATCCTCTTTTCTCCTTCGGGGCTCTTTTATGGGGCTGCCTATACTGATATATATGGACGTCTGATGGCCTATAAGGTTTTGATGATAGTATCTCTACTGGTTGCCCTGGTGATTATAGCCAATCTGTTTATCAAAAGGCTTAACTGGATAGCAGTTAGTCTGGGAGCCTGGCTGGTATTGGCTATCCTTCTGAATGGATTGTATCCAGCTATCCTGCAAAAGCTAGTAGTGCAGCCAAACCAGTTCAATAAAGAGAAGCCCTATATCGAGAATGCCATCAAATATACCCGCATGGCCTACAACCTTGACCGGGTAGATAACAATCACTTCAATATATCTTATAATCTCAACATAGGAAGTGAAAGCAACCGCAGTATTATACAGAATATACGCTTGTGGGATTGGGACCCATTGCGCACGACCTACCGCAACTTGCAGCAATTGCGCCCCTATTATGTGTTTAATGACGTGGATATTGATCGTTATCAGATCAGCAACAGTTATCGTCAGGTCATGCTGTCAGCCCGTGAATTGGATCAGGATCAGCTGCCCACGACAGCCAAGACCTGGGTAAACCAGCGACTCTTTTATACCCATGGCTATGGAGTGGTTGTAAGCCCGGTAAATGCTATTGGCGAAGAAGGCTTTCCCGACTACTTCATCAAAGATGTCCCTCCGCGATCATCGACTGACCTGATAATAAAAAGGCCAGAGATTTATTTTGGCGAGAGTGACAGTTCCTATGTCATGGTAAATACAGCCCAGAAGGAATTTGATTATCCCATGGGAGACAAAAACGTATATTCAACATATGAAGGTAAACAAGGATTGAAGATTCAGTCTTTCGGGCGCCGTTTATTATTGGCCTGGGTACTTAAGGATTACAAGATGCTGCTATCGTCAGATATCAATAACAGCAGCCAGGTTTTGATGTACAGGAATATTGTAGACCGTGCGCAAAAGATTGCCCCATATCTTACCTTTGATAGTGACCCCTATATCGTTATTGGCAAAGATGGCCGTTTGTACTGGATGATGGATGCCTATACGGTTACCGATAAATATCCCTACTCGCAGCCTTACGCAGATAACGGCAACAACTACATTAGGAACTCGGTCAAGGTTTCCTGTGATGCCTATACAGGAGAAATTTTATTCTATTTAGCTGATAATAGCGATCCAATCATAAAAACTTACAGCAAAATATTCCCGGGATTATTCCGACCCCTAACTGAGCTGCCTGACGGATTAAGCGCACATTTGCGTTATCCTGAGGACATTTTCAGTGTGCAGGCTGAGATATTTAAGACCTTTCATATGACTGATCCATCAGTATTTTACAACAAGGAAGATCCCTGGTTGGTGCCAGTGGAAAAGATAGGCGGCGAGGCTCAGACCATGTCTCCGTATTATATGATTATGCGTCTTCCAGAGTCGGAACAGCCGGAATATGTATTAATGCTGCCTTACACCCCCAAGGGACGTCCAAACATGATAGCCTGGATGTGTGCGCGTATGGATGGCGACAACTACGGAAAACTTCTGGTTTATGACTTCCCCAAACAGGAGACTATCTATGGGCCTGAACAAATCGAGTCCAGGATTGATCAGGATACCGAGATATCGCAGCAGTTTAGTCTATGGGACCAGGGAGGATCCAATGTTTACCGCGGCAATCTGCTGGTAATTCCCATGGATAATTCCATACTCTATATCGAACCGATATATTTGCAGGCAGAAAACAGCCGTTTGCCTGAATTGAAGCGCATAATAGCTGGGTTTGGCGACAAAGTGGTGATGGAGCCGTCACTTGACCGCGCCTTAAAGAGATTGTTTGGAGAAAGCAATCAGGAAACTGCGCTTCAACCGGACGTTAAAGCCCCAGAGCGAGCTGATACCGGTACTGAGAATATTGATGAACTGGTTAAATTGGCACGTCAATATTATGATAAGGCCAATCAATTGCTCAAACAGGGCGATTGGGCTGGTTATGGTGAAAATATCACCAAGCTCAATGATGTTATCCGGCGACTAGAGGACAAAGCCAAATAGAAATAATCTATAGAAAGAAGGCTGCGGAGACTGTTTTGCAGCTAGGGGGTTAAGGGGAGGAGTTTTTGATGCTGAAAAGACTTGATGGCCGGCTTGCTCAAGTGGTAAGTGAGGCTGGGTTTACCTATTGCAATTGTCTCTATATCGACGACGATGTTAAGACCTTAATCGAGACCGGCGCCAGTGACAACTCATGGTCAGAAATTGATGCTGACAGTATTGATCGGATCCTCTATACGCATCATCACATTGACCATATTCGTGGAAACGATAGGTTCAAAAAGGCTGTAACTTCGATCCACCCGCTTGATGCTTTAGCGCTGGATAATTTTCCGAATTTTCTGCATTACAACTCGATAGATCAGTGGAATGAACTGATGCCGGACAATGTTTATGCAAATGTTACCGAAATGAATCTCGCTCCAGATAGCTTCGAGAAAATGATAAAGGTGAATGGTACCTTTGAGGATGGCGAGATCATTGATCTTGGCGCCACCCGTTTACAGGTAGTACATACGCCTGGCCACTCAGCAGGCCATTGTGTTTTCTGGTTTCCCGATCAGGAGTTTCTCTTTTCCGGAGACATTTGCCTGACCAAAGCGGGGCCATGGTACAGTGAGTTATATGCCGATCCAGGTCAAATGATTGATTCAATCAATAAGGTTATCGAATTAAAGCCCAAAAGCGTACTATCATCTCATATAACCAAGCTGGTCATTGACCCCATGCCTTGTTTGAAGGAGTACCGTGACAGGATATTGAAACGTGATGATAATATATACAATTTTCTGAAGCAACAGAAAAAACCTGAGACTATTCATGATATGGCAGGTCGTCGCCTGATCTATAAGATATACCCAACCATGTGGGTGATCTTTTGGGAAAAACTGATGCTTATTAAACATCTGGAGCGCCTTAAACAGGTTGGGTTGGTCGAGGAAGTGGAAAAAGACAGCTTTATAGCCTGTTAGTTTTTATTGGGTCCGGAGAGGAAAATATCATGCCTGATGATAATAAAAAGAGTTTACGGATTGTCTGCCTGGGGGATAGCATAACCTATGGTTTTCCCTGGGGGCCGACGGTGTCCTGGGTACAAATGTTGGGTGATGCTCTGGGATGTGAGGTCATTAATAAAGGAATAAATGGCAATACCACCGGAGATATGCTGCAGCGTTTCGACCGTGCCGTATTGAAGAATGATCCAACTCATTTAGTAATAATGGGCGGGATAAACGATGTAGTATTAGGAGAATCATTCGACCGTATAGTATGGAATCTGCATGAGATGGTAGACAAGGCGCTTGCTGCAGGGATCAAGGTGATTCTAGGCCTACCAACGGCAGTAGACAATGAATACTGGGAGAAACTTATTACGCGCATAAGACAATGGATGAAGAACTATGCTCAGGAAATCGGTCTGTCGCTAATCGATTTTCCTGCTGCTTTCTATGACCAATATGGACAGCTAAGGACGGATCTATTGCTGGCTGATGGTGCTCACCCCGATACTAGCGGTTATAAGGAAATGTTTAAACAGATCGATCTGTCACTTTTTGATTAAAGCTGTTTCTCAGAGGGAATAGAATCTACAGGCATCGGTACTACCGTTAACATCTGTTCATCACCGGAGTCCGGATTTATTAATTTTACTGTGGCCATATCCACGTCACGTGCGTCGCTATACCTTGCTACGATTGAAGCCGCTGTCTCAATATCCTCCTGGCTGACTGTATCAGACGAACGAAGCATTGCCAGCGGACCTGGCCGGTCGAGCACCTTAAGCAGACGATCTCCTGGCATTGTGCTGTTATTTATCAAATTGTTCTCGCTCTGATTTCTGCCGACAATCAAGAGGACTCCAGTATTCAAATAAAAATGGCGGCCCAGCTTCAAGATTGCCAGTTCAGCAGGATCAGGATCCGCGATAAAGTCGAAATATCTGGACAGGCGTTTGGCATATCCAGCATCCGTTAGCAAACAGCCCCCTGCTGGTGAAGGATAATCATTGATGCCAAATTGTTCGGCCAATTCCATCTGACGAGTCCTGCTCCGACCATTTATATCGAGAAGTTTATCCCGATCGATCCAACCATTCTTTTCTGGCTCGCTTGGTTCCAACAGTTTTGCCGTCAATGGCCGTACAATGAAGCCCCGCATGCCTGAGAGTTTATCTACTGCATTCATAGCTGACTTGTTCTGGCTCATCGGTCTTTGCCCAACCACCTCGCCGGTTATAAGAAAAGAGGCTTCATGCTCATTCATCATTTCGCCCGCCTGTTTCAGCATAAAGCCATGACAATCAATGCAGGGATTGAAGTTCTTGCCATAACCATAAACCGGATTTTTCAGTACCTTTGGAATATAAATATCACTGATATCGGGTGTCAATAATTCTATACCAAGGTCACTGGCTGCCTTTATCGTCTTGTCATTGGCACCGAAAAAAGGGGTCTTAAAATTAACACCAACCACTTCGATTCCCTGTTGTTTTATCAAGCATACGGCAAGTTGTGAATCCAGTCCGCCTGAGAATAGACATAAAGCTTTCATTTATTTTAACTCCCTCAAATAATCTTCATCACTTAGTACATTAATCCCGTTTCTCTTTAATAGAGCAACAAAAACCCCATCACCGCTGCGCAGAGTGGAAGTGAATGTACCGTCATAGATAAAACCGCATCCACAGGAAGGACTTCTGCGCCGCAGAATAGCAAGATCGATTTTTTGGTCCTTAGCCAAATCTAATGCTGTTTGGGCCCCTTTTACAAAGTTAGAGGTTATGTCCTTGCCTTCACGATTTATCACCGCAGCCGTCCCGCACAAAACATCTTCTCCAGTTCCTTGCATTATCTCGCTGGGGCTCCGGGGAACTTCTAATCCTCCGAGTTCCTCCGGACATACCAATAATACATCACCCTGCTCGGCCAAATCTTTAAGAGCTGGGTGCAGGTTGCTCTCACCATTATATTTACAATTGACACCTGCCAGGCACGCACTCATTAATATCATAATTTAGTCCTTCAGGGAAGAAGTGTACCAGGTGTTCACTGTTTTCCTAATCATATTAGCAAAGAGAACACCCTTTTCATATGATAATACAAAAAATATCACATCATCCGCTACAAAGAAAAAATAAAGGATAGGGGTGCTGCTGTTTAATGCAATCCACCGGGAAGATAATTATTTCGCAAAACTTAGCCCAAAATCTAGGGATACCGATAAACCCGTATATTCAGGTTAGGGCTGGTCAGATAATCCTTACTGCCGAACTGGTTCTTAGTAATGAGAGCGGTAACACCTATTCGATATCGTCGAAACTGGCCGAGGCCTTATATATTAAGCATCCGAAATCTATGAAATTGCGCTATGACAGGGAAGCCGGGCACATCCATCTGGGTCCTACCATAGGTGTATTATCTACATTCTTGCCTAATAAAGAAGAATTTGATCCTACCGGAGTTCAGGCAGACATTATTTATCTGAGCAATATGGGTAAAATGGTCCCGGGGCAGGTGTTCATTTTTACTCCTGGTAGCATCAACTGGTCCAATAATACCACCCGGGGTTATGTATACAAGCAGATCTCTGCCGATCGTGGAGTGTGGATCTCTGATATATATCCCTTGCCCGATGTAGTTTATGATAGAGTATCCAGCAGGATAAGTGAGGGCAAAGATTCTATCAGGTCTACAAAGAATCGTCTTATGAACCAACCCTATTTAAAATACTTCAATCCGCATTTCTTAAATAAATGGAAAGTTCATCAAATTCTCATCAATAACCCCAGACTCCATCAATACTTGCCGGAAACCAGGTTGCTTAACACTGAAAACCTGGAGGAAATGCTGCGAAAATATAAGGTACTCTTTATCAAACCCGGCAATGGAAGCTTGGGTTACGGCATCATAAAGCTGAAAAGCAATGAAAAGGGCGATATCAACTATGTAGTAAATCGTGGACGGGGAAGGCTGCGCACCCATGCCGAAAATGCTGAGGATTTTATGAAAAAGACCAAAAAAATCCGTAAAGACAAACAATATATTGTCCAGCAAGGATTGGATCTTGCAACATTTCGGGGATCTCCTTTCGACATAAGGATCATATATCAAAAAGACGGACGGGGCGAGTGGCAGATAAGCAAAAAATTCGTAAGGGTTGCAGCTCCTGGCAGCAGTGTATCCAATCTCTCTAGCGGTGGGCGCGCGGAGCCCAGCAAGAAAATATTTAAATACCTGTATTCCAGGAAGGAAATAATTGAAGAGAAAAATCGTGAAGTAAAGGTGCTTTGTCAGACTATAGCACTAACACTGGAGAAATTGACCAATGAAACCTTTGGGGAACTAGGCCTTGATATCGGGATAGATAAACAGGGGCATCCCTGGTTGATAGAGGTGAACTCCAAACCGCGCAAGACAACTGAAACAGAATATTCAAAAACGATTATCCGCAATAGCTTTAAAAGGCCTCTTGAATACAGTGTATATCTCGCGGGTTATTAAGAAAATGAATCAACTGATGCCGAAATGTTGTACAATTGTATAAGGTATTTGCAGTCAGGTTTGTTAATGATTTAGCTACTGGCGAATAATAAACGATAATACTATCTGCCACTGGAGGGAATAATGCGCGAAATAAACCAAATAGGAGTTTTAACCGGCGGTGGAGACTGTCCCGGCCTCAATTCTGTCATACGTGCAGTGGCCAAAACCGCTATTATTGAATATGGACTGGATGTAATCGGTTTTGTTGATGGGTTTAAGGGTCTAGTAGAAAATAACTACAAGCAACTTGACCTTCGTAATGTTTCGGGGATCAGTCATCTGGGCGGAACCATATTGGGGACTACTAATCGTGACAATCCCTTTAACTACCTGACTGAGAGTCAAGGTAAGATACAGTCGACTGATCAATCGGACCGCGCTATAAACAATATGAAAAATCTCGGGCTTGACGGGCTGATAGTGATTGGCGGAGACGGAAGCCTCAATATATCCAATCAATTTTCCCATAAGGGTGTGCGCATCGTTGGCGTTCCAAAAACGATTGATAATGATTTAGCTGCGACTGATGTGACATTTGGGTTTAACACTGCGGTGAATACTGCTTCCGATGCCTTGGACAAGCTCCATACCACTGCGGAATCTCATCATCGCGTAATGGTACTCGAAGTAATGGGGCGTTATGCTGGATGGATAGCTTTGCATGCAGGATTATCAGGCAGCGCCGATGTCATTTTGATACCTGAAATACCGTATAACATCGAAGCAATAATAGCCAAGATAACGCAACGTTACCGACAGGGGAAGAAGTTCAGTATAATCGTGGTGGCGGAAGGCGCAGCTCCCGCGGATGGTGAGATGGTGGTTCAGAATCTAGTCCCTACCAGTCATGATCCTATTAGGCTTGGAGGAATTGGTCAGAAAGTAGCTGAGGATATAGCCAAGTTTTTAATTGATATTGAAATCAGGGTCACCGTATTAGGTCATCTCCAGCGGGGAGGCTCTCCAATCCCCTATGACCGGATATTAGGAACCCGTTATGGCGTGGCAGCAGTGGAGGCTTTAATGGAAGGTAAATATGCCACTATGGTCAGCCTGCGCGGTAATGATATAATCACTGTTCCTCTTGAAGAAGCTATTAAGGAACTGCGCCGGGTCAATCCGGAAGGTAACGAAGTAAGAGTTGCCCGTTCGATCGGAATAAGTTTCGGGGATAAGTAGACTACGGAGGCAGAATAATGCTGGTTAGTGAAATAATGCGAAGAGATATTTGTTCGTTCCGAATCGGCGACAGTCTGGCCAAGGTATGTCATTTGATCGAGAAACGCCGTTTGTATGGTGCCCCCGTTGTTGATCAAGATGGTATGGTGCAGGGGCTCTTCACGCGGCCGCATTTGATCAAGGCTTTATTGAAAAATTGCAGCCCGGATACACCGGTTGGTGATCTGATGCAGACCAAGATACTTACTATAACTGACGATCAAGATTTGTCTGAAACCATTAAATTATTTGTGGACACCGGTTACCATCACTATCCGGTTATCGATGAAAAGGGCTGCTTGATAGGTCTGGTACTAGCCAGCGATCTTTTAACCGCACTTGCCCGCGAATGCTATAAGATATATGGTGCTTACAATTTTGATAATCGTGGCAACGCAATGTTCGGTATTGATGAAAAAGGCTATATAAGATCCATCAGCAGTACCGCGCATCAGGTCCTTGGTAATACGGTCGAAACGATTCTGGACAAGCATATAATAGACACCATACCGATGATGGAGATTCTAGGGCGCGACCTATTATCAGATGCGCGGAAAGCCAATGAATACTCACGGCAACTGGGTATAGCCCAGAAGAGGATCGAATACTATCGGATGGAACTGGAAAACATCCGAGAGAGTAAATACACCTTTAATGAGATAATCGGTATGTCACCAAGCATGAAAAAGCTGAGGAATGTCGCTGCACAGGCAGCTAAGACCTCATCTACCGTACTGATACAGGGTGAGTCCGGTACCGGCAAGGAACTCCTGGCTCATGCTATACATCATGCCAGTCCCCGCTGCAATGAGCCTTTTATAAAAGTGAACTGTGCAGCTATACCGGAAGCCCTTATGGAATCAGAGTTGTTTGGCTACAATGAAGGAGCATTTACGGGTGCTGAGAAGGGCGGTAAGCCTGGCAAGTTTGAGTTGGCTGACGGAGGTTCTATTTTTCTTGATGAAATAGGCGATCTTCAGTTTAGTATCCAGGCTAAACTCTTACGAGTCTTGCAGGAGTTTGAGTTTGAACGTTTGGGCGGGGTCCGCACCATCAAGGTTGATGTCAGGGTAATAGCTGCTACCAACAGTGATCTTGAAGAACTGGTCCGCCAGGGGAAATTCCGGGAAGATCTATTTTACCGTCTTAATGTGGTGAATATCGAGACTACCCCGTTAAGGGAACGAAAAGAGGATATACACTACCTGACTGATTACTTGATAGAAAAGATTTCTGATCGCCTGGGAGTGAGTGTTTTCGGCATAACCCAGGAAGCTCGTGATTTGCTCTCCAACTACAACTTTCCAGGCAATGTCCGTGAACTGGAGAATATTTTGGAGCGGGCTATGAACTTTGTGGAAGATGATAAAGGGTTTATTGAAGAACAGCATTTGCCATACTTCAATCGCCCATCAAAAAAATCGAAATTTGACAATGTTACCAAGGTGGCAATAGACAATGCAAGTTTGTCTGATATAGTTGCTACGGCGGAGAAAAAAGCCATATTAGAGGCTCTGGAGCGGTGCAACGGTAACCGTAATGAAGCCGCCAGGTTATTGAATATTCACAGATCACTCCTTTATAAAAAATTGAACAAACATCAGATAGGATAACTTAGCCATTAAAATACGGGGGTTTATTTATATAATGAGAGGGGAATAGATTTGAAGAAGATATCGGTGCTGGGTGCGGGTGTAATGGGGGCAGGCATAGCCCAGGAAGCAGCACGGGCAGGATATACGGTAGTATTACGTGATTTGCAGAACAGCCTGGTAAAAGATGGTCTGAAATCTATAAAGTGCGGTCTAGAACGATGGGAAGAGCAGCAACTATTGTCGTCTAATGACAAAGATGAAATATTGGGGCGCATTACTGGCACCACAGATTTGACTGTGGCGGGTGATGTTGATTTGGTCATAGAGGCTGTTGTAGAAAATATGGCTGTAAAAAGGCAGCTATTTGCAGAATTAGACAATATATGTCCTCAGCATACCGTTTTGATGACTAATACCTCATCGCTTTCCATAAGCGAAATAGCTTCTTCTACTCATCGGCAGGCCAAGGTTATGGGGATGCATTTCTTTTATCCGGTTCCTTCCACTAGACTGGTGGAATTGGTGAGAGGTATGGCAACTTCAGATAATACATTACAGCTGGCCAAGGAGTTTTGCACAAAGATCGGCAAGCAAACTGTAGTTGTTAAGCGAGAGAGCCCTGGATTTATTGTCAACCGTATTATGGTGCCATATTTAAATGAAGCCATTCATGTTTTAGGTGACGGACTCGCTAGTAGAGAAGAAATCGACCTGGCCATGAAATTGGGTTTAGGAATGACCAATGGTCCTCTGGAGATCGCAGATTCGATTGGCTTGGATTACCTCTATTCTGTCATCTTAACCTTCTACAATGAATTCCGCGACCCCAAGTATCGTCCGCATACCTTGTTTTCTACCATGATTAAAGCCGGTTATCTGGGAAAGAAAAGTGGTCATGGTTTTTATGACTATGTATAATATAGGTAATATTGGGTAGAACAAACGCTGCCCTGTTATATATAAAAGATCTAGTGAAATCGCGTAAGGGGGAGAGAAAATGGTATTCAGACTTCAAAAGACCTCCGGCATTATATTTGCACTTGTCGCTGGGACCCTAATATTTGGCTTTCTCTTTTGGGGAATTAATTATTCTCTGGATGAACCGAAGTTCAACACCATCAGGTTAATGCTGGTCATACCAGCTTATCTGTTCCTGGCCGTGTATGCATATCTCTTTCTGAGTTCACTAAATATGGTTTACAAGGCAGTTAACGAAGGAATCCATATCAGATGGGGCATACGCAAAATCATTATCCCGTGGAGCGAGATTGAAGAGATTATTCACGTAAAGGGTAAGAGCAATCTGTTTTCTATCTTTGGTACTAGCTGGCCAGGTCACATGATTGGCTTATATATGGCCAAGGGACTCGGATCGGTCAGGATGTATGCGACCCGACCGCAGAACGGTTTTATCTATATAAAGAGCAACCTTGGTTTTTATGGTCTAACTCCAATTGAACAGGATCGGCAGAGCATGCTGGACCTGATCACAGAAAAAACGGGACATTCAATCAAAACGGTAGATATGGACTTAATGGACCCGGAAATAAAAGGCGAAAACATGCATGAAGATCCTTTTTACAGGATATTGTTTTGGCTAAATATAATATTCCTGGCGGTATTCGGTGCTTACCTCGGGATCTTTTATCCTGGCTCTGGTGTATCACACTTTATAATACTGCTGCCGGTATTAGCAATAGCTCTTTTCTTTTTCAGTAGCAGTAATGCTGGACGACTTTATCAATTCAGCGCTAACGGAGGATACGTTTTATTACTGATAGGAATCGCAGTAACCGGGATATTTATGATCCTGGCATTGTCTGAAATATCACTGTGACATTATACCCTGGGCAAAAATTAAAGTGAAAAAAGTTAACCGTAATATTCATTATGTAAACATAGAAGGAGTATAGTTGATGCAACTAGGAATTATTGGCATGCCAATGGTGGGTAAGAGCAGTATATTTGAGTTACTGACAGAGAACACAGGCAGGTCTCACGGTGGTAACAAGGCTAATGTGGCTATGGCTCGAATTCCTGATACCAGGATCGATTATCTTTCCGGCGTATTCAAACCCAAGAAGACGACCTATGCCCAAATGGAAGTGGTGGATATTCCAGGACTGGTACCCGGGGCAGATAGAGCTGCTGCAGTGTTCTTAGATTCGGTTCGCAAAGCGGATGCCCTTTTAATGGTCGTACGTCTCTTCAATGATGATACGATACCAATATATGGCGATAATATAGATCCGGTTAGTGATATTGAAACCATAAATTATGAGTTGTTATTAGCAGACCTCGATTTGATAGAAAAGCGAATTGAGAGGATCAATGCCAATAAAAAGAAGGCCTTGATGGCAGACGAACTCTCTTTGCTTGAAAGATTACAGAGTGCTCTGGAAGATGAACAGCCGTTATCATCTTTAGATCTTAGTGATAAGGATCAAGAATTCTTGACCGCCTATCAGTTTCTCACGCTAAAACCACTGTTAGTATGCTTGAACCTATCAGATGATCAACTGGCATCGCATGACTTTGGTGGCAGAGATGAGGTATACACCTATTGCACAGAACATAATCTTCCGGTTGTTGAGGTATCGGCAAGTATAGAACGTGATATTATGGAACTTAATGAGGAAGAGAAAGATATATTTATGGAGGAACTAGGAATAGATGAAGCAGGGATAGTAAAGATATCGCGTACGATGTATGATCATTTAGGGCTGATGTCATTCTTTACTGTTGGTGAAGATGAAGTCAAAGCCTGGACCATAGAAAAGGGTACCGCTGCACGCAAAGCAGCTGGGAAGATTCATTCGGATATAGAACGCGGATTTATCAGAGCCGAGGTCGTGAATTATGATGAATTCAAAGAACTGGGTTCAATGACAGCAATTAAGGAGAAAGGATTATTTCGACTAGAAGGCAAAGAATATATAGTAAAAGACGGCGAAATAGTCCACTTCCGCTTCAACGTATAAACGGGAAAAACGCCCCGCAGGAATCAAAAATGATCCTGTGGGGCGTTTTTTTTCATGTCGGACTCTCGTTGCATTCAGAATAAAAATGCGCACCAGTGACCAGCTTTGCACATATTATGGCATTAAATGATATACAAAGGGGTTATATAATGCCGCGCAATAAAGCTGGATCTGCCCTATCATCTTCCCCCAAATCAGACCAATCCTCAACCACGAATGGAACCAAGGCAACAGTACCTGCCCTGGTTGGCGTCCTTACCAGCGGCAAGAACATCAACCAGGGCATACCTACTGGCAAAAAGGCCCGAATCTTCAGAGAGATGTCGCAACACGCTAAAGAGAAAGGAGTCGACCTGTTTTTCTTCTATTTGGAGGATGTTAACTGGAAACAAAAGATAATAAAAGGGCTAGCCCTTTCAGGACAAAAGAATTGGATGATCAGAACCTATCCTTTTCCTGATATCGTTTATAATCGCATCCTTTATAGAAATATCGAAAAAACAGATAATACTCGCAAATCATTAAAGCGTTTCGAGGCTGAAAAAAGTGTTGAGTTATTTAATACCCGTTTTCTTGAAAAATGGGAAGTTTACCAGGCATTCAAACGCAGCGGGCTAGCCGACGAATTATTGCCAGAAACAGATTTATTCTCCAGACGCACCCTGCAACTATTCTGTCAAAAGTATAACGAGGTTTTCTTAAAACCACGCAATGGCAGTAAAGGCAAAGGGATCATTAAGATTAAGCAGGGTCCTGATGGCAGAGGTTTCTCATATAGCCGGGCTGAGAGCGCAAAGCATGATAAATCAAGATATTGCGGAGGCCTGGAGAGTCTATACCGTGAACTCAAGGCTTATGGTGTTTCAGACAACCGCTATTTGGTCCAGAGAGGCATAGATTTGGCTAAGTATCAGGGAAGGGTTTTCGATATACGCAGTCAGGTTCAGAAGGACGGCAGCGGGCAATGGGTATTTACCGGGGCAGGCGCCAGGGTTGCAGCGAAGAACAGCTTTGTCACCCATATTCCCAATGGAGGTCATCTGGCCGATCTGCAGGAAGTGTTGGCCGAAGCATTCGACCCTGATCCTAATACCATCCGTGCGTTTATTGACAAATTAAATGAGACTACGGTGGCAGCCGGTCAGATATTGGATCATCATCTGGGGATTAATCTGGCCATATTGTCATTAGATGTCGCCATCGACCATGACGGTCGAATGTGGATACTGGAAATAAACTCCAAGCCGGCTAGCTTTGACGAGGATGATATAAGATATCGGCATTTTGATTACTTGATGGATTATGCCCGGTATATTGGCTATAAAAAGCACATGAGGATTGATGATTAAGTGAATTTGAATATAGTATATCTCACCAACGTAACGGGTACAAAGCTGCATAGAGCATTGATGGATCAATGGAAAGGATACTATGGATTCCAGACCGTTATCGGAGATCGGGACTATCTAATTGCAGAGATTCCGGATACTGATTCAGATATAAGTAGGACCATCAATACCTTTCAAGCTATAAAACAATGTTTTAATGATGATGCCTTATTCCGGATAATGGCAGCCAACAATATATATCACGGGCCTCAAGGAATTGAGACAGCCAACCGTACCTATTCGATAGTTGTCTTTGATAATGAAGTAATATCGATCAAGGTAAATGTCAATCAGAAAAACGGGGAAAAAGCACGCTATATTAAAGAGATAGAAAACACTAAGATAGCTGATCTAGCCAGAAGAGCAGTGTCCTTAATGGGGCTCGATCTAGGAATGGTCAGTATCGAATTTACTGCCCGCAGACGCTTCAAGATCACGGGGGTAGATCCTTCGCCGGAACTACGGGATAAAGACCTGGAAAAAGTAATCGATAACATCAGGCATCTTTATAGTTTGGATCAGGTAATAGCGAACCAGGATATAAAGCTGGGGGCTGACCCTGAGTTTATGCTGGCTAACGCTAAAAGCGGAAAAATGGTATCCGCTTCTCAATTTTTCCCTCGGGAAGGGCCAATAGGTTGTGACAATATAAGAGTTCCCAACCGCCAGCAGCGACCGGTGGCAGAGGTTCGTCCCACTCCGGCTTGCAGTCCGTTGGAGCTGACAATAAATATCAAGAGATGTCTTGATCAGGCTGCGAGACTGGCCCCATATCGTAACCTGAAATGGGTAGCCGGAAGTCAGCCTTTTGCCGGTTTTTCTATTGGGGGTCATATACATTTCAGTAATGTTAAACTTGATTCCGCCTTACTACGAGTGTTGGATAATTATCTGGGCATCATATCATTTTTAATAGAGAATCCCCATTCTGCAGTCCGCAGAAGAAGGAAATACGGATTTCTTGGGGACTACAGATTGAAAAACTATGGCGGATTTGAGTACCGTACCCCGGGAAGCTGGCTGGTTACCCGTGAGATTACGGCAGCTATGCTGTGTCTGGCTAAAATCGTTGTATCAAGATATTATCTGATGAACAAGAATTACTTGAACAACCCGGAAGCACAGGAGGCCTTTTATCGGGGAACCCAAAGCTATTTTCGGGAATTGTTTCCAGAGATTTGGTCTGATGTTGAATCACTAGACCTGTATCCTGAGTATTCTGATATCCTGCAATTGATACCTAACATGATAAATAGTGAAACCACCTGGGATGAAAATCAGGATATAAGAAAGGCCTGGAAGATCGGTTCCGGAGGCAAAAGGGATTATAATGTAGCAGCAGCTTCAGCGAATTCCGGTCCATCATATTCTGTTCAAGAGGCTCGCATTGTTTCTGCGGCCAGAACACAAAGTGCCGGTAACTCATCACAGAGGCGAGTAATAAGAAGTGCAGAGAGCACATCGAGAATTTCATATCGTACTCCGGCTGCCCGTGTAGCCGTGCCCACTTCAGGTCCTGGGCGAGGAAACGCTCTCTCTCAAGGGAGGCTAAATGTTTCCAGCACCCGTAGAACCCATATCAGTCGATAAATATGATAAGTTATTTCATGTTCAGGCAAGTGAGGAGTCTATTTACCGCTTTCGCATGGTAATCAACCCGTGTAGACAAATTATCCTTGGAACAAGTCTCAACAATAAATGATTTGGTTCCTAAGTATTGGGCCGTGCTGCGTGCCAAACTCCCTTTAACCGGATAACGCAAAAGTTGGAACTTTTTATAAGAGCTGTTGATAAGGCAGTTAAGAACCGATTTCATTTTACTGGCAATACTATAGGCGTTGCCTGAGGGGTAATAAATAATAGTCTGACCTACTGAGCTATTGGAGCGAGAAGTTGAATAGTCATAGCCCTCATGAAGATCAACAAGCCAGTCAACATTATATGTACGCACTGTCTTATAAATATCCCGTGACAGTAGATTTTTACCGATGCCGCGACTGCTGGTAGGAAAAGCTCTATTAAGATCGCCTTCACCGCTAATATACCGAACGCCACGTTCATCAGCTCGTTTATTTGCATTGGGAATTACCAGCAAGGTGCCGGATTTTATGGATATGTTTTTAACTTGAGCAGCTGCCTTGTATCCGGCAGGTTCATTGCCATGGACACCGCCAACTATCATCACTGTCGGGCCGGGTTTGCCGCTTTTTATTATGTACATTGGAGTAGCATATTTGGTTCCCTCAGCTATGGTTCTGGTTTGAGTACTGGCAGCAAGAACCGGTGGTGTTGTCAATAAACTAAATAATGAAAAAGTGACGAGAGCGATAATACACCTACGATATAGTAATTTCAAATCTAATCATTCCTTTCCTATTGTTTTTGCAAATAACAAATATGCCAGTAAAGTGTTAATTCAACATTAACCAAGCATAACCTCCTAATTTTGGATAGTAGATAATGGTGGGGAAGGCATGAAGTGACAAAGACTGAATAGTAGAGCATTTCAAATGTTGACAATAACCATAATTATGTCAACAAGGAAACATTATCTGGGGAAATACTGGGGAATAGAAGAAGAAAATGATAGTTTTCACTATAAAATAAACTATAAGCTTACTATCTGACACATAAAGTCGATAACTTCCAATTGATCTGAATAGTTTTCAAATGATTCGCGGATGCTGTTTACTATCAAATTGAGGGTGGCCATGTCTTTAGCTACTGCGGAAAACCCAAATCGTGATCTTTGCCATAGTTCCTGGTGATCGATTTCTGCCAAAGAAATGTAAAAACGTTTGCGGATCCTGCTTGATACACCCTGCAATAATCCCCTTTTGTCTTTTAATGAATGCGAGTAGGGGAGATGAAGATCAACGAAACCATAGGCAACAAACATTATGGGCACCTCCGAATGATTTTACGATTAATTTTTTATATTGATTATTGAATACTTGTGATTGAGGATTTTGCATAATAGCAAAATCAAGTTCTTTGAAACTGCAAAATAGCGATATCTGATAATTGCCAGCAGCTAATACAGATAATTACACTACAGTAATCATGATAAATTGCCTACTGGCTTAA
>JAAYCK010000120.1 GCA_012729835.1 Syntrophomonadaceae bacterium
ACAGTCATTTACTGATATTCAGCGGCAAGAGCTACCGCCTGGAGCATTCCAAGATTAAACAGTAATTCCATCCCGGGTGCTGCATTTATTTTTTGCCGTTTGTTGCATTTTCTACTTGCCAAACACACAATATAAACACATAGCGTTGCAGCCTGAGGAAGTATACGGCACTAGAAAATCAGATACCTTTTGATTGGGCACATATTTATGGGTTTTCCTTATACCAACGATGAGATATCTTTTCATTTTAATAAATTCTTTATTCGAATTGGACCGAAGCTGCTCAATGTTGTTATGGTTTTCAATCTCTATCCACGGAACATCAGGATATTTGTTTTTTAACATCTTACCGAGCTCATATTCCATGGTCGCCGGCTCGTAATATATTCTATCCGGAAACAAAACAGTATCACCTACTTAAAATAATTGATATCGATTTGGGGTTATACCCGGGACTCAGTAATTTCCTATTAAGACCGGTTATGCTCTTTTAGCTTCTTGTAAATATCTTTATGTCTAATCTGCCCAGGGATCAGGCCAGGTATTATGAATAATAAAATGTTCCTCAACCTTTGTTGTATGCAATCGGCCGCATGGGGGACTGAGTGGTCTCTTATCATGTCAAAATGAAAATGGGGTAATTATTAATGATTTTCAGTAACAATTGAAGGAATATTTTAGAATTTTGTCGTATTATAAAGCTAAGTTATTTATCTAGAAGAATGTGGCCAAAAGTGAAATCGAGGATGTAGATTCCAATTCCGAACAAGCGGGTTCAGAGCGTTGCTCTTAGAAGCATGCCTCATGCGGTGTAGTATAGGTTAGTTTGGAATAAAGTCATTACATTCGCTCCTGCTTTGAGAAAGTATTTTTGAGAAGAATATAGGGGAGTCAACATGATAACTAAATCAGATATCTGGAAATTGATTGATCAGAAAGCAAAGAATTATTTCTTCTGGGTTGTTACGGTGGTATCTATCGCAATGGTGCTTGCAGCTTCGGGCACCAAAATAGCTGGCATGGCTAGCCCGAACATGACTTGGTGGATGCTGGGCGCGTTGTGGGTGGGCATCTTATTGAATGGTTTGATACTCCGATGGCTGAATGCCAACTATTCAGACAAGGAATGGACTAAATGGGTCATGATGGTATCCTTGACAGTATTGCTCGTCCTTATGCGGCTGACTACTGAGGATGCCCCAGAAACGCATGCGTTGGGATACTTTGTAATTGTAGCGGCTATGTTTTTCTTTGATATCAAGGTAATATGGTACGCGTTCGCGGTTTCTATAGCGATAGATGTTACTATGTGGAATACTTTCCCAAATGAGATGGATGCTTTTATTAAGGTTCCTCGGGATATCGCTATCCGTTATTTTTGTTATCTGTGGTTATCCTTAGCGTCTACTTTTATAGTTAAAGCCGTCAATGTTTTGTTCTCCATCGCAAGCAGACGCGAAGAAGAAGCGACATTAATGGCTTCACAGTTACAGACGATTCTAGGCAGAGTACAAAACCTCTCAACAGATTTATTTAGCAACACGGCAGCCCTACAGGACACTTCCAACGAGAACGCGGATAGCTTCGAGGTGATTCATGGGCAGGCTGTATCCTTACAGGAAATATCCCAGAATCAGTCGGAACACATGCAGAAGAATGTCGCCGTGTTGAATGAGATTGGGTTGGCGGTACATCACGTGGGAGATAACGCTATGGGAATCAATTCTATGACTTCGGATTTCCTCAGCATCATCGATACAGGGACTAAGGCTATTATCACTCAGGAGGATAGTCTGAGGATCTCTGAGGAAACCAACCAGGAAATCATGCAGGCAGTCAAAGAATTAGAGGATAATTCCAGTCAGATCGCTTCCATCGTGGACACCATCCTGGGTATCGCAGAACAGACTAACTTACTGGCATTGAACGCAGCCATCGAAGCGGCCAGGGCTGGTGAACAGGGCAGGGGCTTTGCGGTTGTGGCTGGTGAGGTTCGCAAATTAGCTGATGAAACGAAGGCGGCTGTTGCCACCATCGACTTGCTGGTGAAGTCCAATAAATCGAGCACCGACAACACCGTGGCTAAGGTTGACCAGTCGGCCACCGCCCTTGCAGGACAGCGTATCGCGATGAATACAACGCATGATACCTTCAACAACATCCAGAAATTGTCCAACACCATCAGCGAGGCTATGCAGGAGATTACGGCTTGTGTGGAAGAACTGATTGCATCCTCGGATGAATCGACTAATTTAGTTGATAAGGTTGCGGAACTTTCACAGAACGCATCTGGCTGTACAGATGATATCTTGGCTGAATTTGCCAAACATCGCACTATGGTTACTAAGTTAGAGGGGCAAATAGTTCAGTTCGGCGAACTGGCCCAGGCACTTCAGGCTGAAGCAAACCAAACCTTGACCTAACATGTATTCTACGGTCAAACCTCGTTAGAACACTGTTTAACGACGCAAAAGTATTACAAAGAAAACAGTATTGCCCGACTTAAGCTCACTTTTATATCTTTATATGGTTTTAGACCTGCTGCACAAGCTTGGTCAATTTCACCCTGAAACATAGACGCATTCGTATGAAACTTTGGTTCAACCATCAGAAATAATCCCTCTGGTTTTAACATTGTGCAAACTTCATCAAAGAAAGCCTTTATGTTGGGAACTTCATGAACCATCCAAAAAGCAAGCACAAAATCAACCTTTTCATTAATGCCTATTCTGTCTTCTTTACATTGATGCAATGTAATACGGGAATCAAGGTTTTTCTGCTCAGCTAAGGCTTTAAGCTGATCTAACATTCCCTGTTGCAAGTCTACCGCTATAACACGGCCTTCCTCGCCCACCATTTGTGCTAATGAAATTGAAAAGAATCCTGGACCACAGCCGATATCTGCCACTACATAGCCTTTTTTTATGTAATCCCCCATTATTTTTTGGGGATTATGTGAAAGCAAGCGGAACTTATTATTTAAAGCCCAAGAATACCGCACTGGACATACTTTATCCTGCAAGCCGCTTCACCCCCTTATTTATGTAGTATCATAACTATTATACTTAATCTGAATATACTATATCATTTCGCGTCTTGTTTATTTTCGCGAAATGAGACGCCTCCCCCAAACAGCATATGGGTGAACATCAGGAAAGTAAAATTGGATTGGCAGGGTAAGAAATGAACGCCGAAGTATTTTGGAATGTAATTGGTGAATATAATCAATCAACATTATGGATCCAGATAATAATTATTGTTTGTCTCTTGATAGGAATTATTCTTTCATATAGGACAAAGTATTCTTATCTTGCCAAGCTTACACTTGGAATAACTAATTTTTATATAGGAATTGTTTTTTTTGCAATATTCGGCACACAGCCAATACAAAGATTTTTTGCTCTTCCGTTATTCTTACTTGCCGGAGCATTATTCATATACGAAGCCTATAAGAATAAAAACGATAAACTTACAAAACCAGGTGTGATGCAGATTATTTTATTTGTTATGTACCTATTGTATCCGTTCGTTTCCATAGGACTGGGGAATGAATTTCCTAAAATGGTTACTCACGTTATGCCCTGTCCGATAATAAGTTTAAGCATTGCAACGTATGCAGGATATAGCAAGAAGAACAAAGTTCTACTGACAGTATTGACAATATGGGGATTAACAGGAGTAAAGTCAATTATTTTCAGTGCGTATGAGGATATTATTTTGCTGATATGCGGCATTTACGGCGTTTATTTGTTGATAAAAGAAGTTAGATCATATCAATTCAAAGGTTTATAGGTCACAGGTCAGTATGACGGGTGAAAACTCATCAGCCTGAGCAACCACTATCCCTTCACGATTTACTATCATTGAGTTGCCGAGACTGTTCATACCAAAATGACTTCCGATTGTGTTGCTTAAAAAAACATGACAATTGTTTTCAACTGCACGAGCTATTGGTAATGCACGATTTTTATCAAGTTTTGCTCTGGCTTCGACAGGCTTATAATAATGAGCCGCTAAAATAATCAGAGCACTTCCGTTACCGCAGGTATTATGGACAAGTTCAGGGTAATTTTGATCACGGCATATGATAACGCCGAAATTGCAATCCTTGTACGTAAAATTGAGCAAATCGCTGCCCGGAGTGAAATATGGTTTTTCAGCATCGGTAAGATTTATTTTGTCATAGCGGTACGTAATACCACCGGGCAACATGACTGTTGCTGAGTTCATTATCTTTGTATGCCTAAAAGTAGCCTGTCCAATAATTACCCCTATCCCCAGCTCTTCAACCCTAACAGAAATTTGCTCAAGAGAACTGGATAAATCATCTTTAAAGTTTGGCTGGGAAAAATCCTGCAGATCAAAACCGGTCAGACTCATTTCCGGAAATATAAGAAAATCAACATCTCTTTGAGCAGCTTCATTTATATTTTCAAGTATTTTAGCAGCGTTATTCCTGATATTATCGCTTATATACATCTGACTTACTCCGATACGCACTATACTCATCTCCTATTTAATATCTACACTTCAGAAGTTGCTTTGCAGAAATCTAAGATTGTAATTATAAGTGAACTACCATCGCACCCACTATATTGGGTTCTGCCATCAGCAACAAGTATACAACAATTTGGTAATATTTCTACCAATTATAACATTAAATAACCCCATAATTGAGGAGAACTCCTCTGTATGCCCCTACCCCTTTTGATAGTTCTCTTACCACGTCAAAAGCACATCGTATGCGAACGCTAAACTGAAAGTGAGCCACTAAAAAGCATAATGATCATATGAAAATGATCCACCCCGATCAAAAATCCCTTATCTTTGTAGTGTACTAAACAACAAGGATGAGGGGGATTGGAGTGATCAGAGTGGATCAATATCAGCTTATCAGAGAAATGTATGCAATTGAAGGCCTATCCCAAAGACAAATAGCAAAAATGCTGGGGATTTCCCGGCACACCGTAAAAAGATACTGCACAGGTGAAAATATCCCAGGTCAAAGAAAATCATCAGATAATAGATCCAATCCGGTGGTGACCCAGGAAGTACGTGACTTCGTTAAGATGTGCTTCGATGAAGACAAGGAGCATAACCGAATCAAGCAGAAGCACACAGCCAAACGGATATACGACCGGCTGGTGGAAGAAACCGGCTATACCGGCGGAGAGTCAACCATCCGGCGTTTGGTTAGGGAAATGAAGTCAAGTCTCCCGGAGGTTTATGTACCATTAAGTTTTGCTCCCGGAGAAGCTGCCCAGATCGACTGGGGCACGGCCACGGTGATCATGGCCGGTCAAAAAACGGAAGTTAATCTCTTCTGTTCTCGTCTGTGTTCCATCTGCGCACCCTTTGTAATGGCTTTTCCTTCCCAGCGCGAAGAGGTTTTTCAAGAAGCCCATGTCAAGAGTTTTGAATTCTTCGGAGGAGTATCCGAAACCCTGATCTATGACAACCTGAAAACCGCGGTTAAGGATGGCTGGGGTAAGAGCGCCCGGGAACAAGATAAGTTCAGAGCCTTCCGGGCTCATTATGCCTACCGGGTACGCTTCTGCAACCCCGGTGAAGGACATGAGAAAGGTCTAGTGGAAAACCTGGTCGGATACATACGGCGTAATGTGCTGGTTCCGATCCCCCGGGTAGATAGTTTTGAAGAATTGAATACCCTGCTCCTTGCCCGCTGCCAGAAGTACATAGCTACCCATCAGATCCGCGGCCGGGAACTATCAGTAAATGAGGCTTATGCTCAGGAGCAAAGAGCTCTGATCCCGCTTCCGATTAGACCGTATGAAACAGCTAAGATCACAGAATCCAGAGTTGACTACTTCGCTACAGCAGCTTTCGAAGGCAACCGATATTCAGTACCGGTCAAGTGGGCGAGCCAAATCGTAACCGTCAAAGCTACGGCTTTTAAGGTCAAGATCTTCTGCCATGGTGAAGCGGTGGCGATTCATTCCCGCATATACCTTAAGGGCAGAACCATATATGAGCTTGAACATTACCTGCCTCTGTTGGAATTGCGGCCACGGTCAGTCTTCAATGCACGTCCGGTAAAAGAGGCAGGCCTTCCCCGAGAGTTGTTCGAGTATGCCAATCAACTTAAAGATCCTGAAAAAGGCATGGTAAGACTGCTGCGGCTAGTGATCGACCACGGTATCGATAAAGTACTGGGAGCCATCAGGAAATCAGCAGATCAAGGTCAGTATTCCGTTGATCTGGTCCACTTCTATGTGAACAAGAAAGAAATACCCCAGGTATTGGATTTCCCTGGCCCGGCCATTAACCGGGTTGACCTTGGCAATTATGACATCCTCTGCACCGGGGGTGGTCAATAATGAATGCCAGTGGTGATCTGATCAAGATCTACGCCAAACAGCTTAAGTTCCCGACCCTGAACCAGTACGAAAAACTGGTATATCTGGCCCAGGAACAAGGCTGGGGATATGAGAAATTCCTGGCTGAAGCACTGCAGGGAGAACTCAACCAAAGGGCTGAAAACCAGCAGAACCGGCGGATAAAGGCCGCTCATTTCCCGCTGGCCAAAACCCTGGATAACTTCAACTTCAATAATGTTCCGAACGTTGAAGAAGCCCTGGTCTGGCAGCTAGCTACGGGAGACTTTGTTGATAAGCGGGAAAATATCATCCTGATGGGCAATCCGGGCACCGGCAAGACGCATATTTGTATCGGCCTGGGGCGCAGGTTATGCCGGCAGGGATACCAGGTTCGGTTCTACACGGCGGCCAATCTCATCACTGAACTTACTGAAGCTCAGCAGGATGGTCGTTTGAGCCGAGTCCACAGATCAATATCCAAGGCAAACCTGTTGATCGTTGATGAACTGTCTTACATGACGTTCTCCAGGAGCACGGCGGAATTATTGTTCCATGTGCTGGCCGATAGGAATGAGCGGGGTAGTGTGATGCTGACGACTAATCTAGAATTCTCGAAATGGGGTGAGATCTTTCCTGATGAAATGCTGGCAGCTGCCTTGATTGACCGGTTGACTCATAATGCGCACATTCTTAATATGAATGCCCAGTCATACCGGCTTCAACAGCGTTTGAAGAAAGACAAAGACCCGGATATCACTTAGAATGACCGAATTTCAACCAGCCGGGGTGGATCACTTCTCATGATCAAGATGGCTCAATTTCACGTGAGCGAAAGTGGCTCACTTTTGATGATCACGCTGGTACACTTTGAGGTTGACGTTCGCACATCGTACTATGCCACAGAAAACAACAAGCCTCCGGACTCTCCGGAGACTTCATTGCGTTGTATATCTAAGCACTCAATGTTTGATACAATATGGCGTTAATCCTTATGCGCCTATACTTGTCGTTGCTAATAAAAATTCTTTTGTACAGCCTGCTGCAGCTCAGCCCGCAGTTCGGGATGGGCAATAGCAATAAGCGCCTGAGCTCTTTCCCGGCGGGTTTTGTATCTGAGGTCGGCGATTCCGTATTCAGTGATCATATAGTGAACATACGGTCTGGGCACGGTAACCGGTGTTCCCGGGGGAAGCTCGGGAACAATGTTGGAAACCAATCTTCCATCTTTTAGTTTCCGGGCCGACCGCAAAAGGGTAATCCCCTTCCCGCCTTTAGACCAGTATGTGCCCAGGGCGAAATCGATTTGTCCCCCGGCACCGCTTATCATCTGATGTCCCACTCCCTCAGCTACCACCTGACCGCTGCAGTCCACCATTAAAGCCATATTGATAGCAACCATTTTAGGATGCTGCCCAATCAAGGCCGGATTATTAGTATAAACGGCCGGGTATATTTGACAGCTAGGATTTTCTGCCACATAATCGTACATGGTCTGATCACCCAGACAGAAGGTTCCAATAGAAACGCCCTTATGAATAGGTTTACAGGCGTTGGTAACAACCCCCTCCTCCACCAGGTTAGGTAGGCCCATCGGGAACATCTCGGTATGTACGCCCAGATTATGCTTGCCATGCAGTCCCGCCACCACTGCTTCAGGAATACCGCCGATTCCCATCTGAATGGTATCCCCGTCCTCAATCAATTCCAGTACATACTGGGCAATGGTATGCTCCAATTCCGTAGGCGCATTGCGGGTAAAAGCCGGGATAGGGCTGTTGTGTTCAATAAAATAGTCAAATTCTGATATATGCAGGTAGTTCTCCCCGAATACCACAGGCATGTTTTCGTTTACCTCGCCGATAGCCAGACGGAGTCTACCTGAAGCTCTGCCCTCTTGAATCCCCTGGAGGGTGTAGTCGTTGGTAAGTCCCAGATTCACGTAACCGTTTTTATCCGGCGGTGTTACCATGACAATAAAAATATCAGTGCAGCGAGCCGTTTTATCACCGCCATCGAGGACCGTATTAACCAGATAATCCACATTGTTCTCCGAATAAGAACTGCGCATGGTTTGGATGCCAAACGTAGGGACATAGTTAATCTGTCCGTCTAAGCTCTTCATGAATTTAGGATCATAGAGGCGGGTGGGGCGAAGCTGGATCGAATCCATTATCCGGACGCCCTCCAGTTCATTATGTCGGTTAAGAATCGCCTCATACATTTCCGGCGAGCAGGCTCCAACCCCCAGGGCGGTGGAGATAAAATCTCCGGATTTGACTAAGCTGGCCGCTTCCTCGAAAGAAGTTTTTTTACTGTTGTAGCTGTCTTTCCATGATTGTGACATTACTGATCCTCCTTATTACAGTGATGATTGCTGTATTTGTAAATAACTTTCATATATGCGTATATTACACATAAGTATTGTCCGTTTTAGAATTATTTCCTATCTATTCGCCGCCAACCCATCAAATACCTCCTAATTGGAATTTACTTTTGTAAACTTAAATGAAAATTGAGGACTTGCCACCCCAGTTGGCATATATCCCGCAGCTCTCCTCTCCTTCTCCATAATGAATTAATAGACTACTTGATTATTACTCGATATTCCTGGAGCCAGAAGTCGATTTGCACCAAATAAGCTAAAAGTTGCGGCGCATTCATGAGCTGGCCAAACCAAGGCATATCAGTATTTCTCTTTAACGACAGGGCCAGTTCCCTTACCGCTTGCTGATTAATAAAGGGCAATATAGGTGAGTCGGAATTATCGAGTATAGATAAAATCAACCCCCGAACCGCTTCAATATATGAAGGGTTATGTGTTTTGGGATACGGGCTCTTTTTTCTCCAGAGCACATCTTCAGGAAGTATACCTGTTAATGCCAGTCTTAAAAGGCCTTTCTCCCGATTTTCATAGTTTTTCATTGCCCAGGGCACATTCCATACGTATTCCACTAAGCGGTGATCGCAAAAAGGCACCCGCAGTTCCAACCCTGCCGCCATACTCATCCTATCTTTCCGGTCAAGCAAGGTAGGCATCCATCGCGTCAAATTCAAATAAAACAATTCCCGCATTTGCGCTTCTATAGATTCATCCCCTGCCAAGCGGGGTACTTCATCGATAGCTTCCTGATATCTCTGGGTTATATATTCCTCTGGCTTAATCAGGTTAAGCAGCTCTGGAGCATACAAACTCGTGCGTATATCCAGGTGCTGAGACCAAGGGAATGTATTCTTTGTGGCTGTATTATAGAACCAGGGATATCCTCCGAAAACTTCATCGGCGCATTCGCCTGATATACCCACGATAGCCTGATTTTTGATCCAACGGCTAAAAAGCAATAAGGATGAATCGACATCAGTCATACCTGGTAAATCTCGGGCAATGACCGCCGAAAAGAGAGCCTCAGCAAGTTCTGGTGTATCAATATAATAGGAAGAGTGCCTGGTACCCAGGTATTCTGATACCTTCTTTACCCAGGGGGCGTCAGCATTGGGCTGGAATCTGCTGGCTTGAAAATGCTGGTTATTGCCAACATAGTCTATGGAAAATGTTCTTATCGCTTCCTTGTTTTCATTTCTATATGCTTCCGATGCGACTGCGGTAATAGCACTGGAATCCAGCCCTCCTGATAATAGAGTACATAAGGGTACATCCGATACTAACTGTCGTTTAATGGCATCAAATACTAATTCACGAACCGTATCTACCGTCTTAGCAAAACTGTCTTCATGAGTATGACTGGTTAGAGACCAATACTGCTGAGATCTTATTCCCTTTTTATCAACATGCATATAGTAACCGGGTTTTAGTTCTTGTATTCCTGTAAAAACACCATGTCCAGGGGTTCGAGCGGGTCCTAGTGCAAAAATTTCTGCTAATCCTTCTCGACTAACTTGGGCTGATACCATGGGATGTGAAAGGATTGCTTTTATCTCGGAAGCAAATAAGAATGAACTGCCTTTTTGCCAGTAAAAAAGAGGCTTAACCCCCAAACGGTCTCGGGCTAAAAATAACTGCTTTCTATCATCGTCCCAGACTGCAAAGGCAAAAATACCGTTCAACTTATGGACGCATTCCCTCCCCCATTCGATATAGGCTTTCAGAAGCACCTCAGTATCCGACCAGCCCTCGAAGTGATACCCTTTAGTAAGCAATACCTGTCGTATATCTTCGCTGTTATATAATTCCCCGTTGTAAACCATGGTGTAGATGGCACGGCCCTTCGTGCCAACCATAGGTTGTTTGCCGCCTTCCGGATCAACGACCACCAGGCGGCGGTGCCCCAGGGCTGCAGGTCCACTGAACCAAAACCCTTCGGCGTCCGGACCACGGTGAATAAGTTTGTCTGCCATGGCCTTAAGTATTTCCGCCTGATTTTCCGAGCGATCCGTGTAACTAACCCATCCAACAATTCCGCACATTGATCATTACCCCTCCTAACAAAAAGGCACCCTGATAAAGGTCTTGCAACCTTGATCAGAGCGCCTTTGCTCAAATCATTACCAAGCTTAGTATATGCCAGGAGGTTTTATTTGTTTACCTGCTGATTTGCCCCAGCAAATGCTTTTACGGTTGGATTATATCTGCTGGTAGTTAAGAACCTTAATAAAATAGTATTGGCTAATAGCGAGTTCAGCTGAACCATTATATTTGCATTGAACTCATTTCTCCATAGTAATATGCGTCTTCTCCATGCTGGGAAATATCCAGACCGGTTTCCTCCTCTTCCTCGGATACTCGCAGCGGGGCAAATAGGCTTATGACTTTTAGGATCAGGAATGTAAGTGTCGATGCGAAAGCAATTGTCGCCACCACCGCAATCAACTGCACCAACAACTGGTAGGGATTGCCAAACAGCAGTCCATTAACTCCGGCCGGATTAACCGCAGTGTTAGCCAGCACCCCGGTAGCCAGGGCTCCGAATATACCGCCCACGCCATGAATGCCAAAAGCATCCAGGGAATCGTCATAACCCAGTTTGGCTTTCATCTTACTTACCGCAAAATAACATAACGGTCCCACTATAATTCCCATTAATATAGCGCTGCCCGTACTTACAAAACCGGCGGCTGGGGTTATGGCGACCAGACCCGCTACCATACCACTGGCTAATCCTAGCGCAGTTGGCTTGCCATGATGCAGCCATTCCGCTGCTGCCCAGCTGATAGCTCCGGCTGCACAACAGGTGTTGGTAACTAAAAAGGCGGCGCCGGCTAATCCGCTGGCTCCCAGGGCACTGCCAGCATTAAAACCAAACCATCCAAACCAGAGCAACCCGGCGCCCAGCATGGTCATCGGTAAATTATGGGGAACCATTGGCTCTACCCCTATTTGACGCCGGCCTCTGAGAACCAGGCAGGCGACCAATCCGGAGACACCGGAACTAATATGGACTACCGTCCCGCCTGCAAAATCCAGCGCGCCGAGGTTGCGCAGCCAGCCATCCACGCCCCATACCCAATGTGCCAATGGATCATACACTAGCGTCGTCCATAATAACACAAAGACAACGAAAACCGGAAATCTCATTCTTTCGGCAAAGGCCCCTGAGATCAACGCCACCGTAATAATCGCAAACATCAACTGGAAGAAGACGAATACTGAATGGGGAAAGGTTGCCGCATAAGCCGGGAACGGGTTCCCCGTAACCCCTTGCATTCCCAGGAAATCCAAGCCTCCGATCAGATGATGAATATCCGCCCCGAACCCCAGGGTGTATCCGATCAGCACCCATTGCACGGATACCAGTGCCATGGCAGTAAAACTCTGCATGATCGTGCCCAGCACATTTTTTCTGCGTACCATTCCTCCGTAGAACAAAGCCAAACCCGGCGTCATGATCATTACCAGGGCAGCACAAATGATCATGAAAGCTGTATCTCCGGTGTCAATCACCGGGGCGTCAGCGGCAGCTGCTATGACAGGCAATCCCAATACCAGTATCGCCAGGGTTGATATCAAAGTAATCCCTTTGAATTTTATTTTCATTTTATACCCTTCTTTCTTTACATTAAGCTGGTTATTAAAGTGACTTAGATGGCCATATTGCCTGCTGCTATAAAGGCCATGAACCAGAGTAACTTTATTCAGGAAATCAAAAAGGCGTCTATTTCCAGAGGTATCCCCCTTTCCATAAGCGCCTTTGCTTACAAAATTATCGAATCGCTTATTCTCTACAACGCCGCTCCGCCCTCTTCACGAGTGCTGATACGGATGATCCTTTCCACCGGATAGACAAATATCTTTCCGTCGCCTTTTTTACCAGTCTTGCAAGTTTTCAATATTTGCGAAATGATATTCTCAACCGACTCATCATGACAAACAATTTCAAGTTTGACCTTGGGAAACAAGTCTATTGAATGCTCCTGACCCCGATAATACTGCTTCTCATTCCCCTGCAGCCCTCGTCCTTTGACTTCGTAGAGGGTTATTCCCCGAACTCCAATCTCCTCCAGGGCTGCTTTTAGTTCTTCAAGCTTTGCAGGTCTGATGATTGCCTCAATTTTTTTCATAAGACTACCTCCTCGCTTTATTTTCTTAATTGACATATCATCTGCCAAAAAAGGGTGTCCGTATAAGGCTCTTGATCACAAGAACCTTATGCGGACACCCTCGCCCTCAGTATGGTATTGATTTGGTAAGCTGCTCCCCTGCCGGCGGATGAAAAACAGAAAGTCCCCATATATTTGATGGAGACCACATCGTCTAGCTTCAGTCTGACCGGCTGGAATGATTAGCTTAATTAAATAATATGCCTTTCTCACCAAATTTCAACCATATATTAAGATGTATTAAGTATACTTGCCGGCTCTGGTAACCAAGCTGTATCTTTATATTTCCACGGTGCCTTTAAATATTGCTTCCGGTTTTCCGGTCATAAACACTGTCTCATCCGTACATTTGACTACCAGGTTGCCGCCTTTCTGTTTAACCAATATGTACTGGTCCTGGTGACAGCAGCCATTGCGTACGGCGGCAACAACACCGGCGCAGGCACTGGTCCCCGCCGCCAGGGTTTCGCCGTTGCCTCGTTCCCAAACCCGCATTTTAATAGTATTTTGATCAATAACCGTCACGAATTCTACATTCACTCTTTCCGGAAACAACGGTGAATACTCGAAGGCTGGTCCGATCTCATCCAGATTAACGCTGTCCAGATTATCTTCAAAAACAACACAATGCGGATTGCCCATTGATACACAGGTTATATGGTAATCACGTCCAGCTATCGTAACCGGGTGATTCACTATCTCCCGCCCGGCAAGTTGCACGGGAATCTTCTCCGGCTTAAGCTCAGCCGGCCCCATATCAACACAGACCGAATGCACCTTGCCATTTTGGATATAGAGTCGAAGTTTTTTTACCCCGCTGGGGGTTTCTATGGTAATTTCATCTTTTACCGCTATCTGATTTTCGTAAATGTATTTTCCCATGCAGGTAAGGGCATTGCCGCTCATTTTACTTTCACTGCCATCTAAATTAAACATCTGCATTTTCGCATCAGCCTGATCTGAAGGACAGATCAGCACAATCCCGTCACTGCCGATCCCGTAATGCCGGTCGGACAAATAAACGCTCAGGGATTCCGGACTAATGATTTGCTGCTCAAAACAATCGAAATAAATGTAATCGTTGCCGCAGGACTGCATTTTGGTGAAGGCAAGCTGCCGACGTTCACTTCTCATATGATTGATATCCACCAGCTCGGTATTGCTTTGAGCATAGCGGCTCTTCAAGCTTTTGGCCAGTGCATCAGCGGTATCCAATGAGGTCAGACAGGGGATGGCTGTTTGCACCGCCTGGCGACGCATTTTAACGCTGTCCCGGCCAGGCAGCCGGCCTTTGGAGGAGGTAGAAATAATATAACTTATTTTACCGCTTTCCAAAAGTGTCTGAATATTATCCTGCTCAGCTTCATGAATCTTCTTGACCGAAATTGCCCGCAACCCAGCTTGTTCCAGATATTTGGCCGTTCCGCTGGTTGCATATAGTGTAAACCCCAGCTCGGCGTATTGCTTGGCAATATCAACAATTTCCGGCTTATCGCTGTCCCGTACGGTAATCAGGACCCCGCCCTGCCTTACCATTTGATAGCCAGCTGCCACCAGTCCTTTATACAGGGCTTCAGCCAGAGTTTTGCCAATACCCAATACCTCACCGGTGGATTTCATTTCCGGTCCTAAGGCCACATCCACATCCACGAGTTTTTCAAAAGAAAAAACTGGCACCTTGACGGCAACATAAGGTGGTGTTTTGTATAGCCCTGTACCATAGCCCATATCGATTAATTTCTCGCCCAGCATCGCCCGGGTGGCCAGATCAACCATCGGTACCCCGGTTACTTTGCTGATGTAGGGAATGGTGCGTGAAGACCGCGGGTTGACTTCTATAACATAGATCTCTCCGGCATGAATCACATACTGAATATTGATCAACCCCTGAGTGTTCAAGGCCAGCGCCAGTTTTTTGGAATAATCAATCACCTGCTCGATCACTTCTCCGCTCAAATTCCAGGCAGGATAAACGGCGATGGAATCACCGGAATGGATGCCGGCTCGTTCAATATGCTCCATGATGCCGGGAATGAGAATGTCCTCTCCGTCGCATATGGCGTCGACCTCGATTTCAATCCCCAGGAGATATTTATCGATCAAGACCGGATTTTCAATGTTGTAAGTGAGAATAATGTCCATATATTCGCGGATGTCATCATCACTGAAGGCAATGATCATATTTTGGCCGCCAAGCACGTAGGAAGGCCTCATCAAAACAGGATATTCCAGCTGGTTGGCCACTTGCAGCGCTTCCTGGACCTTCATCACGGTATGGCCCTGGGGGCGTTTAATGGACAATTTCTCCAGCAAGGCGTCAAAACGCTCCCGGTCTTCGGCCGCATCAATGCTGTCGGCAGGCGTACCCAAAATTCGCACGCCCTGCGACTCAAGAAACTTGGTCAGCTTGATGGCCGTTTGTCCGCCAAAAGCGACAACCACCCCGTAAGGGTGTTCTGTATAGATTACATTCATTACATCTTCATCGGTCAGCGGTTCAAAATATAAGCGATCGGCGGTATCGAAGTCAGTAGACACTGTTTCCGGGTTGTTGTTGACGATAACCACCTCGTAGCCTGCTTTTTTGAGTGCCCACACACAATGCACAGAGGCGTAATCGAACTCGATTCCCTGACCAATCCGGATTGGTCCCGAGCCAAAGACAATAATGGTTTGCTTACCGGTCGACCTGGCTTTGATAAACTGCTCTGCCTCGTTGACTTTATCATAGGTGGAGTAAAAGTAAGGGGTCTCAGCCTCAAATTCGGCGGCACAGGTATCCACCATCTTATAAGAAGCCCGCAGCGGCTGCTCAATCTTGCCGCCAGCCAGACGCTCAATGACTTTATCCGGATACCCCAGCCTTTTTGCACTTTGATACAATTCCTGGGTCAGATGCCCGGCTGCCAGTTCTTTTTCCAGGATGGTAAGATTGGCCAACTTATTCAGGAACCACGAATCAATCTTGGTGACTTCATGAATCACTTCACAGGAAATCCCCCTCTGCAGTGCTTCATAAACTACGAAAAGGCGCTCATCATTACATTCGCAGAGCAACTGTTCAATTTGTCTATCACTCAGCTCTTTTAGCTTCGGCAGGTTAAGACTATCCAGGGAAATCTCCGCCCCCCGTACTGCTTTCATAATGCACTGTTCGAAACTCGTTCCAATAGCCATTACTTCTCCGGTTGCTTTCATCTGCGTTCCGAGTGCACGCTGCGCGTAAACAAATTTGTCAAATGGCCACTTGGGCACTTTGACTACCACATAATCCAGAGCGGGTTCAAAACACGCATAGGTCTTCCCGGTTACAGCATTTCTGATCTCATCAAGTGTATAACCAACCGCGATCTTGGCCGCCACCTTGGCAATCGGATAGCCGGTAGCCTTGGAGGCCAAAGCTGATGAACGGGACACCCGCGGATTAACCTCAATGACCGCATACTCGAAACTATCAGGATGCAGTGCAAACTGGCAGTTGCAGCCCCCTTCCACTTCCAAGGCAGTAATGATATTTAGAGCGGCCGAGCGCAGCATCTGATATTCTTTATCGGAAAGCGTTACCGCCGGCGCAATAACAATGCTATCCCCCGTATGCACCCCCACCGGGTCAAAATTCTCCATGCTGCAAACAGTGATGACGTTCCCCGCCCGGTCCCGCATCACTTCAAACTCTATTTCTTTCCATCCAGAGACACATTGTTCAATCAGCACCTGGTTAATGGGAGAAAGCCTGAGCCCGTTGGCAGCAATCTCCTGCAATTCTTTTTCATTGGCAGCAATCCCCCCGCCTGTCCCGCCCAGTGTAAAGGCCGGACGGACAATCACGGGATAACCAATTTCTCTGGCAAAGGCCCGGGCGGCGATAACATCCGTCACCACCAAAGAAGGTATAACCGGCTCACCGATCGACTGCATAGTATCCTTAAACATTTGCCGGTCTTCCGCCTTATCAATCGTTGCTGGATTAGCACCCAACAATTTGATGCCCTGTCTTTTAAGAAAACCCTCTTTGGCCAGCTGCATGGAAAGTGTCAGACCGGTTTGTCCTCCCAGCGTCGACAAGATGCTATCCGGGCTTTCCTTAATAATGATCCTCTTGATGGTTTCCAGCGTCATGGGTTCAATATAAATTTGATCGGCCATAGCATAGTCGGTCATAATCGTGGCCGGATTGGAGTTTACCAAAACGACCTCCAGTCCTTCTTCTTTCAAAGCTCGGCAGGCTTGGGTGCCTGCGTAATCGAATTCCGCAGCCTGACCGATGACGATCGGTCCCGAGCCAATTACCAGCACCTTTTTTATATCTTGGTCTAGCGGCATTTTGCGTGCTCCTCCTGAATAAGGTTCATAAACTGATCAAATAAATAGCAGGTATCCAGGGGACCTGCGGAAGCCTCGGGGTGAAACTGGGTTGAAAAAGCCGGTATGTTGTGATATTCAATTCCTTCACAGGTCCCGTCATTAACATTTACAAATCGCATGGCAGCCTGGGCGGGAAGGCTGTCGGACACAACCGCGTAGCCGTGGTTTTGACTGGTAATGTATATTCTGCCTTGCTTTAAATCCTTCACCGGCTGGTTGGCACCGCGATGCCCGTATTTCAGTTTTGCAGTTTCGGCTCCCTGCGCCAGAGCCAGCAGTTGATGGCCCAGGCATATGCCATATATTGGTATGCAGGCATCCGCCAGCTTGCCCAGTTCGCTGATAATCTCTGTATTGTCGGCAGGATCGCCTGGCCCGTTGGAAAGCATAATTCCGTCCGGCTTTAAATTCATAATGACTTCCGCAGTCGTTTGCGCAGGCACGCTTATAACCTCACAGCCGCGTTTCAACAACTCGCGGCGAATATTTTCCTTGGCCCCGAAATCCCACAACACCACCCTGAATCCGCCCGGTGCGCCTTGGGAAACTGAAATCTCTCTGGTAGTGACTGTTGGTACTGCATCAATAATGCTGTAGTTTTTAATTTCAGCCAGTATTTCATCAAGGTTATCCAGGGTCGTAGTGATTTTAGCATTCATGACCCCAACCTCTCTGATGATCTTGGTCAGCTCCCTGGTATCAATTCCATAAACACCTATAATATTATGCAGCTTTAAAAAGCTATCAAGCTCACCCTCACTGCGAAAATTGGATGGAACCTGACACCACTCCCGGACAATATAGGCCTTTACTTTAGGAGAAGAGCTTTCAAAATCGGAGGGGATAACCCCATAATTTCCGATCAGGGGAAAGGTCTGAATCACCATCTGTCCATAATAGCTTGGATCAGTCAATGTTTCCAGATACCCGGTCATCCCGGTGGTAAATACAATCTCACCGAGTACATTGCCTAGTGCTCCGAATGATTTCCCTCTAAAAATCTGCCCATTTTCCAGAACAACAAAACAGCTTTGCTTCATCCTGAACTCTCCTATTCGTTTTACAATCCACAGCAAATTACTCAGGGAAGCGGCAGATGAACTTCCGCCGGTTTATTTGATCAGGCTGTGACCCGTCAAATATTTATCAACTGCGCGGGCCGCCAGTTTGCCTTCCTGAATCGCCCAGGCGATCAGGCTTTGCCCCCTGCGCATGTCACCAGCCGCAAATACTTTTTCGGTGCTGGTCTCAAATACGCCAAATTCAGCCTGCACATTGCTTTTCTCATCCCGGCTCAGTTTAAATTCCTCCGGGAGGCTATCTTCCGGCCCCACGAAACCCAAAGCCACCAGTACGAGGTCGCTGGGCCAAACTCTTTCACTGCCGGGTACCTTAACGGGTTCCATAATTCCAGCGGCATTTTTAAACCAGTTCACCTCAACTGTATGCAGCGATTGCACTTCCCCCTGGCTGTTGCCGACGATTTCTTGGGTTGAAATCAGATAATGACGGGGATCTCTGCCATTAATGCTAATGGCTTCTGCCTGGCCGTAGTCCACTTTTTGTTTTCTGGGCCATTCCGGCCAGGGATTAGCTGATTTAATGCGGCGATCCGGCGGTTCAGGCATGATTTCAAACTGTAGAATACTCTTGCAGTTTTGGCGTATGGCGGTAGCTACGCAATCAGTTCCTGTATCTCCGCCACCGATAACGATTACATTTTTATCCTTGGCATTAATAAAACTACTGTCATGCTCACTGCCGTCCAGCAAACTCCTGGTGCTCCCGCTGAGATAGTCCAGCGCTAGATACACGCCCTTAAGGTCTTTTCCTTCCACGTTCAACTGGCGGGCTTTTTGTGATCCAGCGCATAGAATCACCGCATCAAAATTATCCACCAGTTCCTGGGCTGACAGGTCTTTACCGATGTCAATACCCAGCATAAACTCTATGCCTGATTCCTGCATCAATTCTATCCGCCGGTTTAGAATGGTTTTGTCCAATTTCATATTGGGAATCCCATACATCATTAATCCGCCGGGCCGGTCGTTCCGTTCGTAAATGCTTACATCATGACCAACCGCATTGAGGTAATGGGCCGCAGACAACCCGGCCGGACCTGATCCTACCACGGCAACCTTATAGCCTGTGGAGCAGGCCTGAGTTGGCTTTACCCAGCCCTCGGCAAAGGCTTTCTCGATAATCTCATATTCAATGTTTTTAATCGTCACCGGTTCCCAGTTATAGCCGACCGTACAAGCTCCTTCACAGGGAGCAGGACATAATCGCGATGTGAACTCCGGAAATGGATTAGTCCGAACCAATCTTTTGTAGGCTTCTTCCCAGCGCCCGTGGTAAACCAGGTCATTGAACTCCGGAATCAGGTTGTGCAGCGGACATCCTGAGGTCATCCCCTTCAGCATCACCCCGCTGTGGCAAAAAGGGACCCCGCAGTTCATACATCTGGCCCCTTGAACGCTGACAGCAGATAAATCCTGGGGCATTTTTATCTCATTCCAGTCCATGATTCGCTCTCGGGGAGGACGTTGGTCCGCATCAATTCTAGGGTAATCCAAAAAACCAGTAGCTTTCCCCATAATATTTCCCACCTTAGCTGCTTTATCTCCACTTTTGTAACATCGCTCAAAATGCTGTAAAAGGATGGCTAGATTACCTGGCGTTTATCATTACTCCTGGACATTTCCTTGAGAATGCGCTGGTACACTATCGGTATTACTTTAGTAAATCTGGGTAAATAGCTATCCCAATCATCAAGTACTTTTAATCCCAGAGGACTTCCGGTGTAGTCGGCATGTCTGCGGATCATATCCCTCACTTCATCTATTTCTTCTGAAGAAATCAATTTTTCCAGCAGCACCATGGACTTGTTGCAGCGTGTTTCATCAAAATCCAGAATATAAGCAATGCCGCCTGACATACCGGCGGCAAAATTGCGGCCGGTATTACCCAGAATCACTACCTGGCCTCCCGTCATATATTCGCAGCCATGGTCGCCTACTCCCTCAACCACTGCCTTGATGCCGCTGTTTCTGACGCAGAATCTTTCTCCGGCTATGCCGTTGATGTAGGCTTCTCCGGAAGTAGCTCCGTAAAATGCAACATTTCCGATGAGAATGTTATTCTGCGGGTTGAGAACAGAGTCACGCGGAGGATACACGATTATCTTGCTGCCTGATAGTCCCTTTCCGATATAATCATTGGCGTCTCCTTCCAATTCCATAGTCATCCCTTTCGGGGTAAAGGCGCCAAAGCTTTGTCCTGCCGAACCCACAAAAGTAATCTTAATCGTATCCTCGGGCAGCCCATCCTCACCATATCTTTTAGTTATTTCACTGCCGATTATGGTGCCTACTACCCGATCGACATTTTGAATTTTCAATTTAGCTCTTATCGGCTTTTGATGTTCCAGGGCCGGCTGGCACATTCTAAGTAATTTACGGGCATCGAGAGACTTCTCCAGCATATGGTTCTGGGGTAGCATTTTGCTGCGACCCACATGGGAACCGGCATAAGGTTGATATAATATTGGTGAAAGATCAAGCTGCGAGGCCTTCCAATGCTTGCTGGCATCTCTATTTTTAAGTTTATCCGTACGGCCCACCATTTCCTGTATGGTTCTGAACCCCAGACGGGCCATAATTTCGCGCATTTCCTGGGCTACAAAGCGCATATAGGTTTCCACATGTTCAGGTTGACCTGCAAAATTCTTGCGCAATTTCTCGTCCTGGGTGGCAATGCCTACCGGACAGGTATTCAGGTTGCATACCCTCATCATTACGCATCCCAGAGCAATCAATGGAGCTGTGGCAAAACCGAACTCTTCAGCTCCGAGCATGGCAGCCACTACAACATCACGGCCCGACATGAGTTTGCCGTCAGTTTCCAGAGTAACCCGATCTCTTAATCGATTTAAAACCAGAGTCTGGTGGGTTTCAGCCAGACCAAGCTCCCAGGGCAGTCCCGCATTTCTTATACTCGTACGCGGTGCGGCACCGGTTCCGCCATCATAACCGCTTATTAAAATGACATCGGCTTTGCCTTTGGCCACCCCGGCGGCAATGGTGCCTATACCAACTTCCGAGACCAGTTTGACACTAATACTAGCCTCCGGGTTGGCATTCTTTAAATCGTGAATAAGTTCTCCCAAATCTTCAATCGAATATATATCATGGTGAGGCGGCGGTGATATAAGATCTACTCCCGGGGTTGAATGCCTTACCCGGGCTATAGCCGGATATACTTTTTCGCCAGGGAGCTGGCCGCCTTCCCCCGGTTTGGCGCCTTGAGCCATTTTAATCTGTATTTCGGAAGCATGTACCAGATAATTGCTGGTAACTCCGAAACGCCCAGATGCCACCTGCTTGATAGCGCTGTTTTTCATGTCTCCGTTCTTTGCGGGCTCGTAGCGGGCAGGGTCTTCTCCGCCCTCACCGCTGTTGCTTTTGCCGCCCAGACGGTTCATAGCTATCGCTAAACATTCATGCGCCTCCTGGCTGATTGAACCATAGGACATGGCTCCGGTCTTAAACCTCTTTACAATTGATTCCACTGGCTCAACTTCTTCAATCGCAATGGTATCTCCAGCATTAATGTTGAAATCCAGCAAGTTTCTCAAGGTATATACTTGTTCTTCATTAATCTTCCGGGTAAATTCCTTAAAAAGATGATAGTTGCTTTCGCGGCAAGCCCGCTGCAGCAGATAGATGGTTTCCGGGTTGTAAAGATGCAATTCTCCGTTTTCCTTGCATTGAAAATAACCGCCTACCTCCAGCGTATCCCGGCAAGGATTGGCTGCATGGTAAGCGCTGTCATGCCGCATCTTGCTTTCCCGGGCGATTTCTTCCAGCCCTATGCCATCCAGTCTTGAAGGCGTCATGGTAAAATACCTGTCTACCAGGTCTTTCTTTAATCCTACGGCTTCAAACACCTGGGCCCCGTGGTAGCTGCGCATGGTAGAGATGCCCATCTTGGTCATAACTTTAAGCATTCCTTTAACCGAAGCTTTTATATAATTCTGCTGGGCTGCTGCAAAACTAAGTCCCTGCAATCCATCTTGTTCATGCAGTTGGCGAATGGTGTCCAGGGCCAGGTAGGGATTGACTACAGTAACTCCATACCCCACCAGGGTACAAAAATCATGGACTTCACGTGGCTCTCCCGATTCCAAAACGATACCCACCTTGGTCCTGATCTCTCGTCTGATCAAATGATGGTGCAATCCAGATGAAGCCAACAGTGCCGGGATAGGTGCCATCGTTTCGTTTACACCCCGATCTGACAGGATAATGATATTAGCTCCTGCTTCAATAGCTCTATCAGCCTCGCGAAAAATTCGCTCCAATGCTTTATTCATAGCCACAGCCCCAGCGGAGACTTGATAGAGGATGGAAATTGTGGCTGATTTAAAGCGTTCGTTATTTAAATTCTTAAGACTTTGTAATTGTTCGTTCGTTAAGATAGGATGCTCCATTAAAATACAGGCTGAATTATTTCGGTGAGGATCCAATAGATTACCGGTACTGCCTAAAGGCAGGCTGCTGGAGGTAACAATTTCTTCCCTGATTCCATCAATGGGCGGGTTGGTAACCTGAGCAAAGAGCTGCTTAAAGTATAAATAAAGCATTTGCGGCTGCTCGGAAAGCACGGCCAGCGGAGAGTCCATACCCATGGATCCTACCGGGTCCAAACCTTGTAGCGCCATGGGCTGAATAGTCATATAAATGTCTTCAAAAGTATATCCGAAGGCCTTTTGTTCAACCAACAGGTTACGATTATCACTGCTTTCAGCCGGTGTAACGCTAGGGAATTCAGCCAGATTGGCAATGTGCTGCTGGTTCCATTCCTTATAAGGATGCAGTCGGGCCACACTTTGTTTGATTTCATCGTCACTAATAATTCTTTGGGCTTCGGTATCGATAAGAAGCATTTTGCCTGGTTCCAGACGGCCCTTATATTTGACGTGTTCTGGCTTTATGTCAATTACTCCGACCTCGGAGGCCAGAATTACGCGCTCATCGGTGGTTACATAATAACGGGCCGGGCGTAAGCCGTTTCTATCAAGGATGCCGCCAATAAGTGTTCCGTCACAAAAAGCGATAGCAGAGGGACCATCCCAGGGCTCCATGATAAAATTATTAAATTTATAAAATTCTCGCCGCTCGGCTGATATATGTTCATTTTTTTCCCAGGGTTCAGGAATCATCATCATCATAGCATGGGCCAGCGACCGGCCAGTAAGGTGCAAGAATTCCACGCAGTTGTCAAACATAGCGGAATCGCTGCCGGTGTCGTCGATGATAGGATATACTTTCGTGATATCTTCAAATAAGGGGGAATCAATCACCTTTTGGCGGGCCTTCATCCAGTTGACATTACCGCGAATGGTATTGATCTCACCGTTATGCACTATATAACGGTTGGGATGAGCTCTCTCCCAACTGGGGAATGTGTTGGTGCTGAATCTCGAATGCACCATAGCCAGAGATGATGCAAAATCGAGATCAGACAGATCCAGGTAAAAGTTTCGCAGCTGCTCAGCTGTAAGCATTCCTTTATATACAATGGTTTTGGATGACAGGCTGGCAACATAGAAGGTGCCGCCCTTAACTTCGCACATAGGAATTATGGTTTTTTCCGCTCTTTTACGGATGATATAGAGCTTTCTTTCAAAGTCCATAGGATCAGAGACCGCTGCATCCCGGGCAATAAAAACCTGCATGAAACGAGGCATTACTGACTTGGCGGTTTCACCTATGGCGGTTTTATCGATGGGGACTTCTCTCCATCCTAGAATCCTCTGACCTTCTTCATTTACAATCTGTTCAAAAGTCTGCATTTGAGTATTGCGAAAATCATCGTAGCGATGGGCAAATATCATGCCCACCCCATAATCACCTGGTTCGGGCAGATCAAATCCTAACACGCCGCATTCTCTCTTAAAGAAATCGTGCGGTATCTGGAGCAAAATACCCGCACCATCGCCGGTATTCTCATCTGCGCCACTCGCGCCTCGGTGGCTGAGGTTTTCCAATACGGTCAAGGCATCCTCAATAACCTGGTGAGACTTATAACCCTTAATATGGGCTACAAATCCCATACCGCAAGCGTCATGCTCAAATAACGGATCATACAATCCTTGTTTTGCTGGTAACCCATCTATATTCATCATAATCACCCTCATTGGTCGATTAATCCCGGCACTAAATTTACATAAGTTGCCCCTAAGTTTTATGTCTTAGGGGCAACCATAATATTTATCAAAGAAATTCTAAAACTTGGTTAGATATTTGGTTACTTCCCATGCGGTTACTTGCATGTTATATTCATTCCATTCCTCAAGTTTGCCAACCCGGAATTTTTCATATATATGCTGTCCCAGGGCGCCTTTGATTAGTTCACTCTGATCCAACTCATGAATTGCTTCGAGCAGATTACCGGGAAGACTGCCGATACCCAGGGCTGCCCGTTCTTCATCCTCCATTTTGTAGATATTACGATCAACCGCTGCCGGAGGCTCAATCTGGTTCTTGATGCCATTCAGGCCCGCCGTCAGCATTACTGCCATAGCCAGATAAGGATTACAGGAGGGATCCGGATTTCTCACTTCGATGCGGGTGCTCACACCGCGTTTAGCCGGAACTCTTACCAGACAACTGCGGTTGGCTCCAGACCAGGCAATGTTGACAGGAGCTTCATAACCTGGCACCAGCCGTTTATAGGAATTTACCGTCGGATTAGTGAGCGCAGTGAAAGCCCGGGCGTGTTCGAGAATGCCGCCCATATAATACCTGGCGGTATCACTCAACTGATCTGGGCCATTGGGATCATAAAAAGCGTTCTGACCGTCCTTAAACAGCGATTGGTGGGTATGCATACCAGAACCGTTAATTCCGAATATCGGTTTGGGCATAAAAGAGGCATGCAGACCATGACGCTGCGCAATAGAACGTACTACCAGCTTAAAGGTCATGATGGCATCTGCTACATGCAGGGCATTGCCGTATTTGAAATCAATCTCATGCTGTCCTGGTGCTACCTCGTGATGAGAGGCTTCTATCTCATATCCCATCTCTTCCAAGGTGGAATCCATGTCCCGGCGGGCATTTTCACCCAGATCTATGGGCGCTAAATCGAAATAACCGGCATCATCCTGAGTTTGGGTAGTGGCATGCCCTTTTTCATCCGAAAGAAACAAGAAAAATTCGGCTTCCGGGCCAACATTCATGCTATAGCCAAGATCATGCGCTTCTTTTAACACACGCTTCAGATTATTGCGCGGACATCCAGGAAAAGGGGTGCCATCCGGCAAATAAATATCACAGATCAGACGAGCTACTTTGCCATTGGCAGACCTCCAGGGAAAGATCACAAAGGTATCCAAGTCAGGAACCATATACATATCAGATTCGGAAATGTCGGCAAAACCATTAATAGAAGACCCATCAAACATGATCTCGCCATCTAAAGCTTTTTCCAACTGGCTTATAGGTACGGCCAGGTTTTTCATAACTCCGGCAATATCGGTAAATTGCAGTCTGATAAACCTAACATCATTTTCTTTAACCTTCTTAATGATTTCTAATTTTTTATCATGCATTTTCATCTCTCCTCCAATAGTTTTTAATGTTCATAAGCAGCCAGGATAGCCTGAGCTATTTCTTTCATAGGAATGCTGCGTTTCATGCTTTCGGTTTGCATCTCCCGATAGGCTTCAGCCTCGTCAATGCCAAAGTGTTTCATTAAAATCCCTTTGGCCCTTTCAATCTCTTTACGAGTCTGGAGGCGATCTTTTAAAACATTAATCTCCTGCTTGGCATCACAAAGCCGGTTTTTATATAGAAACAGCACTTCGATCACCGTTAGCAAAGTCTCATCGGAATAAGGTTTTTGAATCTGTGCAATACTGTCGGGAAACTTGTATTTTGGTTCCTGCACCAGCAATAATACACTGCTGATTTCGTCTCCTTCAATTATTCCCGCTATCTCTTGCATGCTTCCCCCTTTTAGACTGGAATCAATAATGACCAAATCCGGGTATGTTGTCCGAGCTTTTCTTAATAGATCCGGGGCATTAGCTGCTTCGGCCTCTACCAGATAGCCGGAACTTTTCAGCAACTCTTTAAGCCTCCGTCGGCTGCTGTCATTGCTATCTCCGACTAATATAGTTAATTGGCTCACATCGGGATCACCTGCCTTAAATAAAATAGGTGCCCATAGTATAGCCGGAAATTACAGGCTAACCACGGACACCGTCATCCTTCTTTTTTATTATGTTATACGGCTATTATATTAATCCGCCTAGAGTTCTGCAATGGGTTAATGCAATATATACTGTATACTTCTCAGACCCTGCGATAGCTATCAAGAGAACAACCAGATTTGCACCTTAAAAACCCTGATTCTGGAGGTTTATTAATCTACCACTGGCGCGCCGGAGATCGTGCATATTTATTGTTCTATAGCTTTTTACTGGATCGGTTTCAGCGGTTTGGCCGCCAGGATGCTTTCCACTTCTTCGAATCCGGTGGGAAAGGCAAAATTATACCGGGCCGGCAGGGCAAAAACATAACGGCTGTTATTAGCTAACTCGCTCGGGCCTATAGGCGCGGCGCCAATATGGAAATTTTCTTTCTTCAGCGAATCCCACTGGCTGGTGGTAAAAATCATAATGGGGATATCCTGCCGCGGCTGTTGGGCCGTCCATAGCGGGTGTCTAATGGAAATGATCGGGCCGGATTCCACCGGTTTGCCGCTGTTAGGACCGTCAATAGCCAACCCCTGCCACTCACTGTTTACAATCGTATACCCCTTCCAAGTGGCCGGCAGGGAAAAACTGAAACCATATTGGGTGTTGGTATAGGTGAGGGCATGGTTCTCCGCCTGATAGTTCCCCACGATGGCCTCAGTGATCAGCCAGCGATTATTTATCTTTTTAACCTGGAGAGTAATCGGACGTTGGGCAGCCGCCTTACCGGTTGATTTTTCGCTACTGGTGATTTCGATTATATTTCCATCAACCTTATAATTATCGGCAGAGATTCTGGTTGTACTCTGAATTTCTATGCGGTCGGGCCAGGGACTTGATGTAAGCCTGCCCGGCGCATTAAGCGGATCTTTCGCCCATGTGTTTATGAGCTGTGATGAAACATACGGACTGTAATACTTCATCATATCTTTGGCTACAGTATCACTGGGTGCCGTCAAGGAGACCATCGCCAGTTGCTGGCCGAAGCCTTCGACCTGACCGGCAACAACCTGCTTCTCCACAGCCTTGGCCCGCTCCGGCGAATCGTTGACCTGGCCTTGTTTGGTCCCGGCGCCGCAGCCTAAGAGCGAAACGCTCAAAAACATAATAAATGCAAGCAGGGTTATCTTCCGCATATGTTAACCTCCGTAAGTATTTTGTTTATAAATACTTAAATTGGACGAAGTTCTTACGCCAAAAGTGATGGTAATTTATGCCGGCGTGACAAGAGAACCGTCCCCTTGTCATCCGGGCGATTTCCTAAAGGGACAGCCCACCGCCATAGTGATAAATATGCTTACAAGTTTACTGAGAATTACTTTTTACGTTGACAAGGGGACGTTGACAAGGGGACCGTTGACAAGGGGACGGTTCTCTTGTCATCTTTTTATTGTTGTTTTTTACTTAAATACTGGATGCTGCCTCGTGTTATCCCCAATAAATTACGGGTTTTTCTTATCGAAAGATTGGCCTTTCCCTTGATGTGTAAGGCGATC
>JAAYCK010000121.1 GCA_012729835.1 Syntrophomonadaceae bacterium
GTGTGTCAATTCCCGTTTCATTGACTGCCTAATCAATATTCTCTCAACCTGAGATTTTTTGGGTGTTAATAACCACCACCCTTAGTTTAGTGCGGCCCGAAAGTAGAAGTATTCATAACAATGACACAATAAAGGATTACCGCCCCGCCTTGTCATTGCTGCGAAAATTCACTTACTTGTCGTTGCGAGGAGCGAAGCGACGCGGCAATCTTTTACGCTCATTATACTGTTGCTTATGAGTACTTTAGCAACATCCCGCGCCGCCTCTCTGAAAAACGGGAGACGGCGTTTTGTGCTTATCTTACCGAAATGATCCGTTTCCAGATCTGCTCCAGTATCCAGATGCCGATCAGGGTACCTGCTACAGTTACCATGCCTACCAGCAGCCCCCCTACCGTTCGGCTTGCTGATACCGTGATGGCGGTGAACCCATGACAAAAGCTGTTGACCATCGAAACGCTGCCGATCACTACCCCCAGACCGAGCATAAGCAGTATAAAGTCGTGTTTGTAACGGTGATAGAGATATACCATGGCAAAGAGTGCCGGATAAGCGATCAGGAACTCCTTAAAACGCGGGCGAGCCATGAACCAGGTCTCCAGGGTCTCACGGAATCTAAGCTCCAGGGTAGATATCTGAGCAGCCGTGGTGTTGCCGCTGCGGACTAGATAATAATAACCAGCCGCTCCCACTATCAGGAAGGCGAGCAAAGCCAGGTAGGTGGGTTGCATCTTCAGCACCTCCATTACCCGCTGCCGGAAGCCGTCGTCTCCGGAAAATACCACAAAATAATTGAGTATGAACAGCAGCAGCGGTACCAGGAAAGCCAGTTTTACACCCCGGAAGAATTCCACATTCATTATATAGCGGATATCGGCCATGCTGGTGACTACCGTAAAGGCACCGGCCATATTAATGACCAAGATTATAGCCAGGCTGCAAAACATCTTGATGATAAGTGAATGATGGGGATTATCCCTTAGATATATCAGAAGCATAAGAGTCGAGAGGGTTGGGTACAGTATGGCCGCAGCCAAGGCATATAACTGAGAGAAGTCCCGGGATAGGATCAGGTTAGCTCCCAGACAGCCGGTCAGACCGACTATAAACAGCATCGCCATAACCTTCAATGAGGGGCGGGCCAGGTAGGCCAGATACAGCAGCACTCCGAACAGGAGACTGAGCGAAACCATGAGATAGTGCCAGCGTCCCGGCACTTCAGGATTCAAACGCTGCAAGCCGCCGGTGGTATCGAAGCCCATTTCCTGGATGGTCGACTGGAAACGCTCCAGCATTTGCAGGGTGTTCTCCATATTTTCCGAGTAGTTCAGCTTGGCGTCCTTGAAGGGGGTTACATACAATATGCGATTGCTGCGATCCACCACCGCACGAACCCAGCGATAGTATCTCTCGCTGGCTTCCTGGACATATTCATCATTGGTACTGGAATATACGCGGTTAATAGGATAATTGGTGTCCTGTATCAGTTGGGTCAAGCCCTTTTGTTCAACATACTTGAGCTGTACTGAAGTCTCGATAATACCTACTGTCATGTTGTTCTGCTCTACGATTTTCTCGATAGGCCCCAGGTTGTCGGGAGCTCCGCTCACCTCGTTCGCAAAGATGATAGTTTCCACATCATTATCGCGGATGGCCTTTTCATATTCCTTCAAGTAGGCCAGGTTGGCGGCGGTGTTGTTGTCAGGGCGGAGAATAATACTGAACCCACGAGCTTTCAAATGAGATATCAACTGGTCGTCAAACCCCAGCCGGGCGTCGGTCTCCTGAAATGCGGTGTTTTGCTTGTTAACCGTGTCCTTGGGTTTGTCCAACTGTACCAGTTCAGCGTTGAGTATGAAAAAGGTTTTTCCTGAGCTGGTGAACTCGATGATCTGTTCGGGCAGGAAGCGATGACTCAGCCGGGTGCGCAGGAAAGATATAGTGGATAGCTGATCACTGGTCACAACCAGCTTGTCCGGTCCCACTTGTTTGCCAGCCGTGGCCTCTGCGCAATCTTTCCATATCTGGGGTTGGTACAACTGGTTGAGGGACATGAATTGACCGAGAGGGGCCAAGTATACCTGACCATTATAGGCCATCTGGCGCAGGCTCAGTTCTTTTATACCCAGGGTATTGATACCGGCCTTCTGCAGGCGGTCCAGGATGGGCTCCAGATCCATGGCGGCAGAGTCTGCCATCTTCTGCAGCTCCAGATAATCAACAGCAGTAACTACGGTTTTGTTGTTCTTCTCATTGGTCAGACGCAGATAAGCACCGCTGCAGGACAAAACCAGAGTGACTGCCAGCAGGATCCATAGTAGCCGTTTTACATTTACATTCATCAACCCTACCCCCAAATAAATAAGTGATTACACAACATCTATCTTGTTTTCGGTATCAGACCGGTCAGCCAGGCCAGAGCCAGGTATACTATGCCACTGCAGCACAGGGGCAGCAGGAAAAATAGTCGGGTAGAACTGCCGGGCAGGAAATGAAAGGCGATGATAACTGCCAGCATTCCAGCCGTGGGCAGGAGCAAACGCAGGGTGAAGGCTGCGATCTCTCTCACCGGCAGGGCCCCTATGTCCCGCCTGATCATAAAACCCATTATAACACCGTAGAGCAAGAGGCAAAAAGCCGTGGACAGGCTGATGCCAGTTATACCGGATGTTTTATATAATATCAGATCAAGTATAACTTTTAATGCCAGACAGAACAGACTGACAGCCATGGGAACCTTGAAGTTTTTCAAAGCATAATACAGGCGATTGAAGATTTCCTGGCAGGCATAGCCAGGCACCGCCAGGCTGTACAACAGGAAAGCCAGGGCTGTCATAGTGGTGGAGTCGGCGGTAAAGGCTCCGCGTTCATAGAGCAGGGAGATGATCTCACGATTATAGGTAGCCACCAGGATCAGATAGGGCAGCAGGATGAAGATAAGGGTGCGAAAGATATAGCCAATGAGCGAGCGGATTTCCTGATAGTTCAGCTCCAGGCAGTAAGCGGACAAGCGGGGGAAAACCACGCTGGACATAGCCACGATGAATATACTGGTGATAGTAACAAAAAGGGTGCTGCCAAAGGCCAGTGCCGCCGTTGTGCCTTCAGGCAGATGGGTGGCAAAGCTGCGATCGATAATGAGGCATAATTGCAGCAGGGAGTTACCCAGAAGAATAGGCAGCAATTGCCGGAAGATGGCGCGGGTATGCCGGTCAGCAAAACGGACCTTCCAGGTCAGGCGATATTGATGGCGGCGCAGCATGGGCACTTGTATAAGGAACTGCAGCAGCCAGCCAGCCGTGGTGACATAGCCCAGAAAAACTATGTCTGCCCGTTTGACGATCAGGGCGGTGATGATCAACAGGTTAAAGGGAATGCTGATGGCGGCGGCCAGCAGGAAATGTTCGTGTACCTGCAGTATCCCGGTGGCGATATATGTCAAACTGACAAAGAGCAGGGTAGGCATCATGATACGGGTAAGAGTCAGGGTGACACCGTACACGCTGGCATCCAGTCCCCATAATTGAGTCAGAGCCGGTGCTAAAAGGATGCCTGCTATCGATACCAGTGTACATACTATGGTGACCTGGGCCAGCAGGTTGAAGATATACTGGTTGCGTTCCTCCTGGCTGCGTTGGTTGATATAGTAAGTCAGGTCCGGGATATTGACCGACGACAGGGCTGTACCGATACTGGTGAAGAGCAGGCTGGGAAAACCGAAAACCACCTGAAAGGCATCGGTCAGCAAGGAAGTGCCGAAAGTGGAGGCAATAACGATATCGCGGGCGAACCCCAGCACTTTGGATATAAATATGGTCATCGATACGATAATGAAGTTTTTCCCGGTTTTCCTTCCCTCGTTAGCCATAGCCCGTCCTTTGCTGATGAATTGATTGACTTTTTGGATTGCCGCGTCCCCGGTACTCAATTAAATAGTTCAGTCTATTAAAGTAATGCATAATAGGTAAGTCGTTTATATTTGGATTCTCTGAGTGCCGGGTCCTCGCAAAGACAGAATAAAGATTAGTTGTCATTGCGAGCCCTATTATTTTGTCATTGCGAGCCCTATTATTTTGTCATTGCGAGCGCAGCGAAGCAATCTATCCTCCGTCATACGTTTTAGATTGCCGCGTCGCTGCGCCCCTCTCTTAGCTGGGTCAGGAACATTATTTAGCCACAGATGAACACAGATGGACACAGATTATGATTCGAATTTTGAATTCTTAATTCTTAATTTTTAATTAAGGTGTGCACCCTCCGGGTGCAAAATAATTAATGAAATGCGAAGCATTTCCACATTAATTCAAAATTAAAAATTCATAATTAACAATTTCACTTACTGTTTTTCAGCCCCTGGGCGAATTGCTCCATAACGGCTTTGTTCTCGTCCAGACGGTATATACGAGCAGGTTGGCCCGCTGCATCCACATCAATCCCATTGAACCATATAGCCGCTTTGATTTTCTTATAGCTACCGATCTGCCTGAACATATCCTGGAGCCAGGCAGGTTTATCCCCGCCCACTGAGTTGCAGCCGAATTCAGTAATGATGAAGGGATAATCAAAAACCAGGCTGTATTCATGATACAGCGGGGCATATATCGACCTAAAATCCCGCCAGCGTTCGCCGGGGTAGTAGGTGCCGGTGTTGTAACCGGTAAGACCGATTATATCCACATAAGCACTGCCTGGAAAATAATTCAGGTAAGAGTTCCATTTAAAGCCCGGGAAAGATTGATCATTGGGGTTCCATACCCAGAGAGCGTTATCGACCCCCTGTTGCTTAAATATATCGTAAATATGGCGCCACATCGCGCAAAATAGCTCGGTATCCGTGGAGGCATAATAGGCGGACCAGGCACACCAGTCCCCGTTCATCTCATTGTTAAGACGAAAGAGCAGAGGGTGGCCGAAATCCTTTACTTTTCGGGCGTAATCGCTCAGATAGGCATCGTATTTCCCGTTTAGAACATCATAGGTGACCGATCTGTTATCTGCTCCCGGGGCCAGGTCCCAGGTAGCCATGGTAAGCTCCAGGTATTTTCCCTGTTCATAAGCCTGATTAGCCAGAGCCCGAGGAAATTCACTGCCCAGACTCTGATACCATACTAAGAAGTGAAAACGGTAGCCCAACTGGTTTTCCAGCCTATTCAAATCATATAGGCCGTTGATGGCAGAATACTCATATATACCCCAGCTCAAGGAAGCGTTTTCCGAGAAGTATTGGTCAAAGAGGGCCTGAGTTTCTTGAGACACCGGCCGATCCGGCCTGGAGTAAGACTGCTTCAGGGCGGGATTGCCCTCTTTGGGAATAAAAGAAACACTATTTATTACTCGCATCCAGGTATCCATATCTATGGGCTGCGAGGACTTCAATAAGAGAGTCAGCACCTCCTGCTGATTTTTGACAAAGATAGCATGCAGGTAATAATTTCTATCATTAGCCAGACTGAGTATTTTCGGCCTGTGCCACTGCAGAAGATCGACACTGTAGCCGTCGATAGACAGTGTTCTGTCCAGATCCACCTGGTAAAGGGCCTTGTTCTGGAGAAATCCCCGGCTGTATTTTATGTACCCGGCGGGGTTATGTACCGTACCAGTAAAGTTATCATAATAGATGTCCAGGCTGGTATCTGCTGAGGCAAGTACAGTTTTTACCGGAGAAAAGGAACAATCCACCTGCATGGGGACCGGATAGTCTATGGAATAGCCCATCGGGTAATCGTATAAACGCTTGTAGCCATCACCTAAGGAACTTATGACCTTGAAATCGTCCCCGGGCTTATGAGCCATACTGGAAGAGCTTACTCCGTTGATAATATATGAATCCTTGAGCGGGGGCGAAGCTCCGGCAGGAATGCTCCATGCTCCCACTATTATTGTAATAATAAGTATTATGGTGGTGGTTCTGTACTTAGTCTTCATATTATAGTGTTCCTTTCTGCGGGTGGGAGAGATGGTGCCCGCCTTTATCAAGCATACAATAATGAATAAACTCACGAGTGTGACGGTCTTTTTTTCAAGAGTTTAAGCGCCAAAAGCGCGGTTTCCTCAGCCTTAGATCTCATTTTCGCGGCTTTTTGTTCAATGATGCTTCGTGCTTCCCCATCTCCCAGCAGGTCTTGTACGGCCTGGCGCATGCCGGGTAGATCATCAGGCAAGGGATCCAGGGAGAACTGCTGCAAAAAGGCATCGATCTTGGGATCATATGAGATGCCGGCGAAGGGAACTCCCTGGTTGGCAGCAAAAATCAGGGCATGCAGGCGCATGCCGATCATAAGATCCATTTGGCCGATGAGAGCCAGGTGTTCCAGGCTAGTGAACTGTTGCTCCAGGCAGCAGGACTCCTGTTTCATCAGAGCGGCCACCCGCCGTCCTGCTTCCACATCCTCGGGGAAGGCCAACGGAATAAACACTACCCGATATCCCTGTTGGGCAAATTCATCCAGCAAGCGGGCCAGATCATTCATGCGGAAGTCCAGAGCTGACCAGTTGCGTAGAGCTACTCCTACCTGAGGTCTGTCCGATAGCCCGGCCTGGTCCAAAATGAATCGGGCCTTTTCTCTTTCGGATTTGCCTGGCTGCAGGGAAAAAACCGGGTCGGCAGTGATGGTGACCGGGGGGCGGGTAATGCCCAGGTCTTTCAAGTATTGTGCGGAATCCTCATCGCGAACGGTGATCATATTTACCCGATTGGCAACCAGACGCATCAGATAACGGTTAAAAGGACGGTTAATCGGGCCTACCCCCTGTGCATAAAAGATCACTGGAACGCGCAGGGACCTGGCCAGCGCGACCACGGCGATATAATAAGCCAGGGAACGAGAGCTGGTGACATCCTGGAATATGCTGCCGCCGCCGCTGATCAGGAGATCGGTGCCGGCTAATTCCTTAATCATAGTCAGAGGATTCATGTAGTACACGGCCCGGATTCCGTGCATTTGGATGGTATGATCCGGCTGGCCGGAAAAGACTACGAAATCACAATCCGCTTCCTGCTGCTGTATAGTTGAGGTTATCGCTGATAGCAAGGCTTCATCGCCGGCATTGTCAAAACCGTAATAACCCGAAAGGGCAATTTTCATGACCTGCTCCTTAATCACTTAGCGTTGGCAGTTAAACGTTTATTCCAGAGTAAGAGACACAAGCTTTCCGCTATGTCATGCAAAATATCTTATTTAATATTGCACGAGTCCTCTCAATTTGTCATTGCGAGAGCCCTTTTTTTGTCATTGCGAGCGCCCATTTTTGTCATTGCGAGCGCCCTTTTTTTGTCATTGCGAGCGCAGCGAAGCAATCTTCCCCTGTCAGGCCAGTATAGATTGCCGCGTCGCTACACTCCTCGCAATGACAAGGATGCGAGTTTTCGCAGCAATTACAGGGCCGGGCTGCCGGGCGTTAAACTTAAGCGTGTCATTGCGAGCGCAGCGAAGCAATCTTCCCCTGTCAGGCCAGTATAGATTGCCGCGTCGCTACACTCCTCGCAATTCTCACGCGCTGCGCGCACCACAATAAATGAATACTTCTTGCGGTTCTAATGCATAATTTTACCATGGCACGAGTTCGATTGTCATTGTCACTAAGAGGTCGACTCGCAATATGAA